>CAZOHW010000357.1:0-5011 GCA_964579525.1 uncultured Nitrospira sp. | reverse complement strand
ACTGTGACCCGTCTCGACGGATCGGTACGCAATCAATTGTTACAGGCCACTAGTCACCTCTGTGCAGCTCGCTACCTGCGTTTTCCTGCGTTCGGAGTGTGGCTCGGCGCAACAATACTCACCTTTCCGCTCTATGCTGAAACGACGCCGATCAGCGAGGATGCGTTTCTTCTGGCCAGACAGGTGACCGTGGGTATCCTGGCGGATACGCAAGATCAGCGAACACCGGAGAAACTTGGGAAGATTGCCGTCCGAGGAACCGGATTTCATCTACGAGACGGCTATGTGATTACCGCAAGACATGCCGCACAAAAACACCAGCTTTCGACAGGTACCGTCATTCAGAAACAGATACGCATACTCACGAATGATCTTCATGAACTTCCTGCCGATCTTGTAGACGAGAGTGCATTCATGGATATCGTTGTGTATCGAGTTGCCGAACAGCATCGCTCCAAGTTGCTGGCAGGGACCTCCTTTGCTGCGGGTGAGGTCTCACCTGGGATGGAAGTTTTTACAGTCGGCTATCCACTTGGATGGGGGCCCACCATCGCCTTTGGGAGGATCGGAAATACGAATACGTTTCTCCAAACCATCGATACCCGCCTCATCCAGGCAGATTTATCAGCCTGTAGTGGAAACTCAGGAGGTGCACTGTTCGACGCCCGAGGAGAAATTGTAGGCATTCTGCATGCCGTGATCCAAACTGACAAAGAGGAGAGCCAGGCTCATTGCAGTCGCATGACCTTTGTCATTCCCGGAACTCTTTCTGAACGCATCATCAACGCAGTACTTTCAGGAAAACCTCTCGCATTCTCAAGACTTGGAGTTCACATGACTTCGGTGAAAGAAGGCACCAAATTGCGCGTGAGTGTGAAAGAAGTCGCAGAGCCGGCAAAATCTGCAGGTATTCAGAAACACGATATCTTGTTGGCCATCGAGGACACGGAGATTCTTGATGCTGCCCAGCTGAAGAATTTTCTCATCGAGCGGACGAGCCCGGGTCAAGTGGTGTCGGTCAAAGTCCGACGAGCCGATGTCGATTTGACGTTCCATGTCGTGCTGGGCGGGGGCTGAGGAAACAAAACTATCAGCTTACGAGTTGATTCCAATGACCGCTGTGACTGCGGCCCGCAGAGAATGCCTGATTACCCGTATAAAATCGCCTTGCAAAATTCTTTCGAAATGTATATATAAGGTCGCCCACAAAATGGGGGAGAGGCTCACCCTGTCCTAGCGATAAGATCTTCTAACCTCTGACGATTTTCCGATGTTTGTGCTCCATCTTCACCTTACCTGAAATTGAAAGTCCGATGGACTCACTCTATTGATTCTTACTTGACACATTTCTTGACTCAATTGAAGGATGGGAGGGTAAACGTTATGCGTGATTCAACAAAATGGAAGAGGCCGAGAATATGGGGGCTTGCGGCCAGCCTGGTCTTGGCTGCGGCGCTGCCGGCTAGTGCGCTCATGTCGCACGATGCGCATGTGGCCCAGGATGCAAAGCAGGATCTGGCGAAGCCGGTCCACGCGCAAGCTGGTCCAGTATTAATGGACAAGATGTCAAAAGCCGTCGAGCAAATCGAGCGCCAGGTCCAGACGAAGGGACCATTCCAAGGTGCCGGTTCTCATGCGATGCAACAAGGTATTCTCCTTGTTGCTGAGGACATGGACAAGGTGAAGGTGACGCAGGGTGGACGATGTCCAGCCTATGCACCGGTTCGAGCCTATGATGTGACAGCGATGAACGTCGAAATCACCGTGAATCGGTTCGGAGACTTTTATCCAGGCTTCATGTATGTCCTCACGGAGAATGTCGCGGGCGTGAAGGATGAAGAAGCAAAGAATAAGGCCGCGCGCGAGAGCGAGGATCCCACCTTTGCCGATGGAGCGGTGTCGAACGGCTTGCAGGGCGACTTGATTCAGCCGTTGGTCATTCGTGCCAACCAGGGCGATTGTTTACGAATCACCCTTCGCAATCAGATCGAAGGCGAACCTACCAACATGATCATCAATGGTTCGCAATTGTTGGTGGCCAGCACCGGCAAGCCGGCAACGGCCAACAACCCGGATGCTTTGGTGGCGTCTGGAAAGAGCGGAGAGTTTGAGTGGTATATCCAGCCCGATACGCAAGAGGGCGGACACGCCTTTCATAGTCATGCCTCAAGAGATCAGTATTCTCTAGGTCTGTTAGGGTCACTCGTGGTTGAACAGCGCGGAGCTCGCTACCTGAGCCCCTTCACCGGCGAGGACATGAAGAGTGGTTGGGAAGCCATGATTGACCTGAACAAGGGGTCGGACTTCCGGGAATTCGTGATCTTCTATCACGAAGCCGGTGACGAAACGTTCCGCCTCTTGAACCGGAAGGGTGACATGCTCCCGCAGCGGGATGCCCATACCGATACCTATCGTCCAGCAGCCCGGTTGCTGAACTACCGGAGCGAGCCTCATGGTACGCGGCTGGAGATGCAGGAGCACTTGGTTGGTTTTGCCGACGAATCCCAGGGGTATGGATCCTATTCATTCGGCGATCCAGCCACGACGATTCCACGTTCCTATCTGGGCGACCCTGCTAAGTTCCGCATGGTTGGTGGATCAGAAATCGTCCACTCTCACCACCTCCATGGTGGATCGATCCGTTGGGCCAGACAGCCTGAGACCAGCAAGCTGGATCCGACGTTGTCGAAGAACGGTCCAGTCAAGTTTCCGATGATCAATGATACTTCCGACCGATTGGATGTCCAGTCGATCGGGCCATCAGAGATTTTTGACGAGGTCATTGAGGGTGGGTCCGGCGGGTTGCAAGCGTTGGCAGGGGAGTTCGTCTTCCATTGCCATATTCCGCAGCATTATGTCACAGGGATGTGGGGGTTCTGGCGGGTCTACAATACCCTGCAACAACCAGGCTTCCAAACCGATGTCATGAAGGCGCTTGTGGAGTTGCCGGATCGGAAGGGCAAGATCAAGCCCGCTGTCAGTTCGGATAAATTGGTCGGAACCACGGTGGATTGGTATGGCGGGAAGAAGTGGGAAATCACCAAGGATAAGACGGATTGGAAAGCCAATCCTGTCAAGGTCTCCATCAAGGATTGGGTGGAATATATGCTTCCACCCCAGGGTCTACCTGGGAAGTCGGAAGATCAAGTCAAGCAGGCTCAGGCCCATGATGCGACGGTCATCAACTGGAAGTGGGAGGGAAACCTGGCGCTCAATGAGCCGGAAACTCCTCACAAATGGGCGGACTATGCATCGCCGACACCGTTGAAACGACCACCAATCACCTTCGATCCACAAACGGGTAAGCTCGCGTTCCCATGGCTGCGTCCGCACCTTGGGAAGCGTCCTCCCTTTGCACCGAACCATGGTGGAGCCCCGTGGTTGGAGCCGTTCCATGTGCGGGAGGATGGGACAAAGAGCACTGAGCCGGCCAAGCCTGGCGAGCAGGGTCCATGGAGCTTGTGTCCGGAAAACTCACCGAGGAAGTTCTATACGGCTCATTCCATCACTTTACCGATCACGCTGAAGCCGGCAACTGCCAAGACGCCGGCTCTCGTCGATCCGATCGGCATGATTTATGTGTTACATGAGGAAGAAGCGGAAGTTCGAAGCAATCCAAAGAAGCAAGTGCCGCTGGTCATTCGCGGCAATGTCTACGATTGCATCGATGTGATCTTCAAGAATGAAATTCCGGATGATGCACGGACTGGATGGTCCAATAAGATCAATCTCCATCCTCACTTCTTCCAGTTCGATACCAGTGCATCGGATGGTCCGACCATCGGGTTCTCATACGATATGTCCCTTCGTGCGTTCACGATGTTGAAGGATCCACAGCCGGATAAGGGTATGCCGTTGCCCGGCAACACGGTGTTGACGGCGGATACCAAGGCCGGTGCCAGAAACATCACCGTCGCGGACCCCTCCAAGTTCCATCTGAACATCGAACTTGGTGTCGGCATGGATGATCCGAAATACTTTGAAGTGGCTCGGATCAAGGCGATCAACGGTAAGACCATTACCTTCGATGCCCCATTGAAGTATGGGCATAAGAAGAACGATATCGCCAGCGTGGAGTTTATCCGTGAGCGTTGGTATGTCGATGCGGATCTCGGTACGGTCTACTGGCATGATCACGTATTCGGAACGGATACGTGGGGCCACGGCTTGTTCTCGGCCTTCATCACCGAGCCACCACGTTCCACCTATCATGATCCGGTCACTGGTAAAGAGATCCGGAGTGGTCCTATCGCGGACATCCACACCTTGGAGCCGGTTTCGGCCCATATCCGTGGGAGCTTCCGCGAAGTCATGATGCATATCATGGATAGCAACGCCAGAACGGCGGAGTTGATTACGACTGATAATCCTCAGGCGAAGATTGGGGCGACCACGGTCGACGGGCCGCCTTCGCATCAATTCCCTGAGAGGATCAACAAGTCTCCGATGTGGTTCCTGAACGGTGGTGAAGCTACGACCGGCAGCGGCTACAGCATGCGTGTTGAGCCGTTGAGCGTGCGTCTTGCCAACAATCCTGACTCATCGAAATTGTTCGTGTCCGGTATTCATGGGGATCCAGGGACTCCATTGCTGCGAGCCTATCTTGGCGATCCGATCCTGGTTAGGGCCTTGGTCGGTTCAGCGAATGAAGTCCATACTTGGCACGTCACTGGGCACTGGTTCCCGATGGAACGGTACGGGAAGGATGCGATGGCGCGTAGCACGATCCACTTGGCGATCGGCGAGCGATACGATCCAGCCATTCCAGCCGCCGGCGGACCGCAGAAGCAGGCGGGCGACTATCTCTACTATAGTGGTCGTGCCTCGCACTTTGCGGAAGGCAGTTGGGGTATTTTCCGAGTGTTTGATGAAATGCAAGGTGACCTGAAGCCATTGCCGAGTCGGGAGCAGATTCAAAAGTCCGCTCCGTCGGTCTGCCCGGCTGACGCACCTGTGAAAACCTTTAATGTGTCGGCGATCGATCAACAGATTCGGTATCACGAGGGTGCAC
>CAZOHW010000356.1:0-5020 GCA_964579525.1 uncultured Nitrospira sp. | reverse complement strand
AAGTCCCAGTCTATGAGCCGGGAATTACCGAGGTGGGAGGCAAAGGAGTCAAAGTGGGGCTACTTAGTTTTACCACGGATAGTGCCAAAGCCGTCGACAAGGCGCTGGTCATTTTTATTGCTGTTGGCACACCGCCCCGAGGCGATGGTTCTGCCGATTTGTCGTATGTCGAAGAGGTCGGCAAGGGAATTGCTCAGAACATGACCGGGTACAAAGTGATTGTCACGAAGTCGACGGTCCCGGTGGGAACGGGTGAAAAGCTTCGTGAGGTGATTCAGAAAACCCAGACCCATACCCATCGGTTTGACATTGTGTCGAATCCGGAGTTCTTGCGGGAGGGCTCAGCAATTGAAGACTTCCTGCGTCCAAATCGGGTGATCATCGGGGCAGAGAGTGAGCAAGCCGTCGCCATCATGAAAGATCTCTATCGGCCCTTATATCTCATTGAAACGCCGATCGTCGTCACCGATATCCCGACTGCAGAATTGATCAAGTACGCGTCCAATGCCTTTTTGGCGACGAAAATTTCGTTCATCAATGAGATGGCTAATCTCTGTGAGCGACTTGGCGCCAACGTACAAATGGTGGCGAAGGGCATGGGGCTGGACAACCGCATCGGCTCGAAATTTCTGCATGCCGGCGCGGGATTCGGCGGGTCCTGTTTCCCGAAGGATTTGGCGGCGCTCATTCAGACCGGTGAGCGTGTCGGGTATCCGGTGCAGGTGGCCCTCGCGGCATCGAAAGCGAACGACAATCAGCGGCAGTGTATGGTTGAGAAGATTCGCAACGCAGTGGGAGGGCTGAAGGGGAAGACGCTGGGACTGCTGGGACTGTCGTTCAAGCCCAACACAAACGATCTACGGGAAGCACCGGCACTGGCGATCGGTCAGGAGTTGTTGAAAGAAGGCGCCATCATCCGCGCCTATGATCCTATCGCGCTCGATGAAGCGTGTAAAACCGTCACGGCACTGAAGCCCTGTAAGGATGCCTACGATGCGGCTGAAGGGGCCGACGCCTTGATCATCATGACCGAATGGAATCAGTTCAGAAGCCTCGATTTCGAACGGCTGAAAGGGATCATGAAAGCCCTGGTGTTGATCGATCTGCGCAACGTGTACGATCCGGATCGTGTCGCCGGCTATGGGTTCCGGCATATTTCCGTCGGCCGCCCGAACAAAGAGCCGAGATCGGCTTGAGGCAAGGCAAAGCGATGTGAAGATTATGTAATGAGATGTGCCTGGTCAGTTGCCCCTGCCAGCCATGATGGAACGAGAGGCTGAGAGGCGTACCCCTCAGCCTAAGCAGTCAACTCTCGCCTATTGTTTCCGCGTATAGACGATCTCCAGCATCTTCATTTCCTTCTGGCCGTGGTGTGCGCCGTACATGTCGAAGGTCTGATTATCGGCATCGATGATTTTCCAAACGGCGCGATGCGTCATTTTGCCCCCGCCTGGTTCAGGATGCGAGCCTCGCAACGTGATGGTTTTGCCGTCAGGGCTGGCGGTCCCTTCCATACGGAAAATCCCGGTGCCCATGGAATCCATCCAGACCGTCACATACTTCTTGGCCATATTGTCGTAGGCGTCGATGCCGATGCCAGTGAACGGTTGGCCCATCATCTGGCCGTTGAACTCTTGGTAAAGGAATCGTCCGTCCAGCAACATTTTCATCTCCGCGGTGCCTGCTGATTCCATCGGCGGCTTGCCTGGCTCCATCCATTCTATGGTGGTCGTCGTCCAGCTTCCGGCCAATGTCGCAAAGAGTTTGTGCGGCTCGCCTGGAGTGCCGAGTTGCTTCCAGAGTTCCATCATCGCCTCTTTGTCCATCGGCTTGTCGTGCTTCTTTTCTTTGGCCAAGACCGGCGAAACCATCAACGCCATACACAATGTGATAACGGTTAGAGATAGGAAACGCATAGGGCCCTCCTTGTGGTTGGTTAACGTATGTAAATGTGACTTGATCTGATATCAAGTGTCATGTTGGGTCAATGCCCTTTTTAAGGCGAAGGGGCGGCGAAAATTTTCCCCTCCCTCAACAAGTTGTTACAGAGGATCGTGCAGTCATTAAGACAGGAACTACCATCAGCCTCGCCGCGCTGCCTCGATGGTGGCGACATCGATCTTCTGCATGGTCATCATCGCATCGAATGCACGTTTGGCCTCATCTCCGCCCGTCGCCATCGCTTCCATCAGCACGCGCGGCGTGATCTGCCATGAGACACCCCACTTATCCTTGCACCAGCCACACTCACCCTCCTGGCCACCATTTCCGACAATGGCATTCCAGTAGCGGTCTGTCTCTTCCTGATCGTCGGTCGCGATCTGGAACGAGAAGGCTTCATTATGCTTGAAGATGGGACCGCCATTGAGACCGATACAGGGGATACCTGCGACGGTGAAGTCCACCATGATTACCTCGCCTGCTTTGGTGGAGGGGTTATCGCTTGGAGCGCGATAGATCGCGCCCACGGCGCTGTCGGGAAAGGTGGCCGCGTAGAAATGGGCGGCATCTTCGGCATCGTTGTCATACCACAGACAGATCGTATTCTTCGCAATCGTCTGCTTGCCCATGTCGTCTTCCTTTCTTTTGCGCAATAGCTAAGTTTTCATTCTGTCCATTTTTATCAAGTTCTCTTTCCCCCTAAACCGCACGATTCGTTCGATCAAGGTGTAAGGGATGGGTTGATCGAGTAGGTTTTGGGTTGCTTGCTGACATACGAGCGTCGATTGAGCTATACACGGCTGAGCACTTCACTATAGGTAATTATTATCGAGAAAAATGGTTGAGCTAGTATTGATATCAATTGAGATCTGTTTAAGTCGATAGTTCCGCTAGCCGCTTTTCCAGGAACCGTCGTTCTGGTTTCTGCTTTGTGAGAGCCAGGGCTCGTTGGTAGGAGAGGCGAGCCTCCGACGATTGGCCCAATCGCCGGCAGAGGTCGGCTCGTGCGGCATGCGCGAGGTGATAACGGGCCAAGTCACCATCCTTCAGAAGGACATCGACCAACTCCAATCCCTTGGCTGGTCCATCACGCATGGCGACTGCGACAGCGCGGTTGAGCTCGATGATCGGTGAAGGTTCTGCTCGTAATAATAAATCATACAACGCGACGATGTGCGCCCAATCCGTTTCTGCCGGGCTGGGCGCTTCGGCATGGACGGCGGCAAGCGCGGCCTGTAACGTGTAGGGACCAATTCGCTTCGACGAGAGCGCCCGCTCTACCAACGCCAGACCCTCTCTAATCTGTTCTCGATTCCAGAGTGAGCGGTCTTGTTGGTCCAAGAGCACGAGATCACCGTTGACCGACGTGCGCGCCTGTCTTCTCGATTCATGCAATAGCATTAAAGCGAGAAGTCCCATGACCTCTGGTTCCGGCAAGAGTTGTAAGAGGAGTCGTCCCAAGCGAATCGCTTCCCCTGAGAGATCTGCTCTGGTAAGGGATGTTCCAGATGACGCGGAGTAACCTTCATTAAACACCAAATACACCGTTCGAAGAACGGCATCCAACCGTTCCGGTAACTCTGATGGTGGAGGAACTTCATAGGGGATACGCGCATCGCGGATCTTTGCTTTTGCCCGCACGATTCGTTGCGCGATTGTAGTTGGTTTCGTGAGAAAAGCGTGCGCGATATCTTCCGTGGTGAGGTTGCAGACTTCTCGCAGCGTCATCGAGAGTTGCGCTTCTTCAGAGAGGGCCGGGTGACAACAGGTAAAGATGAGGCGTAGGCGGTCGTCTTCGATGTGCTCATCATCCTGCTCAATCAGATCGCTGGTCGTCGTCTCGATGTGTGTCGGAAGTTCGCGTAAGGACGAATTGTAGCGAGTCCGCCGTCTCATGCCATCGATCGCTTTGAATCGGCCAGTAGAGACAAGCCAGGCGCGAGGGTTGGCTGGTACCCCATCCCGGGACCATTGTTCGATGGCTGCTGCAAAGGCTTCGTGTAGTGCTTCTTCAGCCGCGTCGAAGTCGCCAAGTAGGCGGATCAAGGTGGCTAGCACGTGGCGTGACTCGATGCGGTAGGTTTTATCGATCAGTTCACGAGCTAATTTAGCGGCAACTTCCATGGCGACGTTCAGTCTGCGCAGCCAAGTTCCTTCATCGGGCGCACTTCCACGCTGCCAAAGCGGGCGGCCGGAAACTGCGCCGCGATGCGAATAGCATCGTTCAGGTCCGGTACATCGATCATCAGAAATCCGCCCAACTGTTCCTTCGTCTCGGCGAACGGCCCATCGGTGGTCGAGGTCTTGCCTTCTCGGACCCGCACGGTTGTTGCGGTTTCTACCGGATGCAGCGGGGAGGCGGCAAGTAGCTGGCCGGCCTTTTGTAACTTATCACAATAAGACATGGCATCATCCGAAATTGCACGTCGCTCATGGCTGGAGAATGCGTTCAAGACCTTCTCTTCAACGTAGACAAGGCAGAGGTATTTCATCTTGGCCTCCTGATCGTTAGCTATTTGGCTCGGTCAGATCGTCTGCCGGAACTTCAAACCAGACAATGTTGGCTGAAGCCCTTGGAATCTTGGCATTTTGTGCTTTCTTGTGCGTCGCCATGAGATCCTCCTTGAAGTAGGGGAGCTGGAGTCGTTATTCACACTATAGTCGTCGGGGGAGCTTGAATTCGACAGGGCATGGAGCGTCTCCGGCCGTAGGCCTATCACATGGCGTATGGCGCTCCAATATTATCTATCCTGATTTGTCATGTGGACTTGGAATTGATTGGCGAGAAATCTATAGTCCTGGCTGTGCATATGACTCAATTGTGACGCTTCAGCTGTGTCTCTCACCGCACGTTTGCTGAATTGGCGAGGTAGGTGTATGTGGACCTGGCACGTACCGACTTTGGCATCACGACTTTGGCATCAATGGTAAGAAACAGACGTTGTCCAGAGGGCGGACGATAGCCACGGGCAAAGAGTCCCCTCCGAGACTCCCGCTAGGCCTGGCCCTCTAAGGAACGCAGGGCACTAGTGGCCTGTAACAATTGATTGCGTACCGATCCGTCGAGACGGGTCACAGT
>CAZOHW010000355.1:0-5051 GCA_964579525.1 uncultured Nitrospira sp. | reverse complement strand
GATCAAGGTTGTGTGGCCGGCTGTATCAGGTTTATACGGCGGAGACGAATCAGCTTCCGAACGCCATCGTCGGAGGACTAGGCAGCTTTCGCCGTGTGAAGCTTCGAGACTTGGCCAAGGATATCCAGTGCGGCGATGCGGTAGGCTTCGGCATAAGTAGGAAAATTGAATACGTTGTCGATAAACGATTCAATGGTTGCGCCGTTTTGAAGCGCGAGTTGTCCAATGTGAACCAATTCAGTCGCGGAATCACCCACCACCTGTATTCCGAGTAGCTGCTCACCGGCTGGATCAGCCACCATTTTGAGAAGCCCCTGATTCCCGCCTGATATCTGCGCACGGGCGATTTCTTCAAATTTGGCCCGCCCGATTAATGGGTTGCGATAGCGTTCTCGCGCGCCCATCTCATCGAGCCCGATACTGGCCATCTCAGGGATAGTATAGATTCCCAGTGGGATAGTGGAGGCGGCATCGCCGACTGGCAGATTGAGGGCATGCCTGACGGCACGTCGTCCCTGTTCCATCGCCTTTGAAGCGAGGGCCGGTCCACTGACCATATCACCAACGGCATAAATGTGTTCGATATTGGTCTGACAATAGTGATTGACGGGGATGAGTCCCTTGTCTGAGGGGGCAATGCCGGCTGCTTCGAGATCCAGGTCTTCGATGTTGGCTTGCCGTCCAAGAGCGACCAGCATTTTTTCGCTTTTGATGATCATACCGTTCTTGAGGGTGGTGATGACATGCATCACCCCATCCCATCGCACATCGGCGATATGGCTCTCGCCAAGGTAATGGCTGCCCTGGCGCTCAAGCCCTTTTACGAACTGCTCGACCAATTCTCGATCCATGAATTGGAGAGGGTATGGCGCGCGGTCGATGAGGGTGACCTCCACACCCAACAACGCAAAGATGGAGGCATACTCACAACCAATAACTCCGCCTCCGATGACGGTCAAGGAATGTGGCAAGTACATCATTGACAGGAGCGAGTCGCTGTCGAGGATATGCTCATGGTCGACAGGAATCTCCTTTGGGTTCCTGGGGCGCGATCCGGTCGCGACCACGATAGTACGTGCCGTGAATTGTTGATGCGCCCCATCGACGGTTTGCATCTCGATGGTGTGGGCATCCACGAATCGCGCTCGACCGTGGAGCAGAGAGATGCCGTTTCGGCGAAGCTGCTTGCTCATGAATGAATCGTGTGCCTGCACGACTTGTTCAAGTCGGCTGAGGAGGGTGGCGATTTGGGTATCTGGTTTGAGGTTGAACTGCAACGCCTCACCGGCGCGTTTGAGCTGATCGAGATGCAGAGCACTTTCTCTCAGCGTCTTACTGGGAATGGTCCCTCGATAGACGCAGCTGCCGCCGATCCCCCGTTCCCGTTCGATGAGCGCGACCCGCTTGCCGCCCTTGGCGCCTTGAACCGCGGCTTTCTGGCCTGCCGGACCGGCTCCAATCACAATGATGTCATAGGTGCTTAGTGTGCTCATAGGTTCATCGCATTCACAATGGCCATCACATGGTCATTGGTCTTCATGAGTTGGTCCATGTCCTGGGAGTATAGGTTGAGCTCGGCGAACACTGGATGTTCACGAAGAGTCTCTTCGGGCATGTCCTCTGGGGTAAGCAGATGACTGGCCAGGCGATCGGCGCCACAGGTGAGTAAGCACTCCTGACGGAAGACCGTGGCGTGATCGTAGTCTCCATGGTACTGAATGGCTGCGGCAACTTGTTTGGGGAGACTCCATTTCTCTGCGATGAGGAGGCCGACTTCAATATGATAGCCTTCGACCCAGGTGTAGAGCACGGGCTTCTCGAGCGAAATACGGTGTTCCTCCGCCAGTTTGGTGGCCGCTCGTAACACGACAGGTTTCCCGATGGCATGAAGAAGCCCGCACAAGTAGGCGCTTTCGACATTGACTCGACGCATGCGAGCGACTTCCTTGGCAAAGGCTCCGCTTGCGAGGGAGTGGCGCCAGAGTTGTTTTACATCGTCTTCATATCCTGGTACTTTAAAGGCACCGGATTTTAATGATGCGGTAAAAGCAATTTCGGACAACAAGGTGATGCCCAACATGGCGACGGCGTGCTGTAGCGAGACAACCGGACTGCGGGGCATGTAGGCCGGCGAATTGGCGATCCGGAGGACGTGTGCAGCGAGTGCTTGGTCTTGATGAATCAGGGCTGACAGTTTGGCTGCATCGGCCTTCGGGTCCGACGCGAGTGCCATCACTTGGCTGGCGGCTTGGGGGAGGAGCGGAAGTTCGACCTCACCGGTTTTAATCTTCTGGACCAGCTTCTGTTCAAGTTGTTCGACGTGCGACGCTGCCGGCTGGGTCTCAGAAGGCATAGAGGAGCTCCTCAATCGTGACGATTCGCTGATGACTGTCCTTTGTCGGTCGCTTCCGGATGAAAGTTGAGTGGTCTGCTCAGAAAAGGCCTCCAAGTATACTGGTGTCTAATTTGGGAGGGGATGATGCAACAATATCCATTCATGATCGGGATCTTTTGGGTGTGGATCGTTGGCATAGGTTCTCCACTGGATGTCGCAGCTGAGTCAAAAACTGGGACGGAGAAGATCGTCAAGGAGGCTCGAGAGACGATTGAGGCCACCAAAGAGTATACCACCCAGCAGAAGGAGGCGATCGAAAGGAAAGCGCGCGAGGAGTTGGCGGCACTTCAACGGCAAATCGTGGAGTTGCGTGGGAAGGTGACAAAGGCTTCTGAGTCCACACGAGCGGAGCTGCAGAAGTCATTGAATGAGCTAGAGAAGAAGAAAGAGGGGGTCAGAGAAAAATTGGAGGAGCTGAAGGGCTCCACTGATGCCAAATGGCATGAGGTCAAGGAAAAAATGACGTCGGCTATGAATGAACTCAAGCAGTCATACCAAAAACTGTTATCTCGTATGCCGTAACTGACCGGTTTCAAGACCCTCTGCCATCAATGGAGTGACAAGATGAAGGTCATGACACTCACTGATAATCAGCAGTTTTCTCCCGACAAAATGAAGAAGAACAATCTGTTCCAAACGGAACGCCTGTTCTGCGATGTCTACTGCTTCGAGCCTGGCCAGGAGCAAAAAGGACATGTGCATGGCCACCAAGATAAAGTCTATATTGTGCTAGAAGGGCAGGGGATGTTTCAGATCGGCACTGAGCGGCGAGTGCTTGAAGCGGGGCAGGGCACCCTCGCTCCTGCGGGAGAGGAACATGGTGTGAAGAACCACACAACTCAGCGGCTGAAAGTGCTGGTGTTCGTCGCACCCAATCCAGCCTAATGGAGGGGGCGTTAATGGCTTGTCGTCAAATAGGAAGGGGAGAAGCGGCGATCCGCATTCTCCCCCTTTTCGGCTGAATCGGAATCTGACTAATTACGGCTTATAATCCGAATGCTCGGATGGCTTGCCGTCGTGCGAGAACATGTGCTGATAGGCGATGACTTGCCAAATTTGCTGTTCTGACAAGAGTCCCTTCCAGGCCTTCATTTTCGTCTTCGGCACCCCTTCGGATACACGCCAGAACCAATAGCTGTCCGAGTACCGGGTTGTATTCTTCGGGTCCCGGAGATCTCGTGCACCCTTCTTGACCGGCTTGCCGTCCTTGCCATGGCAACTGGCGCAGTTGATGTCGGTATTAAACTCGCCTCGATAAATCTTTCCACCCTCTTCGATGGCTTTCGGATCGGTCCATCCGCCGGCGGGCATATGTTTGCCCGTATAGTCAGCTGGAACCGGGGCTAGAGGCGCGAGATCTTCGGCTGAGGCCAGGCCTCCTGAAAGCATCAGGGCGCACCCCATTGCGAATACTGAGACAGTGATGGTCCTTCTCGTCATTCGTTCCTCCCATTGAGTTGTAAGATGATCTGTCTGTCTTCTGTGTGTACGTCGATCGACGTGTTCAACGTATGATTCACTCGGCATGAACTATACCACAATTGTTTCGGGAAAACGTGAAAACCTGCATAAACAGCCTACTCTCATGTGCCTAACCATGTGGGTGTCAAAGCAATATTGTGTGTATAGCATTGTGTGATGTGATGGCTCCTCCGAGCAACCAGACGCGCTCAGGTGCTCGGCAGCAACCCGTTGAGCATACTGCAGTTGAAGTATTGAGACCCTTGTCTACTTAATGATCTGCTTCACCGCCTCAATAATTGACCGTACGCCGATCCCGTAATGGTCGATCAGTTCGTCAGGTTTCCCACTGTGCGGGATTTCTCGAACCGCGAGTTTATGGACCTTGATCCCTTCGGTAGCGACCGCACTGAGGACGGCATCACCGAGACCGCCATGGGCGTAGTGGTCCTCTACCGTCAACATGCGGCGTTGGGTGGCTTGGCCGCTCTCTAACAGGGTGGCTCGATCGATGGGAGCGATGCTATAGAGATCGATCACACGGACGGCAATGCCGGTTGACTGTAACTGGTCGTAGGCTTTGAGGGCTTCAAAGAGCGTCACACCTGCTGCCACAATCGTGAGCGCATCTGCCGCGCTCTGTCGGAGGACTTTACTGCCGCCGATGTGGAAACGCTCATCCGGTCCGTAAATCACAGGGTTCTTTGGTCTTCCAGCACGGACATAGACCATCCCCTTATGTTGAGCTGCAGCTTCGACAAGGCGATAGGTCGAATTCCCGTCGGCAGGGTAGAGCACCGTTACATTCGGTTGCGCTGCCATCATGGCGATATCTTCCAATCCCATTTGGGACGGGCCGTCTTCGCCGATGCTCACGCCGACATGGGTTCCCACGAGCTTGATGTTGGATCCACTAACGGCAGCCATGCGGATGAAATCATAGGCCCGGCTCAAGAAGCAGGCAAAGGTCGCGGCAAACGGGATCTTCCCGCAAGCCGCCAGACCAGCGGCGGCCCCCACCATATTTTGTTCTGCGATGAAATTCTCAAAGAACCGGTTGGGAAATTTCTTCCCGAATTTGTCGGTATAGGTCGAATTCTTGACGTCAGCATCCAGTGCAACGGTTAAGGGATGGACAGCTCCTAATGCCTCCAGCGCTGCGCCAAATGCCTCTCGTGTCGCGACGGTATCACCG
>CAZOHW010000354.1:0-5060 GCA_964579525.1 uncultured Nitrospira sp. | reverse complement strand
GTATTGCTGGTGAGTCGCTCTTGCAAGGTGCGCTGGATGGCTTGGTCGGTGCGGAACGATCTGGTCGCCTCGAGAATCGGTTGATGGAACTTCCCGTCCGAGGAGAGGTAGTAGGCATTCTGCATGAAACGTGAACAGCGATCCGTCACTCGCATGTCATCACAGGTGGGATGAATCTCAACATGAACAGATGTGGGTGTCAGATCCGACGTGAGATGATCCAAGCGCTGCCTGAGTGCTCCAGCCGTTGAACTATGTGACCAGATCCAGGTGAATGGAGCGGTAGCGAGGGACACGAAGGTGACGAGCGCATACTTCACAACGGCGCGACGAGAAATAGAGGGCATCATCGCTCTTGCGCAAGTGGCGGAATCCGCAACGGTCACATTGATGTGGCTGTGAATTTAGTATAGGTGGTTTCTCCTGTTGCTCAAGGAAAAGGCGATATGCTGCAGGGATGTCGCGTCTTGACTCTGCTCGGTACGCCATGGTTACTGTCCCATCCGTATGTGCATGCTTCGACTCTCACTGATCCTGCGATGGGTGGCGATCGCGCTGTTCTTGACAGCAGGCCTTGTCGGCTGCCAGAAGGAGAGTGAATCGGTCGTGTCGATTGCGCTCCATCCGACGAATGCAAACATTCTCTACGTCGCCACGAACGATGCGGTCTATAAATCTCGCGATGAAGGAGGGACCTGGGAGAAGTTCCCCAGCTTCAGCGCGCGACGGGTGACGACCTTGGCGATCGATCCGCTCCTCCCGGCGACAATCTATGCTGGTACGATGGGCGACGCGGTCTACAAGAGCCCAGATGGGGGCCAGCATTGGCTGCCCCACAATGTCGGGCTCAAGGAACATGTCTCGTTCGTGAATCAGTTTGTGTTTCACCCGGCTTTGACGGAGAAGATCTATATCGCGACAACGGTGGGTGCTTTCTATACAAAAGATGCAGGTCGCGAATGGGAAGAACGAATGAACGGGATGAAAGAGGTCCATATTGTGACCTCGATCGCCATCAATCCGAAGGATCCCACGATTCTGTTCGGCGGTACGACGGGTGGGATCTATCGGTCAGAGGACGCGGCGATGTCGTGGAAACGGATCAACAACGGCCTAATTCCGGAACGTGAACTGATGGCATCGATGGCGTTGGGCGTCAATGCGATTGAGATCGATCGGATGAATCCCGACGTGGTCTATGCTGGTACGACGAAAGGCCTGTTTCGCACGGTGAACAAGGGAGAGCAGTGGGAACGCATTGGCCGATCCATCTCCGACCCCTTTATCAGCAGTCTAGTCATTCATCCGACGGAACCATCCCAGTTGTATGCCGGTGGCCCGGCGGGAGTCTGGAAAAGCGTAGACAGTGGAAAGACCTGGGAGGCGATGAATCAGGGTCTGACGACGTTAAACATTCGCGCTCTAGCCATGGATCCGAGGAATTCGCAGATTCTTTATGCCGGCACGAACGGCAGCGGGCTTTATCGCTCGACGGATGCCGGCGCGACCTGGACGGCTGTGCCGCTCAAAGCTGAAACGGCGGTACAGGCTCAGGTCAAGGTTAAGGCTGAGTAGAGAACTCCAATCCTCTGTACTCAACCTGAACCTTACCTCGACTTTAGTTCGGCCTCAACCTTTCTTAGTAGCCTGTCTTTGCGCCGGTGCCGCCTTGTTGATAACGACTGCTGTAGGCCTGCATCTTGTCGGAAAGGGTTTTCCACTCCTCGGGCGTCATCAGGCTTTTCATTTTGAACCGGAGGCTCAACACGCTCGCTGAGCTCTGCATGCGTTGAATGTTCGCGTCGTTCAAGATTTTGGAAAATTCTTCCGGTGTCGCGTCATAGTTGGCATTCAACGTATAGAGTTGCCGGTGATAATTCCGCTCCTGCTCACGGCTCGTCTTGAGTTCCTTGACGATCTCGCCAACGAGGACATTCACCTGCTTGGCCCTCTGGGGATCCTGGACAGTTTTACTGATGAGCCCCTCTAGATCTTGTTGCCCCTTTTGCCAGTAGGCATCGCTATTGTGACCTCCCATCATGCCGTGATGGTGGTATGAAGAGCAGCCGATCAGCAAGGCCATGGCCGAAACGATCACAAGCCCGCGAACAAATCGATTCATAGAATCCTCCTTGAAAAAGTTGTCACATCCATTCGTCCTACCGTATCATCGTCCAGCATACCATGCCGGAAGCATTACCGACTCAGTCCGATCATTTCCACGCACTCAAGGATGAATTTCGCCGTCATCTCGAAACCTTTTATGCAGGACTGAAATTAGCTCCTCCTTATGAAAGCGTCGAAAAGGCGGTTCGGACCTTGACGACGCTCCTTCATGCACGTCCAAAAGAGGAGCAAGATCGCATCCTGTCCGATCCCACACGGCGATGGCTGATATTTCGGCAGGCCTTTGACGACTCTGGCCTTGCCAAAAAACATCGTGGCATCATCGCTGGCTTGGTGCGCAACCGGTCTTCGTTAAACCTCGCGACGGAGTACGATCACTTCCTCGACTTATTCCGTGCGTAGTGTGCAGGTGCAGCAATGGTTCCGGTCTCCTCGCATCCAGTACGGTTGAGAAGAGTTGGTGACTACGACGCGGTTGGTTTCTCAAGAGCCTCGCGTAATTCGTCATAGACCTTCATGAGCCGACTGTCTTCGAGCCGATAGGACAATGCGGCCGTGACGAGTCCAAAGGCCATCACCAATGCAGCGACGGCAATGACAGTCACGCCTGTCAGCATTCCGCCAAACGAGGCGAATCCCCCTTCCAGCGCGTATTGAACCACAAACGTTAACGAGCCGACGATCACCAGCATGAACCACACGATCGTAATCAGTGCGGATGACCAGGGGATGCGTTTGATACACAGCGCGCGGACGGCCTGGCTGTCGTTCGAGAGATGAATCAGCCCTTTGAGTGGCCACGCTGTGCGAAAGCCTCTCGCAAACAGTCGATATTGTGGACGAATGGCGATCAGGGAGCGCTGCGGGTCGAACCAGGCGACGCCATGGGGGAGTATCAGCGAGCCGTCCTCCTTGAACCGAGCGTGGGTGCAAGCGAGCGTCTGTTCAGGCCAGTGCTCAAGGCGCCTCCCGACGCGGCAACCATAGCGGATCGCGTCAGGCGTCAGTCGGATGAAATGCCACCAATCGCCGATAATCAGTCCGAGAAACAAGATACCGGCGAATACGCTTGCGAGGACCATGGCGTGTAGCTATCACATAGGATACTGGCCCGAATCAAGTGAGGGACACGTAGGATGAGGGGTCTCCGCAGTGCAAATATCCACGCAAACGTTCCAGACTCGCCAAGAATTTGTTGACTCGAACGATGTGAGTTGGCTAGAGTACGCCCGCTTATGTATTGTGCGGGTATCTCCACCGCGTACGGGTTTTCCGCCTGAATTTCCCCCAGCGGCCGAGGTGGTGGGCGTCTCTGTTTGGTTCGATTCGTACAGAACGTACGTGGCTTTAAGGGTTGGAGGAGCGTATGGATTCCGACAAAATTGAACGCGTATACACTACCTATGCAGGGCTCTACGACAAGGTGTTTGGGAAAGTGTTCCATGAAGGACGTGAATCAGCCATTCGCAACTTGAACGTTCAGCCGGGTGAACAAATTCTCGAAGTCGGAGTTGGAACCGGACTCGCCCTTCCGATGTATCCGAGACATTGCCGCATTGTTGGGATCGATTTCTCCGAGGGCATGCTGGAAAAAGCGAAAGAAAAAGCGGTCGCTCACCGTCTGGATCACGTGCAATTGCACCGCATGGATGCCGGCGCTATGGAGTTCGGCGACGACAGTTTCGATACGGTAATGGCAGCCTATGTCGTGACGGCGGTGCCTGATTATCGCATGGTGGTCAATGAGATGATTCGTGTGTGTCGTCCCGGTGGTCGGATTATCATGCTGAACCACTTCAGTAATGGGAACAAAGTGATCGCTGCAGTGGAAAAGGTCCTTTCTCCCTTAACCAAACATTTTGGATGGAGAACCGATTTGTCGCTGCATACTGTTCTCGAAGGAACGCCCTTACATGTGGCACGGAATCAGAAGGTCAACCCGTTACGGTTATGGGCCCTCGTGGAGTGCATCAACGGAAAGCGGCAAGCCATCCACGGAAACGGTGGAGCGCACAATGTGACGGTCTATGCGAACGGTACCGCTGCTCCCAGTTTCTCCAACGGGAATGCGAACGGTCACTATTCTCCCGAACACGCACACTGATTTGGCGCGAGTCTGCGGTTGTACACCGTTCAGTTCTGCTTCGAACGGCCTTCCCGTATCAACCAGCTTTCCCATTCGCAGCCTGGAATGATCGTGGAACCGACCAGGCAATCTCCCGAAAAATGTTGGGTAATCCTATCGGCAAGGATACCGAGGATACGGCTGACGTGCCGATCTTGAGTGCCGAATACACGCAGCATGAGGCCGAATCCCTGTCCGTCCAGCGGACCATAGGCCACGACGTGGACCATGTTCCCTCCATTCACGGCCGAATGGGTTGAGGGAAGAAGATGGCCTTCCCATTGGATGGCAGAGTGAGACAGGGTCCCTTGTGTGGCGGCTTGCCACGAGCAGGGGAGGCCGGCCTGGTCTAGTTCAGCCAGCAACCACTGGACCGTCGGGCCTTCAGTGACATATCCCTGAAAGGTCCAACGGGCCAGTTCCGTCATCGGCTGGGTGTTCATAAATGGGGTTGAGACCTCTTCGAGATAAGCCTCCTCACACACTACGTACAGCTCCCCCTGTGGGTCGAACCAAAAGCGGAGTTTCCCGGCAGTACATTCGGCTTGAATGACGCTAAGGGATGAACAATCCGCCCCTTCTTGCTCAAACACGGAGAAGTCCGTGACGCCGGTCATCGTGAGTTTGGCCACTCGGACCAGCTCGCGAACCTCGTAATGGATTGTGACGGAGACCATCGTATCGGCTAACACGTCACGCGCGGTTTCTTCATCGAAGAGGCGGCGTTTCGACATCTGGAGGTCGGTAATGTATCCAAAAAACATCGTGGCATCATCGCTGGCTTGGTGCGCAACCGGTCTTCGTTAAA
>CAZOHW010000353.1:0-5062 GCA_964579525.1 uncultured Nitrospira sp. | reverse complement strand
GAATCGAAGTAGCCCTAACCGACTCGATCAGTTCGTCGTTCACCTCGGAATCATCCACAACGAAACAGCTTGCTTCCATACCAGGCACCCTCGTGCCACGGCCCACGACAAGACTACCAGAGATCATCGAACCACCAGATCGTCACAGAACCAGTATTAACTTCAAGTTGTTGACTTCATTGACCGATATCGTCGTGACGAAGTCTATCCACGGAGATACCGATGAGAGTGTCACGCTTGGGGTCTGTCTTCTGGGTTTTTCGGCCTGGAAGTCGCATGGTCCTCGCTGCTGCTCTGTTCATCGTGTGGGGATCGCCGTCGTATGGAGCTCCCACTACCGAAGCACCACCTCCTACCCAAGCCGACTCGGCTCTGGATTTGCCACTCGAACTTCCGACATCTGCCAATTCCGGCACTCAAGATTCCGCCACTGATTCAACCGTGAGCGAAAGAACGCTGTTCGACGACATCCCTTCAGTCTACGGAGCAGCCAAATACGACCAGAAAGTCCATCAAGCACCAGCCGCCATCACGATCATTACTGCTGAACAGATTCGGAAATACGGCTATCGCACCTTTGCACAAATTCTTGACAGCGTACCAGGCGTCTTTACCAACACTGATCGCAACTACGGATATTTGGGCATCAGGGGTTTCAACCGCCCCGGCGATTACAATACCCGCGTCCTCATTCTAATCGACAATCATCGACTCAACGACGCGGTCTACGATCAAGCAGGGATCGGAACTGAATCCCCTATCGATGTGGATCTGATCGATCGCGTAGAAGTCATCAAAGGACCAGCCTCCTCACTCTATGGGACCAACGCCTTTTTGGGTGTCATTAATGTCATTACGAAACGAGGGCGAGATATCAAGGGGGCTGAAGTCTCAGGAGAGGCATCCAGTTTCAATACCTACAGAGGCCGCTTGACCTATGGCAACAAATTTTCGAATGGAGTGGAGCTGTCGCTGTCGGGTTCCTACTCCGGCAGTGAAGGCCATCGGGAATTGTTCTACCCGGCTTTTTCGTCGATCAACAACGGTATCGCCAAAGACAACGATCGCGACAACTTCTATTACTACTCGGGAAAGTTCTCTTATTCCGACTTCACCTTCACAGGCGGCTATCAATGGCGGAAAAAAGGAGTTCCGACTGCAGCATTCGGAACCGTCTTCAACGACAATCGTTTCAATACCGTCGATGAACGCTGGTATCTCGACCTGACTTACCAACACGAATTCTTCAATCAGCTCAATGTCAAAGCCCGGTTGTACTACGATTACTACTACTATCACGGCTTTTATCCTTACGACTACTCTGGAACCGGAATTCCCGTTACCCTGAACAAAGATGTCCTGCAAGGTCAATGGGCTGGAGGTGAACTCACCGCCACCAGACGGTTTTTCGATCGGCATAGAGTCACGATCGGCACAGAATACCGCAACAACTTCGTGGTCAACCAAAGTAACCGCGATGTTGCCCCTCCAGTGACGTACCTCGATGACAAACGTCATTCGCACTTCATCGCAGGCTATGTCCAGGATGAGTGGGTCCATCACGGACCACCTCGTCTTGAATGCGGGATTCCGACATGACCACTACAGTACGTTCGGCGGCACCACCAATCCTCGCGCGGGCCTTATCTATACCTGGAAGAACACCGCCGTCAAACTCCTGTATGGACAGGCCTTTCGTGCTCCTACGGCCTATGAACAGTTCTATGCACCGGGAACGACGACCAAAACCAACCCGAATCTCCGACCGGAACAAATCAAGACCTACGAACTCGTGTTGGAACAATACCTCGGCCATCATGTCCGGACCCTCGCAAGCCTCTATCAATACCACATCGCCGACTTAATCATTAAGACAACTGACTCCACCGGCGCGTCCGTCTTTAAGAATTTTGACGACATTACTGCTCGCGGTGTCGAGCTCATGATGGAAGGCAAATGGCCGACCGGCCTTGAAGGTCGATTGAGCTATGCCTTGCAGACCTCTCATACGGAACGGACTGAACAGAGACTCACGAATTCTCCCCAACACCTGGTGAAAACCAATCTGATCGTCCCGCTCATCACCGACAAGCTCTTTGCCGGATTCGAAGGGCGATACACCAGCTCTCGATTGACGCTGGCAGGGCACAGCGCCAGTCCGTTCTACATCCTCAACGTCTCACTCTTCAGTCAACAACTCATCAAGGGCTGGGAACTCTCCGCCCATATTAACAATCTGATGAATCAGAAATACGGCTACCCAAGTGACGAATTTCATCGGCAAGACATCATCGATCAAGATGGCCGCACATTCTGGGTGAAGCTGAAGTACCGCTTTTAAGAACTGATGATGAAGCACGGCTTCACATACCTCGCAGCCATCCTGACGCAAGCCATCACACTTGCGGGCTTGATCCTCGCGCTGCCCGATGGTCTCGTCAGCGCCGAGTCCAATCGTATTATCGTCTTGAGCGGTCAAGACCTCAAACCCTATCACGAGGTGTTGGCCGGACTTCAACAATCACTGGCCAAGCAGGGCATCACCCTCACCGTCGAGATCCATACCGTACAGGGAAACCAGGCGAAGGCGCAGCACGTACTCGAGGATGTCAAGCGTCATGGCGCCAAGCTTGTGGTGACATTGGGAAATTTGACGACACAGGCGGCTGTGCGAGAGATCAGCCACCTTCCCATTCTCGCCACCATGATCGTGACACCGGACGATCTACGGTCATCGCCGAACGCCACCGCCGTACTGCTCGATTTTCCCATCGAGATACAACTCCAGTGGCTGAAGCGAATCATTCCCACTGTGGGCAATGTGGGAGTTCTCTTCAACCCCAAGGAAAACCGGCTCAAGGTGGATGCCGCCTCGACTGCAGCGAAGAGAGTTGGCCTGACGCTCGTCCCCAGATCCGTTGAGACACCGCGCGCCCTTCCTGACGCATTGGACGAGATCTCTCGAACAGCCGACGTATTGTGGGGCGTTCCAGATTCGGTGGTGATGACGCCTCAGACAGCAGAACCTATCCTCCTCAATACGCTCAAGAGCAAGATTCCGCTCATCGGGCTTTCCACTTCATGGGTGAAAGCCGGAGCCCTTTACGCGCTCGACCGCGATTATCTCGACGTTGGTCTTCAAACCGGGGAACTGGCCGGCAAACTCCTCAGCGGAACCAGTGTGAACTCACTGCCCCCCACGTACCCACGTAAAGTGATCTATGTGTTGAACTTGAAAACAGCCAATGTGATCAACCTTGAACTGCCACAAGATCTGATCAAGGGAGCGTTGCACATCTTTCAATGAGGTACGGCTTATGAGAACACGTCTCGGGCTTCGGGGTATCGTGAATCTGCTCACCATCGGTCTCGTGGCGGTAACCGTCGGCATCGCTGGGTCAGTAATTCACCGAGAAACCACCGTCCGTCATCAAGATCTGGTCGATCGAGGGCTCACTATTGCCACCATGATGGCTCAGAGCAGTGAGTACGCGGTCTACACCGAAAACCAAGACGCGCTCCGGCGGAGTGTCGCTGGTCTCAATTCAACACCGGAGATTGCGTACGTGGCTATTTTAAACAGAACGAATCAGACCCTCCTGGAACAATCCTTCGCCGCATTGGCGTCTGTTCCAACAGCACAGTTGCGCAGCGCGTCGGCGCCGACTAAAACGCTGCGCACCGAAGTCATCACCGCCGGTGGAGTTGATTTCGTCATCATTGTGGCGCCAATACTCACTCGCACCACGTCATCCACCGACCAGCTCTTTCTCGAATCGGCCAATGTCACCGCATCATCATCCGTCATTGGATACATCCGAATTGTCTTAAGCCAGCAGCCCCTTCAAGAATACCTCCACCAATTTGTCATCGGGACTGGGATGGCCGTGATCCTGGTGCTGCTTGTCGGCCTGCTGCTCGCGTGGGTGCTGATGAGAACACTGACACGACCACTCCTTGCCTTAACGGAAGCAACCGGACACATCGCAGAAGGCCGGTTTGACGTCAATATCCCTGCGGGCGGAGCCCATGAAGTGGATCAGCTGGCCGCCTCCTTCCGCCGGATGACGGCCCAACTCGACACGTCACAAGCCCAAATCCTTGACTATCAGCGAAGCCTTGAAACAAAGGTGACTGAACGGACCCAGCAGCTAGAAGCGGCAACCCAAGAGGCCCGCCGATTGGCAGAGGAGGCTCAAGCCGCCAGTAAGGCCAAGTCGCAGTTTCTTGCCAACATGAGCCATGAAATCCGCACGCCGATGAACGGGGTTCTTGGGATGACCGAACTCTTGGTGACCACTCAACTCACGGAGCGCCAGCGACACATGGTCGACACCGTTCATCGATCTGGAACCGCCCTGCTGGGGATTATCAATGACATTCTCGACTTTTCAAAGATCGAGGCCGGCAAGCTGGAGCTCGAACAGATCCCGTTCGGCCTTCGGCAGACACTGGAAGAGGCCGTGGAGTTCTTTTCCGAACCGGCGAGTAAAAAGGGATTGGAGTTGACCTGTTTCGTTCCAGAGGAGACCCCCGATGCCATGATCGGCGATCCGGTCCGACTCAGACAGGTGCTCTTGAATCTTGTCGGCAATGCCGTGAAGTTCACCGAACAGGGGGAGGTCTCGCTGTGGGTGCGCTGTCTCTCCATAGCAGCTGGACGGGTAAGGCTGAAATGCGAGGTGAAGGATACCGGCATCGGGATTCCTGGTGATGCCCAGCAACGAATGTTTTCAGCCTTTTCCCAGGCAGATGGTTCAACCACGCGACGGTTCGGCGGCACCGGGCTCGGTTTGGCCATCGTCCTGCAACTGGTACACCTGATGGATGGCGAGGTCGGCATCGAGAGCGTGCCTGGGCATGGCTCCACGTTCTGGTTCACCGTACAACTGCGGTACGACCCCAACCAACCATCATTGAAACCTACGTCGACGCAATCACTTGCCGGCATCAGGGTGCTGATTGTCGACGACAACGCGACCAATCGGTCTATTCTGGAATCCCAGCTAACTAGTGGACTGTAACGCCCATTTATAGACTATAATCGTGTTCATGACGAACA
>CAZOHW010000352.1:0-5079 GCA_964579525.1 uncultured Nitrospira sp. | reverse complement strand
GTCTGTGTATACTCCCGCAAGACTCTTGGACTGACTCTCTAAGGCACTAAGGGATTGAGGTTCGCCTTTCGGTTGGTCGATCATTAACGAACAGCCAAAGCAGAAAAGCATGCTGCTTGCCATACACATAGAGATGCATGTGTGCCGGTTCTTCATAATGTCCCTTCCGGGTATAGGTGAGTAAACGATTAGTCTTAAAAAGTATCGCCCTAAGTCACCGAAGTTGCAAGGATTCTGGGGGTTTTTGTTGCCTTATGCGCTCAGATGCTCGCCGATGCGGGTATCAGGTCTATGAGGCGGCTGATGGTCGCCAAGGCCTCGAGCGATTTTGCGTCCAGCCGGTGGTGTCTCTGCTGATGTCCGGTAACACGGTTCCTTGTGTCTAGGACCTTGCCTAGGCGACCTGAGCCAGATCTCAGTGCATACAGTTACAAAAAAGAGCATCACCATGCACTCGTTACCTACCCTTCAAACGGTTTCAGAACATGTCGCTCATCTCGAAGTGCTCCAACAATACGAGGAAGGAGATCCTATGCTTCACAAACTAATCACGTTCATGAAGTCTTTCCGAACACATGCATCACCGGCACCACCACCGAAGACAGCATCTCAGGCCCATTTCGTCGTGACTCCTGAGGGAATTGTGTCGATCAGAGAGCAGCACGTCCTACCAAGACACGATGCAAACTCTGAGAAGTCTTCGAGATCCGAATAGCGCGAGCTTCAGCGAAGCTTGCCGCTGGTATGATTCCACCTACTAAAAGGGAAACCCTGACAATGGACTTTCTCATTTGATTCTTCTCCTTGGCTTACTCTTCCTCATCTACAATTTAACCGTGTTAAATGCGACGAAAGCCATGGAGAAATCGGCAGAGAGCGGGCAACCGCGGTTCGCATGAGAATATGTTAGCCTCATTCTTATGAGGCAGCCTGTCACCTTTTTCCTTCTCCTTCTGCTTTTCAGTGATACAGAAGTTTCCCCCTTCACCGGCGAAGTGGTCGGCGTCCTCGATGGTGATACGATTGAAGTGTTGCACAAAGGGCGAGTGGAACAGGTTCGCTTGCACGGCATTGATTGCCCCGAGATAGGACAAGCCTTCGGCATGGCCGCAAAACTAGCCACCTCAGCGTTGGTCTTTGCCCGGAGCGTGACGGTGGACAGCCAGGGGCAAGACACGGACAAACATACTCTTGGCAAGGTCTCCCTCTCGAATGGGACACACGTCAATCGGGAGCTGGTCGCCAAAGGATGGTGTTGGTGGTATCCGACCTATGGGCCGGAGGATTTTGCGCTTGCGGATCTCGAAACAGCAGCACGAGGGGCCCACAAAGGGTTATGGACTGACCCTCAGCCGGTCCCGCCGTGGGAGTGGCAACGCAGACACTAGGAACGCCACCCCGCAAGGTACCCTTCCATCGCTGGAGAAATGTACCAACACCAGTGCTGACCTCCTCACACGTCTCACCGGCTGGAGACGAGAGAGAGCGCGAAGACCACGCCAACTATCGCGGCTAAGATGAATACTTCAATAAGAAAAAACGTCATGGCTTTCCTCCTTGTTCACTGAAGTCTATCCTCTCAAGATGAAGCCCACGTGAGGAGACCATGAAGAGTTATTCATTTAGGTAACCTATTCAATTCTCTTTTGGCACGACATTGTAGAAGTTACGTAATCGATTGCGAGCGCTTTTGACCTGGTCGGCGAGTGACGTTCAGTTGAGTCGGCCTGCCGTGTGGTTGACGCCACAGAGTCAAGTGAACGCCTACATTCGAGGCTGGATGATTTCGTAGCGATGCATCAATTCAACACCAAAGACCAGGACTCCCAGAATACCGAGTACTACAAAGCAGAAATAGAAAATCCACACTCTCTTGGTGTACTTGATCACATCCCGTACATGATCGGTGACGGGATACCCCCACTCCTCGCGCAAGCGCACAAGCCTCGCCGCTTCTTGAGAAGGTCGCGTGAGAAACCAAGCTCCGATCCCGGTCCAAAATAACATGAAACCAAGATTCACGACTAACTGGGTGGTTGAGAATTCAGAGAGATGCACACTCATGAGCGGTCAATGCTTTAAACATTATTGCAGTTTATCAGCCAATCCATACCGATTATTTTACGCTATGCGGCGACATATGCACCTCTGGGAGAGACCCTGGGCTGCTCACATGGACCGTATCGTGCCTCTTTTTGGCCAAAACAGACACAGGTACGCAAGAGCGAGTCTGGGCCATCGTGGATTTCGAAGGTGAGACTTATTGGCTCTTGGATGAACGATTACGACCCGCACTACCATACACGGCACAGGTTCGACGGGCTTAACGATGATGATGGAACTATCTCGATCGAGTACCAGAAATTGAATGACCGAAGGCTCCCAAGGGTCGGACACGGTGCTTAAGTGAAGGGGAAGTCAGCCGGCTGATAGCGGCCTGTGATGCTCCACCTAAACCTGTCGCGGGTGACACCAAGAGTTAAAGAATGTTATCACTCCCTACTCGACGAAATTAGTTGACCGGATGGCCCATAAAATGGCACAAATGTCGACTCGACTGAACCCGAGAGAAGACAAATCTCCTAAGTGATTGACTAATCATATCCAGTCTGACGTGGAGAGGTGGCCGAGTGGCCGAAGGCAACGGTTTGCTAAACCGTCGTAGGGACAAAATCTCTACCGAGGGTTCAAATCCCTCCCTCTCCGCCAACGATACCACGATTCGGGCGAATCGGCTACTAGACTAAGTTTCCCGCAAATTCAGCCTCTTTGAAGTCCTGGCAAGTATCTACATCTTGCTACGGCGAGCTCCTGAGCGAGCTCCGGTCTGGAGGCCTGAAATGTCACTTTTCGTTCCTACCAAGCGCGGCACCCTGTATGCTCGAATCCATATCCCTCTCGCCCTTCGATCCTTCTTCAAGGGACGAACGGAACTCTGGAGAAGTACGAAAACGACTAATCCGGAACTGGCGAAAGTTCGAGCTGGCCGATGGAAGGCCACAGCACAGACAACATTCCTCACCCTCAAGCGTTATGGGACATACATGACCAAGGCCGACATTGAAATCTTCATCCAACGCTGGCTTGATACTGCCCTTGATGAAGCGGAGGTCACGCAGCTCATGGCCGGTCCTGTGACCGATCAGGGGTTCTCGCACCGTGAACAGGGACTAGCGGGATACCACGATCTCTTACAGGAACGACTGATGGAGAACCGTCTAGAACCCATGGCGGAACATGTTGATGAACTACTCACGAACGCGGGTCTCCCAGCGATGGACCGTGACTCCTTGGCATTCAAGCAGCTGTGTCGGAGGCTCTTAGAAGCGCAACTCGAATATACGACGATTCAACTAAATCGACTGTACGGGTTCTACCCGGCGTTTCGAGTCGCACGCGGCGAGCTTCGAACCAATCCCCTGCCGCAGTCCCTCAGCTATGCCCCTGGAACGCCCGTGACTCACACGAAGCGATTCTCTGAGGTGGCGACACTCTACCGAGAAGAAAACCCCTCGCGTTCTGAACGCTCCGGGCGCCAAGTACAAGCGGAGCTAAACCGGTTCATTACATCCATTGACGATTGTCCTATTGGTGAGATCACCAAAGACCACTGTCGAGCGTACAAGGAACAGTTGTTGAAGTCTCGTCATCTCACGCTGTGGACCGTCACCAAGTGGATCAGCATCATCTCTGCAATTTTCCGATGGGCGATTCGCCAAGGTCTGGTCCCTGATCACTTCAAGAATCCTATGGAAGGATTGGCACCGAGCTCCAAGCGTGCGAAGGAAGAAGCGAAACCTCATCGAGATTACACCGATGCTGAGCTGCTCGCGGTGTTTGGCTCGAAGGCGTTCGCGGAGCAGCGATATGCAAGACCAGAACGTTACTGGATGTGTCTGATTTGCTTGTTCTCAGGGTGTCGACGTGAGGAACCCAGTCAGTTGAACCTGAGCGGCATCGTAGAGGTGGATGGGATACCCTGCTTCCATTTTGCGGCAGAAGGAAAAGACCAAAGTCAGAAGACCGCGTGTAGCCGTCGCACAATTCCTATTCATTCCTCCCTACTGACCTTAGGGTTCCTGGAGTACGTGAACAGATTACGAACAGCCGGTGAGACCCGATTGTTTCCCACGATGAAGAAAGGGAAAAGCACCTTTGCCGATGCTGCTGGGAAGTGGTACGCACGGCATCTGAAACGCGTAGGTCTCACAGATAAGGCGCTTGTGCTCCATGGGCTACGGCATACGTTTATTACGCGCTTGGCTGATGCAGGCACGTCAGAACGAGTGCGGCAAATTCTCACCGGTCATGCGGCACAAGGTGTCCACTCGCGTATCTATGACCACCGAGAGCGGATCAAGATGTCCCTGCTTCAAGAGGGATTGGAACGGCTGAGCTATCCAGAGGTGCTGCAGGCGCTCACCAATGGTCAGAGAAAAGAGGCAGCGTGAACGGTTGGGTCTCCCCCCGACTGTGAAGGAAATACACCCAAGACGGTTCAAGGATTGGGCGGAAATGTTGTGCTGATCAGTTGAGCTGACACCTTCGTGAGAAGGTCGTCCGGATTGAATGGCTTCAAGATCGTGTCGTCTGCACCCAAGCGTTTTGCAATCTTCAGATAATGCGCTTCGCCGGACATCGCAATCACTTTGATGGTCGGGCGAGTTGTACGGATACTTTTCATGAATTCTAGGCCGTCCATTTCGGGCATAAAGATATCCATGATCACGGCGTTCACGCTTATGAGTTCTAAGAGACACAAGGCCTGTTTTCCGTCTTCGGCAGCCACGACACAGTAACCCTGCGCTTCTAAGAACGTTTGCAAGAGCATCCGTATTGAAAACTCATCATCAATCAGTAAGAGAGACGCCATCGATCTTCCCTTTCTCCTGGCTTCCCGTGGAAGTCCGCTTCCCCTCTCTGCACCTTCGTGAACGTGTGCAGAAGCAAGTCTGATACCCTTACCGGCAATCAGGCGAAACCTGACAGGGCAACTCTGGCCTTTGGTGTGGTGAGGAGCCACTACAACGTTTTGTCGTTGTCTTGAGACTAAATTCGTCACTCGAATTCTTTCCCTCA
>CAZOHW010000351.1:0-5094 GCA_964579525.1 uncultured Nitrospira sp. | reverse complement strand
ATCGGTGACCGTTTCGTACATCATGGCATTATGCGTCCGTGGCCCTGATGTCTCGGATCCTTAGCTGAATCCGATCATACCCGTTCCAGTGATTGAGCTCAGGGGTAAATGCGACATCGACAGGCATTTTCAATGAGAGCCCGTTATCTTCCAGCGATCTCATCCCAAATCCGATGCTGTCGAACGGCAACGATCCGCCTTGTCGCACCGTCATCTTGAGATGTTTCTCGCCGACCACCCGGGCATTCAAAATATCCAGGCCCCGGACCGCAAACGTAGGCTCAGGATTCCCTGCACCAAACGGGTGGAGTGTTCCGATTTCCTGGATCAACTGCAACGTAATCTCATTGAGTTGTACTTCTGAATCGACGTGCAACATAGGAACGGTGCTGGTCTCCTGGATCCAGGTTTCCGCACAAGCCGCAAACCGCTCAGCGAACTCCGGCAATTGAGATTCGTGAATCGTCACCCCCGCTGCGCTCGGATGACCACCAAATGCGATGAGGTGGTCTCGACAACCGGATAAGGCCTGATAGAGGTCGAAACCCGGAATAGTCCTGGCCGATCCCTTCCCGATTCCATGTTCTCCCATGGCGATCACGATCGTCGGACGGTGAAATTTTTCCATGATACGAGCGGCCACGATCCCGACCACTCCCAGATGCCACTTCTTCGACGAGAGGACAATACCGCCCGGCAGCTCGTGGGACTCAACCTGCGCTACGGTTTCACGCACGATATCGGCCTCAATCTCACGTCGAGCTTGATTGAGCTGTTCAAGCTCCTCCGCTAAATCTTTCGCTTCCGTCTCCGACTCGGTCGTCAAGAGACGGACCCCCTTCATCGCTTCATCCAATCGCCCTGCAGCATTGAGGCGAGGTCCGAGTCTAAACGCGATGGTTTCCGCCGTGCATTCACGACTCACCCCGGCAACTTGCTTCAAGGCTCGAATACCACAGCGCGCCCCTCGTGAAATTTGCGCAAGCCCCTCCCGGACAAACAGTCGATTCTCGTCCTGTAACGGTACAACATCAGCAATGGTCGCCAGTGCCACGAGATCCAGAAGTGAGTCCAGCGGTACTGAACCTGAGCCATATTTCAGTTCATAGGCCTGCGCAACTTTATACGCGAGGCCACCAGAACAGAGCCCATGAAATGGATAGCGCGCATCCTGCCGATGAGGGTTCATCACGGCCATGGCGGGTGGCATGTCGGTATCACTCTGATGATGATCCGTCACCAGGATATCCATCCCGAGTTGATTGCCGATGGCAATTTCACGATGCGACGTAGTCCCGCAGTCTGAGGTAACAAGTAATGACACCCCGTCGGCGGCCAACGTTCGAATGGCAGTTTCGTTCAGCCCATATCCCTCGCGAAGACGATGGGGTACATAGGCCCGCACATCCGCCCCCAATCCACGAAAGAACGAAAGATAAATACTCGTCGCCGATATGCCATCCACATCATAATCGCCATAAAAACAGACACGCTCGTGCCGCTGCATGGCCTGATGCAGACGATCAACCGCCCGTTCGATATCGGGAATCAAGAAGGGATCATGCGCTCGCAGCGGGGAGAGCCAGGCCAATGCCTGGTCGACACTGGTCACGCCCCTGTTGAGCAAGAGCGAGGCTGTTGCGGAAGAAATGGAGAGGGCCTTCGATATACGGATTCGTTGAATAGGGTCGACCTGCCGAACGACCCAGAGCTTAGACTTCATCCCCGCCTCCTTCTGGGCCTGGGCCAGAACACCATTCAGTCCATGAATCTCAGGGAAACGAGCAAAACTGTAATCAGTCAGTGTGGCTTTGTCAAACGGAGGCCATCGAACGACGCAAAGAATGAGGGTAAACCGGGGGGGGAGCGGGAGCCAGTATTATTCCCCTCCTTTCTGAACGTAATTCTTCACAAACTCTTCTGCATTTTTTTCAAGAACATCATCGATCTCATCGACCAATTTATCGATATCTTCCTTGATCTTTTTGCCGGCCTCGACAACCTTGGGGTTCGCCTTGACCTCTTCCTTTCCTTGCGGCTCTCGCTTGGCTTCCTGCTTTCGCTCTTGCTTTTCCATACGAGCACCTCCTGTGAAATCAGGTGACCCTCGTGACTCACTTTAAAATACTTTAGGATACCGAAACCAGTCAAGACAAGGGGTGAAAGAGAAAGCGCCGTGCCCAAGTTTGGGCACGGCGCTTCAGCATACGGATCAGCGTATGTGAGTAGGGACTAAACCAACCTAGCCCGCAATCAACGACACGATGAGTAATGCAACAATGTTGATGACCTTGATCATTGGATTCACAGCCGGTCCGGCCGTATCCTTATAAGGATCACCAACCGTATCACCGGTGACTGCGGCTTTATGCGTGTCGGTGCCCTTCAAGCCTTGCTCTTCGATAAACTTCTTCGCGTTGTCCCAGGCACCGCCGCCGCTCGTCATCGAAATGGCGACAAAGAGCCCGGTGACGATGCTACCGACCAACACCCCGCCGAGCGCCTGTGGGCCAAGCACGAGACCGATGATCACCGGCGACGCTACAGGAATCAAACCGGGGATCATCATCTTTTGGATCGCGGCCTGGGTCACAATGTCGACACAGGTGCCATACTCCGGCTTGCCCGTGCCTTCCATAATTCCCTTAATCGTTCTGAATTGCCGCCGCACCTCTTCCACGATCAACCCTCCCGCTTCACCGACGGCCCTCATGCACATGGAACCGAAGATGAACGGCAACATGCCGCCGAGGAAGAGGCCGACCAATACTTTTGGATTCGAGAGATCGAAGGCCGCCAGTGCGGGATTATACGCGGCAACTTCCCGCGAGTATTCGGCAAAGAGGACTACGGCTGCCAACCCAGCAGATCCGATCGCATAGCCCTTGGTGACCGCCTTGGTTGTATTGCCGACAGCATCCAATGGGTCCGTAATATCTCGAACCTCCTTGCCTAAATGTGACATCTCAGCGATACCACCGGCATTGTCCGTGATCGGCCCAAACGCATCGATGGCCACCACAATCCCGGCCATCGAGAGCATGGCCACGGCCGCGACCGCCACACCGTACAACCCACCGGACTCCGCGCCGCCACAAACCCAGTAACTGCCGAGAATCGCCGTGGCAATCACCACGACAGGAGCCGCCGTCGACTGCATACCTACCGCTAGACCAGCAATGATGTTCGTCGCATGGCCGGTTTCACTCGCTTTCGAAATATACTTCACCGGCTCGTACTCTTTTGACGTGTAGTAGTCGGTGATGAACACGAGTCCCAAGGTGACGGCTAACCCGAGCAGCGCCGCGATGTAGTAACTGAACCCGCTGACCCCTCCGACTCCACCCATGATCATGAAGGTGACCGGCAAAAACGCCACGGCGGCAATTCCACCTGCCACGAACAACCCCTTGTACAGGGCCGGCATAATGGCGCCGCCCTGATCGACCTTGACATAGAGAATCCCGACAATCGTCGCAAAAATCGTGATGCCGCCCAATGCCAGCGGATACAGAATGGGCGCCGTCGCTCCCTTAAACATCGTAAAGGCCAGCACCATCGCCGCCACCGTCGTGACCGCGTAGGTTTCAAAAAGGTCTGCCGCCATTCCAGCACAATCGCCCACATTGTCACCCACGTTATCCGCGATGACCGCCGGATTCCGTGGATCGTCTTCTGGGATCCCCGCCTCGACCTTGCCAACCAAATCGGCCCCGACGTCGGCTGCCTTCGTATAAATGCCGCCACCGACGCGGGCAAACACAGAGATTAAACTGCCACCGAATCCGAGACTCAACAACGCGTGAATAGCCTTTTCCTGACCAGCCATCGATTCAGCGATGGAATAGAACCCTGTAATGGCCAGCAAACCGAGGCCAATCAGCAAGAGCCCGGTCACCGCCCCACCTCGGAAGGCCACGATCAAAGCGGCGTTCATGCCGTTATGAGCGGCTTGAGCTGTACGCACATTGGCACGAACCGCAATGATCATCCCCACATACCCAGCAATCGCCGAGGCGCTCGCCCCGACCAAGAACCCAGTTGCCGTGAGCAGACCAAACTTATCTGAGACAGTGCCTGCTAAGGCCAGAATAACGAACAACCCGGCAGCCACGTAGCCGACGGTCTTGTACTGTCGATTCATATAGGCGCCGGCACCTTCTTGGATTGCCTTTGCAATTTCTTGCATCTTGGCATTTCCAGCATCAAGCTTGAACACCCACATCGCCAGGTACAACCCATAGGCGATGCCTGCCATAGCTGCAATGATGGCAAATGTGATAATCGCTGAGTCGCTCACGGGATATCCTCCTCAAAAATTATGCCGCTGCCTTCTTGCGAATCCGTCAATCTCCAACCGCATCACGCGCAGACTACCGTCGCAGCTCTCGGGGAAGTGACTGTGTGTCACACGACACCCCGTGGCTTCAACCCATCCTTCGTAATGGCCAAGTGGGGGGGGAAACCAGAGAAGCGTGGCGGAGTCTAGTTCGAAGCTAACTCCTCGAAAATTTGGTTATTCTATAGAGTTGCCTCAGGAGGTTCAAGACTAAATATTGCTATTATCGCCATGGGGGGGGGCATACACCGAACGCTGGAAGGGGTGAGGTTTACCCCCTCCATCGACTCTGCTATAGTCCTGCCCACAAGCACCCAATGGAATTTGAACCAAGCTATATCATCGTCGATGGTCAAACCTTCTCCAAGGCAAAGTTGGCCTTGGACAACCATGTCTACAAGAACTGCCAGATCGACGATTGCGATCTCTACTATAGTGGCGGGCAGTACGAACTGCTCGACACCCATATCACGAACTCCCGCCTGATTCTCAACCATCCCGCCAAAGGCATCTATAACGCCCTGCAGATTTTCAAAATGAAATCGCCAGGGTCTCGCATCGTCTTCGAGTAACCTCCCGACAGGGTCTGTGTGCCATATACCTACGACTACACAAGGGCCACAACCGGTGAAAGCGCTGCCAAGCAGTATTGGCGCCGCATGAAAATGGCGCTGACTCGCTGCGTGAGGACGAAAACTTTCCAGTTCGCCGGACAGACCTACGAGTATCTGTACCACCCCTACAATCGCACATGG
>CAZOHW010000350.1:0-5097 GCA_964579525.1 uncultured Nitrospira sp. | reverse complement strand
CCCATCCTCCAGTAACAAACGGATGGCTCGGGCCCGTACATGCTGCTCGTCCTGCGCATGCAGGAAGATCTCAATTGAACGACTCGACGCAAAGTACTCACCGGGATTCCGCGGCGTGGAAGAGATGGCGCGATATTCGAGCCGACTGAGCCGGTCGAGCAATCCGGAGTCTACAAAATGAAGACCCGGTGGCAGAAAAAATGGGGCGCCATAGATTAAAATCGAAGGATGGGCATCGCTCCTGGGCAGCGTCAGACTTCCGGAAAGGAAGAATCCATAGCCGGCCAAGGCAGCCATACCGATACTCAGCACAATGAGAATCAACCCAAAGAATCGCTTGGCCAATCGGAAGGATCGAGGTGCAAGGCGATTCGACATAACCACTCAGTTTACCTTGCGCATGGCACAAGGGGAAGGGAATGGGGCATGAATAGAAAAACGGCGAGTCTGGATGACGGCCCGGAGGGGATGGAGGAGCCCAACCGCTATACACCGAAGTGGTCTTACGGTAAGCCTTTAAGACATTGATAATTCTCGCCTGTGACGTCTTCTTTGCCCCCCTTCCGAGTTACCTCATCTGGGTCTAACCATCTCTCCAGGATTTCGATACCTTTCTCTCACAGGGAACACGTTCCACAATTTCTAACCGGGAGATGGCCATCATGACATGCACACGCTGCCAAGGACTCATGGTTGAAGATCACTTCATGGACTTTGACGGAACCATCGGCCACATGTGGACCAGCGGCTATCGATGCATGAATTGTGGGAATGTTCATGATGCGGTAATCCAACAACACCGCTTATCCAGAGCGCCACAACCACCGATGCTGGTCGGCAACAATCTGGACGCTCTGATCGATCCTGCCAGTGAGGATAGTCAGGCGGTCATGCTACGGGCAGCCTGATGACAATTCCCGGAACGCGCGACGGGCGCAGTTGTGAACCGGAGGGAAGAACTATGGCTTCAATCTTGGTTGTCGACGATGACGCATCCATTCGGACACTCATACGAGCCATTCTTGAGACAGATGGTCATCAAGTCCGGGAGGCGGAAAACGGCAACGTCGCTCTCAGACTCTATCGCGACGAACCTGCCGACCTTGTCATTACTGACATCATGATGCCGGAACGAGATGGGATGGAGGTGACGCTCGCGCTCACTCATGAATTTTTGGACGCGCGCGTCATCGCGATCAGCGGTGAAGCCGGTGCCCACAATTTTCTCAATGTCGCCAAACTCTTTGGCGCACGACGCGTCATTCAGAAACCTTTTGCTGTCGAAGACCTTCGCCGGGCTGTACGTTTCACACTAGATCATTAGGCTCTGAGAACAAAAAGAGCAGGAGACCTGGCAAATCGGACAGGCCGTTACCGTCATACGCCTCCAGCTCCCTCAGTCGCGCCGGTCATCGGCTTTCTCCGCAAGGGCCATAACGATCCGATAAGCATGCCGATCGAGGCGAACAGAAATCCCACCAGCTGAGGAGGCCAGATGTCCGTCGACTCACTCACCAATTCCAGCGCGATCCAGCTCGTCAGCCCTGCCACAATTGCCACAATCGCTCCCTGCGTCGTCGCGCGCTTCCAGTACAGCCCGGCCCACAATGGGATAAAGGCCGCGACCAACGTGACTTTGTAGGTACTCACGACGAGTTTATAGATGGTCGCATCCGACCAGAGCGCGATGACCAAGACGACGGAGGCGAACCCCACCAGCACGATGCGCATCAAGTGAAGAAATTCAGCATCATTCACGTGACTCACGAGTGGCTTCACCACGTTCTCGCTCAGAGCGACGGAGGGCGCCAGGAGCGTCGCGCTGGAACAGCTCATCACTGCAGAGAGCACGGCTCCGAAGAAGAGGATCTGAGCGACCATCGGCGTATGATCCATGATCAGTGTCGGTAGAATCAGCTGGGAATCTTGCTCCAGCAGCACACCAAACTTACTCGGATCCACCAGAGTCGCCGCATAGGCAAGAAACATCGGCACAAAACAAAATCCGAAATAGAGGACAGCTCCTAACAGGGCCCCGCGAACGGCCGTACGCTCGTCCTTCGCCGATGTAATCCGCTGAAACACATCTTGTTGGGGAATCGACCCCAGCATCATGGTCATCCACGCTCCGATAAAGGGAATCCAGGCCGTCGCGGTGGCGGCGGGAAAGAGTTCAAATTTCCCCGCAGCGGCCGCATGGTCGATGACCGTCCCCACTCCACCGGCAAGTTCGCTCACAATGGATGCGATATAGAGAAGTCCCCCCATGATGACCGAAATTTGGACGAAATCCAAAATGGCTACGGAAAACATCCCCCCGAATGTCGTATAGGTCAGCACAATGACGGCGCCGATCACGATCCCGACCGATTGAGTGACAGTACCTCCCGTCACGACATTCAGCACTAACCCGAGCACTTTGAATTGCGCCGCAACCCACCCCACATAGGACACCACGATGCAGAGCGTGCACAGCACTTCGACGGTCCGGTTGTAGCGATATCGATAGTAATCCCCCACCGTCAACATGTTCAGTCGATAAAGCCGGGGAGCGAAAAACAGCCCGGCCAGTATCAAGCACATGCTGGACCCAAATGGATCGGCAACGACCCCGTGGAGGCCTTCTTTGACGAAGGTGGCGGAGATGCCTAAGACCGCTTCCGCGCCGAACCAGGTGGCAAACACCGTGGCTGTCACCACGGCCAGCGGCAGACTTCTCCCCGCCACCGCGAAATCTTTAGAGGTGCGCACCCGCGTGGCAGCAAAGAGTCCGATACCGACGGAGATTAAGAGGTAGAGGATGACGAACCAGACTACCACGCTGCGCAGGATAAAGAGATCCTACTCGGCAATCAAGGCATTCAATCGCGAAGGGACCGCAGAGGAATGAACCGGGGAGGTCAGGCCGACCCAGTCAGAACTTCCAATACGGTGCCGCGCGGAACAGCAGTCGGCATCCGACCAGATACAGGTCCCCTTGTGATTCGATGGATAACGTGTTCGTCCACCGCACTTCGTACACACTCGCAGAATATCGCCATTGTGATTCACGAAGATGAATTTCCAGCAGTTGATCCACACGAGGTTGATCCCCCATCATGACTAGAATCCCTCGCCCACTCCGATTGAGGCAGTAAGCTTCCCCTTGCAGAATGGAGGCCTGGCCCTCAACGATTGACTCACAGAGATTGTACGTACACGACTTCGTTTCATTCATCCTCATCTCCACACGGCGTGACGGGAGATGCGCATCGGTCCATTCACGGCGCCCCACAATGGCCGGTCGACCGTGTAGCACCATTCCCCCATATGGATTTGGGCGCTGAAGACGTTCTTTTATTCCTAATGCTAGTGCCATGATAATGAACCTCCCACGTGATCCAAAATAACCTTCACAGTGAGCAAATGCTATGCCTGTTCACTCCTCTCTGGTATGAGGGCTCTCAGTATCAAATCCCTGATGATTCACAACTGCCATCCTGTTTGCAAGAAGGCTAATAACTCCACATAGGCAGGCATACTATTCGCTATCCATCTGATTACATGATGAAATATTCCATGTAGGCTTAAACCTATAGAAGAGAAGGAGTGGGCCTTCACCAGCGCGGATGGGCTGCTGTCATAAATCGGCTTAGAATCCTCAGATGAAGACAGCCGCTATCTCTCTTCGCTAGTCGAATAGGTCTAGAGCTTCACCGGTGTAGTGTGATTGCGCCTCTAACTTCTCGACACGAAGTCCGAGCAGACGAATGCGTTTTCGTGCAGGGTTTTCACGCCGATCGAGAAACGGCAACAGGAGCTTCAACCCTTCTCGATGGAGCGTCGCGACATCATCAGCCGGCTGGGCGATCGTGTGACTACGCGATCTCGTCTCAAAATCCGCAAAGCGAACGGTCAACACCACGGTTCGAAAGATCCGAAACCCTTCGTGCTGTAAACGCTCCATTACACCCTGCGCAAGCTCACCGACCGTCTTGAGCAGGACATGGCTCTCCAGAGTATCAGTGGCAAAGGTTTCCTGTTCGCCGATCGACTTCGGTTCGGAGTACTCTTCGACGGGTGAACAATCCTGGCCTCGAATACGCTCGTAGAAGTCTCTGCCTCGTTTTCCAAACAGAGTCTCCAGCTGAAGAACCGTCAATGATTTGAGGTCTTTCACGAACCTGATCCCCTGCTTGGCCAGCAGCGCTTCTGTCTTCGGGCCAATGCCCGGCATTGACCGGATTGAGAGCGGCGCAAGGAATGATTCCACATCCTCCATGCACACCACCGTCAACCCATCCGGCTTCTGCATTCCGGATGCGATCTTTGCGATGAGTTTGTTGGGCGCAATCCCGACTGATGCAGTCAGTTGTTCCTCTAGCTTGATGGTCTCTTTGATGGTTCGGCACAACGACTCCGCAGCCTCGTAGGAATCCACAAAGCTGAGGTCACCATACGCTTCGTCGATACTAGCCTGTTCCACCGTTGGAACGAATCGTCGCACGATCCTCATCACGGCGTCCGACACTCGGATGTATTTCGGCATATCGACTGATACAAACGTGACGGGTGGCTTGCCACGACGGCGGGCCGTTTCCGACAAGCGCCATGCGATAGAAATAGGGGTGGCCGAGTGAATGCCATAGGCTCTCGCCAGATAGTTTGATGTCGATGCCACTCCCCGCCCTTTCCCTTCCATCGGATCCGCACCCACCACAAGCGGAACTCCTCGAAAAGCCGGGGTATCACGTTCTTCAATGGCGGCGAAGAACGCATCCATATCTATATGTGCGATAATCCTTACCACAGCACGCTCACACACCTCTCCACGCAAGATTCATACGGGCTATCAGGATGAGATAAGATCAGGATCGACACCGTCGTGGCCTTCAACTCTAGCCCGCATTCTGCACGAGTCGTGAGCCATGCGCCCTCCGGGCTTCGACTCTGGCCCCGTCAGCCAGGGGCCTCCGCTCAGGGCGAACCCTGAGCCGGTGCGACGCACCCTGTCGAAGTCAGCCAATGGGCCATGAATCAGCCGGGCTAGCTTTTCCCGATTGACCTAGGAGTCTGTCTGAGTAATCTTCCACTTGCAATTCTTATGGAGCATGGTAC
>CAZOHW010000349.1:0-5108 GCA_964579525.1 uncultured Nitrospira sp. | reverse complement strand
CGCCCCGTAGGTAATCAATTGACCCACTCGCAAGAGAGCGAGTATTGATCCCATTCTAATCCAGCGCGTTCGGCGAGTACGAGGATGACCAGGCCGCCACCCTTCTTTGAGCAAGCACGCGCCGCTTCAAAACGTCAACACTCCCTCTACTACCATCACACAATGCCCACCGACCTTCACCGCTTGGATCACATCGTCGTCCGACTCAACTTGCACCAGAATCCGAGATGGCCGATCGATCTCATAGCCTTGCTCGATCAGCACTTCCGTCGTGGGCCCTACTTCCACGATTCCATGTTGGGCCAGATAGGCGCCCAACGCCCCGCCGGCGCTCCCTGTGGCTGGATCTTCCAAGATCCCAATTTTCGGAGCAAACATTCTTGCGTGGACCGATGCAAACGACTCCACCGTGACCGTCGTGAAGACCATAATCCCATTGGCTCCGAATCGCTCACAGACTTTGGTGATGGCCGAAGCATCGGGTTGAATCGACCGGACAGCCGTCAATGTACGTACTGGGACGATGAGAACCGGCAAACCAGTCGAGACAACTTGAAGCGGCCATTTGGTGTCGGCAATCACGTGTTTGGGAAGCCCGAGCGTCCCACCGACCAGATGGATCTCGTCCACAACATCGATGGGGTCGAGAAATTCAGGTTTGGGTTGCGACATGACAACCCGTATTGCCCGCCCCTGCTCCGCATGCAGCTCCACAGGAAATAGGCCGATATTGCATTCTTGCATGACATGCGTGGTACCTTCCCTGAGCGAAATCCGCCCGAGCTGAGCCAAGACGTAAAACGTGCCCAGCACCGGATGGCCGGCAAACGGAATTTCCTGAGTCGGGGTAAAGATCCGCAATCGTGCGACGGCGGCATGGTCACTTGGTGGAAAAACGAACACCGTTTCTGAAAGGTTCATCTCTCGCGCAATTTGTTGTAACTGGTCGTCCGTCAGTCCATCAGCGTCGGGAAACACCGCGACAGGATTGCCGCCGAATGGCTGTGCAGTAAACACGTCCGCTTGATAGAACTTGAGTGCCCGTTGTTCAGTCATGGCGACTCCTGCACTTGCCTGGATCGTACCTGAGCATCCGGTACTCTCTAGAAGGACGCTCATCGTCATTGACAGCACTTGTCCATTTTAGGCACACTCCGGCAATGGATTCGATCACCGAGCAAGACATCGCCCATGCCTTAGACATTTTAGGCCTCACCCTTCCCTTTACTACCGAAGATCTGGAACGGGCCAAGCGTGTCCAGCTCTACACGTGGAACCCCTCGCGCTATGCAGGCCTTACGAATAATCCCTCGCAATACATGCAGCAGTTCCAAAAAGCCGAAGAGATGACGCGGACCGTCGAAGCTGCCTACGCACTGATTTCTGCCGTCTTCATCCCGGACGACTCTGGCCAGTAAATATCACTCAACTGTACCGCACGAATCTTCCCTCGCCCATTATTTTATGAGATGCGTCCCTGATCAACCGGCTTCGTGACTCGTGACACGCGACATTCCCTCGTCTCCAGACGACTGGGCCACCGGCCACGTGATCAGCCCAGAAACACCTTCTGCTGAGCCAACCGGCTGTGTCCGTTGCGCATAGATCTGCGATAACTGGTTCGTTCCGTATTTTGAAATATACAGAAAGACATGCTCACGCGAGTTCACGCGCACGGCCCAGGGGTGAAAATCATGCTTGTAGAATTCTTCGCACAATTGCATCGCATCGAGACAGGACAACGTACTGGGATCATTCAACGTATAGTAGTAGTCGAGCGGGAGGTCATACTCTTCCTGTTTGTGTATCGTGATACCGAACCGTTCAGGATGACGGACCATTGGAGTATGACGATAGGCCACGAAATAGAAGAGTTCCAGTGAATGAATCACCGGCTGATTCTCCAAGACAAACTGGCGAGTCTCCATCGCCTCCTCGAACGTTTCACCAGGGAATCCATAGAAGGCCATGACGTGGTTCCAAATCTTCGCTTTCGCCGCCATCTGAAGATTGCGCTGGATGACGCTCTTCTTCGCATGTTTGTCCATGAGGTTCAAGACACGTTCGTTGGCTGATTCCATTCCATAATAAAGCGTGCAACAGCCGGCTTTGGCGGCAAGGTCCCACGTGGCTTGATCTTGCAGCGTCTCCTCGAAACGAATCAGCGTCGTCCATCTGATTCCTACATTTTGATCGACCAGCAACTGTGAGACTTTCTTGAACAACGCCGGTGGATAGGATTCATCGCTGAACAAGAAGTGTCGGCACTGGTACTTGTCTCGCAGCACCTTGATCTGGTCAACCACCAGTTGGGCCGGCATCCCACGGTACTGATCGAAGTAGCCCTGCCCATGGTCACAGAACGTGCAACGGCCCCAGTAGCACCCACGCGTCGCGAGATAGGGAATAATCAGCTCCGGGACGAAGTACCGATCCAGAGGCATCCCGTCAAAGTCCGGGAGAGGCAACGATGTCGTCTTCTCGGTATAGACATCTGGACTGCGGTGAAGACCTGACTCATCGCGATAGATCAAGTTGGGGACAGAGGCGAGAGGCCGCTGTCCGTTCAGGGCCTCAATCAGCCACAGTAGTGCATGCTCCCCTTCATATAGGATCGCGGAATCGAAGACCTCTGTAAAAAATCTCTCGTGATTCACCAGATCTTCTTGAAGGCGCGTGATCACGTTGCCGCCCACTACGACATGGGTGAGCGGGAACGATTCTTTGATCAGCTTGGCAAAGGTGAGGCCTGCCAGCAACTGCATCTGCGTGCCGATGGAGATGCCGATGACATCCGGTTGCTCTTTTGCCACCTCCGGGAGGACCAACTGATTGCAGAGATCCCGATACACATTCACCTGCTCATCTTCCAAACAGGCAAACACTTCCTTTGAGACACCGGGGCGATAACCGAGGTTACTTTCCATCGGATAGAAGACGAGCGAGGCAGGATAGTAGGCGGCGGAGATATAGGCCATCGTCTCGCGGAAAGTATTGAGCGCTCCTTCCAACAACTCAGCTTGGTAGAACCGTTCGCCGCGTACGATCCGCTTGGCATCTTCAGCTCGATCGGCCAAGTCGAATACGTCACGCTCGTAGGCCTGCTCAACCACAGCCAGCTGATTCATCTCCCGTTCGGTCAATACGCCGGCCTTCTCTTTCTCTTGCAGGTGCTTGAGCTGCATGCCAAGACGAGCCTTCACCCAGATCAGGAATTCCATGCTGAAGAAGTGGTCCCACATCCCGATATTGATGTCTCTCTGAATGACGGTATGCCCAGATTCTCGCAGCACCGCAGTCAACGAAGGTAAGGCGAGATACGGCGCGGTCGGGACCCACTCAGGCGGGAACAATAACATCACCTTTGACTGTTTTCGTTCACCCTTGGCGATTGGAATGAGACCGTCTATTTGGACCAAATTGCTCATCGATACCTAAGTTTTTAGTTCTTAGTCGTGAGTTTTTAGTTTTGGGTCCCCTCAACTCGCAACTAACAACTCAAAATTCAAAACTATCAGTGCTCACATTTTCCCCGCGAGCGTCGTCGTTACTCCTACAGTTTTCACTGATTTATATTGAAGATCTTGCAGTTTACTTAAACTAAATCTTGAGATATAGAGAAAGATATATTCGCGCGTGTAGAGCCGCAAATCCCATCCGGGATTGTGGTTCCGTTCGAATTGTTCGAACACCCGCTCCGCTTCTTCGATACTCATCCCGTTCTTCACCGTGTAGTAGTAATCGAGCGCCAAATCCCACTCCGGATTCTTGTAGGCCGTCACGCCCCATTTCTCCGGATGCTTCGCCACGGGATTGTGCCGTCCGAGATCGAACGTCCCGAAGCCGAGTGAATGCACATGGTCCTTGTTCTGCTCGAGGAACTGCACCGATTGCCAGGCTTCCTCTTTCGTTTCACCTGGGAAACCAAAGAAGCCCATGCAGTGATTCCAGATCCCCGCCTCCGCCGTGAGCTGGAGATGTTTGGTCATCACTTCAGCCGTCGTCGCCTTGTCCATCAGTTGCAGCACCCGTTCGACACCGGACTCGTAGCCGAAGTGGAGATACCGACAACCGGACTCTTTCGCCTCCTGCCAGACTGTTTCATCAAGTAGGCTTTTCTCAAACCGCATGTGGGTCGTCCAAGTGATGCCCATCTGGCTCTCGATAAGACCATGTGTGAGCTTGCGGAACAGGGCCGGCGGATAGGATTCATCAGTGAAATGAAAATGTGTCGCGCCATATTTATCCCGCAGAAACTGAATATCGGCAAGCGCATCCTGAATTTTCTTGGACCGGTAACCGGCCGTGTAGCCTTCGCCATGGTCACAGAACTCGCAGCGTCCCCAATAGCAGCCGCGTGTCGCCAGATAAGGCAGAATCCTCGTCGGCACGAAATACTTCTCCAGCGGCAAACCATCAAAGTCCGGCGGCGGCAACGTCGCCAGATCTTCCGCATAGCTCGTTGGGGACGTATGGATGCCCGTCTCGTCTCTATAGATCGCGTTGGGCACTTCAGCGAGACTGCGCTTTGCCCCCACCGCTGACACCAGCTGCACGAAGGCCGTCTCCCCTTCATAGACCACGGCGCTGTCAAAGTACTGGAACAGCGGCGACTGCGGCAACACATCGCGCAGGCGCGTCACCGTATTACCGCCGATCGTGATATGGATGTGGGGAAAGTGCTGCTTGATGAGGGCGCAGAACGTCATCGTTGAGAATATCTGTTGCTGCAGGACGATCGAGATGCCGATCACGTCCGGCTGCTCCTGTTCGATCGTCGGCTTCACCAAATGGTCGAACACATCGCGGTAGATGTTGACTTGAGTGTCGTTCACCGCATCCATGACTTCGGACGAGATATACACCTTGTACGACAGGTCCGTCTCCATCGGCGGCATACAGATTCGCGCCGGAAAATAGACCAGCGAGACCACCGACATCACTTCACGAAAGACTTGAAGTGACCATTCTAACTTATCGATATCATAGAATTGTTCACTTCTAATGATGCGCTTTGCTTCCTCGGCATCTTTGACCAACTTCTCTATCCGGGAACGGGTGATATCGCAGAGTGCGAGCTGCACTTCCATCTCAGATTCGCTCAGCTC
>CAZOHW010000348.1:0-5131 GCA_964579525.1 uncultured Nitrospira sp. | reverse complement strand
GGTCTCTGGCCTGCGCGCTGGGCCTTGCTGTCATTGCGGGATTCGTTCCGAAAGGCTATGCCGGATGTCTGGTTGAGTCATCGACGAATCGGGACCAGGTTGGCCTTGTGGTGCATCTGAGCCCCGAATGTTCATTGTCTGAACGGGAAAGCCATGTGGTTCAGGGAGAGGCTCTTGTGGATGTGCTCGCCAAAGGGCATCCAGTCGATCTTGTGGGGGTGATTGTCCGTGGTGATCTTGATTTCGATCGACTGGTTCCTTCCTCCATAATGTCACAAGCAGGAGGGAGCCCGCCTCAGGTATCGGGACAACAGAACAGTGGGCAGCGGGTGGTGCGCGGGGCGCTGACAATTCGTAATTCGGTTGTGGAGGGAGGTCTACGTCATCAGTCTGCCGCGAGTCAGTTACGATTTGAAGGGACGGTTGATTTCCAGGGGAGTCGTTTCAAAGAAGGGGTGGATCTTTCACGGTCGATCTTCAAGGGGACAGCCGAGTTTTCTGGTGCGACCTTTGAGAAAGAAGCGTTCTTTGTGCAGGGAGAGTTCGTTCGAGGGCTGGGATGTCAGGGAACTACGTTTGGCCCCAGTACCAGGTTTCATCGTTCGATCTTTCATGGTCAGCTGGATTGCACCGGCGCGCTATTTGATGGCATGGCTGAGTTGCTTGAAGTGAAGTTCGAGGGGCCGGCCCTGTTTGAGCGGTCTCGGTTTGGTCTGGGGACTGGATTTTCGGGTAGTCGATTTCGAGGGCAAGCCAATTTTCGTGAGGCGATCTTCAGCCGTGAAACCTTCTTTGCGTTCACGATCTTTGAGAGCGACACCATTTTTTCCAACGCTCAGTTTTTAGGACCGGCCGATTTCTCACAGGCGGAGTTCACACAGCCGGATAATCTTTCCGGTGCACGCTTTGATCAGCCGCCGCTCATGACTCAGGTCAAACGGATCATGCAAGACCAAGGAACAGGGGTCTTTGACTCGAAGGCGGCCAATTATTTTTTCACAGTACTGCTCCTCATTGCGGTGGCGGCGCTCCTGGCATACATAGTAAAGATGAAGTGAAAACTCCCCAATATATTGATTGTGGCTTGCTCGCTACCCTATAAGTTGATATAACCTCCTCCCATGGATGCTCCAGTCGACGGTTCCGAGCAAACTGAGTTGCCCTACCACGTTCGCATCGAAAACTTCGAAGGGCCGTTGGATCTCCTCCTCCATCTGATCAAGAAAAATGAGCTGAATATTTACGATATCCCGATCGCCATGATCGCCCAGCAGTATCTTGAGTATCTAGAGGCGATGAAGGAATTGAATCTCAACGTGGCGGGGGATTTTCTTGTGATGGCGGCGACCTTGCTTCAGATTAAATCCAGGATGCTGTTGCCGGCGGATGAGGCGGCGGAGGATGATGAAGATGGACCGGATCCGCGTGAGGAGTTGGTCAGACGATTGTTGGAATACAAAGCCTATAAGGAGGCGGCGCGTCAGCTCGATGACCAGGAGAAACTGTGGAGAGAAGTGTTTTCCAGGGAGCCAGGTCTTCCGGGTGAGCCGATTGAGCCGGCTGCAGAAGAACTGTCACTCGAGAATATTTCACTGTTCGATCTGGTTGACGCGCTGAAAGAAGTGCTTGATCGAAACCCGGGCAGCACACTGATCGAAATCGTTCCAGACAACCTCACGGTTCGTGAGCGGATGAACGTGATTCTCGAGCTGCTGGAAGGAAAAGATTCGGTGTCGTTCGCCGGGTTGTTTGAACTAACCAGCCATCGGTTGGTCATTATTGTGACGTTTTTGGCTTTGCTCGAACTGATGAAGTTGCGTGTGGCACGAGTCTTCCAAGCCGAGACGTTTGGACCAATTCTGGTCTCACGGATGTTTTCGTTGGTTCCAGATCCAGCAGAGCTCGATGACATTGATGCGGAATGGAGGGGGACATGACTCCACTGACGGCCGACCTGATCCAGGCCACACCGGAAGTTGCTGAGGCGGGTGATGAGATGACACGTGAAGAGGTGATAGACGGAGGGCCAGAGACTCCTGTGGAGGTCGCTTCGACCTCACGAGATATGAAAGAACTCCAAGGCATTCTGGAGTCGGTGCTCTTTGTGTCTTCGGAGCCGGTCTCCCTGGCTCGTTTTCTCGCCGTGCTGGAGGATATACCTAAGAGTGAGGTGGAAGAAGGGTTACGGAGTCTAGAACAGGCTTTTGAACAGGATAGCCGAGGAATCCGCCTGGCCAAGGTTGCGGGCGGGTATCGATTGGTTACCAAGCAGGAGTATGCCCCATGGATCAAACGGCTGGACAAGACCAAGAGTCCCGCGAAGTTGTCTCGGTCCGCGCTGGAGTCTTTAGCGATCATTGCCTATAAGCAGCCCCTGGTTCGAGCGGAGATCGAAGAAATCCGCGGTGTGGAAACATCCGGTGTCATACGTACGCTGTTAGAACGTAAACTGGTGCGGATCGTCGGGCGTAAAGAAGTGCCGGGCCGTCCGATTATGTATGGGACGACCAAGTTTTTCCTTGAACATTTCGGTCTGAACGATCTGTCCCAACTCCCGCCGCTTCGGGAGTTCAAAGAGTTGGGGGAGGCGGAGCAGGCGCTGCTTCCAATAGACCCTGAATCAGTCGAACAGGCTGGTGAATTCGTGGCGCAGGTTGAAGAATTCGTCGAACAGGTCGGAGAAGCTCCGCTCGAAGAGGAACCAGTTGAAGTGGTACAACTCGAAGAAGCACAACTCGAAGAACATGCTGAGCCATTGCTCAGTGAACCGTCGGATGCTCCAGATCAGTCGGTTGAACCGCTTGAACCTCTCTACCCAGGTGCATTAGACGAACCGTTTGACGTGGCTCGCGGTTAGCAGGATGCGGAAAAAGACCGCCAGCTTCATGAAGGTCAAGACTCAGGTTCAGGCTAAGCAAATCAATACTCTCACTCAACCTTCATCTCGGCCTTAGCCTGTTCGGTTTAACTCGCTGCGGCCTTGGTCGGCGAGTAGCGCGTCTTGGCGCGCGGGGGTGGGCAGGTGAAAAACGACAGCCTTTTTGTGCATCCTGCATGGCAGTCTCAGTGTTGACTCACATGTCGATATCCGTGACGGCTAAAGGTCAACATGAGTTTTTTCCGCAGCCTGTTAGGACTGAGCCACGTCATTCGACCTGCTCACCAGTTCGCATCGCAATAAGCGGACAATTCCAATTGGTGCTCCCTACCCAAGCGAGGGTTACCGCCTCCTGTCCTAAAATTCGGATGTTTGTGTAAGGGGTCGCGCGGGAAACTATGGCTTCGGAGGCATAGCCTTCAGCCGTTGGAGTTCGGCGTTTTGTTCATCCAATTTCTTCTGCATCGCCTTCAATTCTTCTCGAAAGGCCTGTATGTCCGCGTCATGTTTTCCTGCTGCGGTGGGTTGGCCTGGAATTGGCTGCGGAGCTTGCCCCATGGATGACGCGGCGGTTGCCGATGGATAGGGTGGGGCCTGCGGAGGCGCTGAGAGAATTCTTGTCAGCAGTTGATAATCAATGGCCAGCGACGTATCTTGCGACTTTCCGATCCAACTTGATCGATCGTAGGCATCTGGACGGACCGCAGCTTCCGGCAGGAAGGTGACCTCACGATCCCGTAGTCCGTCGGTGTCAGGAAGTGCGCGAGGTTCTTTTTGGGCACTCGTGCTGGGCTTCCCAGGCCAATGTCGGTACTGCGTCAAGGTGAAATGCAGGGAGAGGCCGTCTGCGAAGAGATAGCCTGCCGTCGTTTCCTTCTGTTGCATGTTTTTTTGAGATTGCGACATGGGGGGTATGGAAGAAATTCTGAATCCTACCCGCTGATGTGGCGCTGCTTGCGCGAGAGCCTTGGTGAGAGGGGGGGTCAGGAGCGCGATCTCATCTTCGGAAAACAAACGAATATCGTTCAGATTCGTCGATTTCAACGCCTTTCCCAACAGGAGTAATAGTCCGGTTTTTTCTTTGGTGTGTAGACCTCGCAACAGGTCTGCAACGGTTGTCTCCGGTAGCTTCAGAGGATGCGCAGCTTGATAGGATTTGTCGGCGACTGGTTCGAGAAAGACCGAGCTCAACGCGTCATCATGAATAGGGGTGTTGGCGATAGGCGTGCCTGCACAACCTGCCATCATGAGGATCGCGCAACCTATTGTCAGGAGGCGATAAGGTCGATCGAGAACAGAGGCAGAGAGGTTTCGCTGAGTTTGATGAGCTGGGCGAAATATTTTCATGGAAGGGTAGTGTAGCAGGAACCGATGGACAACACAAAAGTCTGGTGGCCGCGGAGGAACTCTCCCGATCTGCGGGCCGGTTCATCCCGATCCTAAGCGCACCGATCGGGTAAGACCCATAAAAAGGCAGTCTCGGCATAAGGAGCAGCGATTGCACGTATTTCTTGGAAAGGCTTGTGTGAGAAGGCTTGCCGGGGTGCATCATGAAACATGAGGATGAGGAATTGGAACTGTAAGTGCTTGACACTGTAGCAAACCCGTGTGTATAAAAGGCTGCGCCTTATCATGAGGGATGAATGGGACCGCCGACTGGTAAAGCGGTAAGCGTCGCGATCAATCTCTCGCCAGAATTTTCTATACAAATCAACACATTCTCGAGTAGCGCCTGTCGGCCTCGTTCCTTTCATGTTATCGGGACCTGTGTTCGTAAGGCTCTTGGGTTTTCTAGAAAGGAGGGTAAGGAGCCTGTCCACTAGTCTAAGTGTTTTGACAGGGTGCGCATGAGCGGTCAGATCCGATTCGGGTTTTCTGGTCGCGAGTGGTGCCAGGCAGCGGATCGTTGTGGAATCGTTTTTCCCAGAGTTACGCATCAACCGGAAGTTTGCACCTCACAGCATACGAAAAGGAGTGATGCCACATGGAAACAAAAGCACCACAAGATTCACAGAACGTCAACCCAGCGGTAGAAGTTCCCACCGAAGACGCTGGATCATCGAGAAGAGAATTTCTTGGGCAGGGGGGGAGGGTTGCGGCCGGAATCGGTGTGGCGGCACTCTTGGGGAATCTGGGCAGCTATGCATTGTCCTCTGGTGCGGGTGGTCCACCGATTAAGCTCGGCATCATCCATTCGGTGAGCGGCACGATGGCCAGCCGTGCACTCTCACTTCGTGCGCGTGTGTTGATGGG
>CAZOHW010000347.1:0-5136 GCA_964579525.1 uncultured Nitrospira sp. | reverse complement strand
GGCAAGCAGATGAGCATCGATGCGGACCTCAATGCCGGTTTGATTAATGAGGCCGATGCTCGTCGGCGGCGTCGGGAAATCACGGAAGAAGCGGATTTCTATGGGGCGATGGACGGCGCTAGTAAATTTGTCCGGGGCGATGCCATCGCGGCCGTCATTATTATTCTGGTCAATATCATCGGTGGGTTGACGATCGGCATTCTCCAGCAAGGGATGAGTCCGGCACTGGCGGCGCAGACGTATACCTTGCTGACGGTCGGAGAAGGCCTCGTGGCACAGATCCCCGCGCTCATCGTCTCGACTGCAGCCGGTATTGTGGTCACCCGAGCTGCGTCGGACACGGACCTCGGCGGGGAAATGAGCAAGCAGTTGTTGATGTCCTCCAAACCCGTGGGCATGGCTGCCGGTATTCTTCTCGCGCTGGGGCTCGTTCCCGGATTGCCGCATCTCGCGTTCCTCGTGCTCGGTGGCATCGTGGCCTGGATGGCCTACCATCTTCACCAGCGGGAGCAGGCTCAAGAGTCCATCATTCCAACACCTGCCGCACCGAAGGTAGAAGAAGGCGCGACCCGCGTGGTTCCCCTCGATCTAATGGAAGTGCAGGTCGGTTATGGATTGATCGGACTTGTTGAAGGAACCCAAGGGACAGCGTTGCTCGATCGGATTAAAGCTCTGCGACGGCAGTTTGCGGAATCCTTAGGATTTGTCGTCCCGCCGATTCATATCCGGGACAATCTGCAACTCCGTCCCAATGAGTATGCCATCATTCTGAAAGGTGTCGAAGTAGCCAAAGCGGAGGTGTTACCTGGTCATCTGTTAGCCATCGACCCGGGCACAGGCCAACGTGGACTCGTGCAAGGCATTCCGACCAAGGAACCGGCATTCGGTCTCCCAGCCCTATGGGTTCCGGAGGCAACACGCGAACAGGCTCAGATGGCGGGCTATACGGTTGTTGATGCCAGTTCAGCCATCGCCACGCATCTGTCGGAGTTGATCAAACGCTATGGCCACGAACTGTTGGGCAGACAGGAAGTGCAAACGTTACTCGATGAAATCGGAAAGGTCCATCCGAAACTCGTGGAAGAATTGATCCCAACACTGCTCCCATTGGGGACGGTGGTTCGAATTCTTGGAAATCTTCTCAAAGAGGGAGTTCCGATTCGAGATCTACGGTCAATTCTGGAGGGGATCTCCGATCATGCGACAAGTACCAAGGATGCCGATATTCTTACGGAACATGCGAGGCAAGCGTTAGCGAGGACGATTACCAAGCAATATCAAGCACCGGATGGCACGCTCCATGTCATTACGCTCGATCCTCGGCTCGATCGGTCGTTGGCTGACCAGGCGGCGGCACTGCAGCCCGGCGCCTCGCTGAATCTCGATCCGACCCTCACGCACAAACTCCTGGGCAGTATGAAACAGGCGGCTGAACGGGTGGCTGCGCGTGGACAGCAACCGGTGGTGCTCTGTTCGCAGATTGTTCGGCGCCATCTGCGACGTCTCAGTGACCGTATTCTTCACTCTGTTCCTGTCATGGGACTCAATGAAGTCGATGCGCTGGTCCGACTGCAATCCCTCGATACGGTCCGAGTGGATACAGAACTGGCGCAATCATCTTAAGGATGTAGATGAAGGTTAAAACATTTCACGCGCTCACCATGCAGGATGCCATGCGGGCCATCAAGGAAGAATTAGGGCCGGATGCCATCATTTTATCCTCGAAAGAAGTGCGGGAAGGGGGTCGATTGCTCCGCGCGTTTAACCGCCCTGTTCTGGAGGTTATGGCGGCATCCGATCAAGAAGTTGCACGACCGACTTACCGGGAAGAGGAGAAGAAACCTGTCGCTTCAAGGCCGACAACCGACGCTCGTGAGTCCCCTGCCGGAGTCCAGCAGGGCTTTCAACAGACACTCCAATCGTTCCTGAAACCAGGGAATGACAACCCTCCAGTGGTTTCCACGGAAGAGGGCCTCTCTCAACCCCCATCGCCGGCATCGAGTTGGAAATCAGGGCGGCTTCGCCATCTCTGTGCCGAGCTTGGCGAGTTGACTCGATTGTTAGGCCATTCATTGCCGGAGGAAAGCCAGTCGATGGACAGTCATGTCCCGCCGCTGTTTGCTACGCTGGCTCGCTCCTTTATCCGTCAGGGTCTTCGGTCATCGACGGTTGAATGGCTCTTCCGCGAGGTACAACCGGCGATCGCCAAGGATGGCCCTGGCAGTGAGCACGCCCTCCATTGTGCACTTGGGCACGCAATTGCACAGCGTCTCCACACGGCAGGTCCCTTGCTGAAGGGAAAACACGATCGTGCGGTCGGTCTGCTCCTTGGTCCCAGCGGTGCCGGAAAGACCTCTGTTGCGGCAAAACTTGCCGCCTATTATCGACTGGAGGAACGGCGGTCTGTTGTCCTGATCACGCTCGATGCCTATCGTGAAACGGCGGTTGAGCAGTTGCGCTCGTATGCCAAGGTGATTGGTGCGCCATTTGCAACCGGCTTCTCGGCCAGGCAAGTGCACGAGGGGTTACGCCGTCATGCCCAAGCCGATGTGATTCTTATCGACATGCCGGGGAGCGGGATGGATGAGATGGCATCGGTCAAAGAATTGCATCGACTGTTTCAAGGGGAGAAGGTGATCACAACCTACCTGGTCCTTCAAGCGTCGATGAGAGAACAGGAGCTCCGGCGAGTCACTGAGCGTGCGGGGGATCTCCCTCAGTTACGGTTGCTCTTTACGAAACTCGACGAGACGGAGTCATTTGGAGCGATGTGCGAGGTGGCACACCAAACCGGTGTCCCCCTTGCCTATTGGAGCACGGGACGGCGTGTTCCAGAAGACATCGAGATTGCTTCGCCGGAACGATTGGCGGAATTCCTCATCGCCCAACGGTATGTGAGCCCTCATCTATCGACCCGGCAGTCATGTCGATCAGCTGAAACAATGTCTGTCGTAATGTCAGGACAGAGAGGCATCGAATAACCTGGTTGGAGGCGAACCCATGCAGCAAAGACTGAGAGGGCCAGTCGGCGAGATCAATGACGAGCGCTCATCTCGATCCGGCAGTCATGCCGATCAGCTGAAACAGTGTCTGTGCGAATTCAGGACGGAGAGGCATCGAATAACCTGGTTGGAGGCGAACCCATGCAGCAAAGACTGAGAGGACCTGCCGGCGAGATCAATGACGAGCGCTCATCGGTCGGATGTCAGACGCAGGTGATTGCCGTCTCCAGTGGAAAGGGTGGGGTAGGGAAAACCAACGTCGTGGCGAACCTGGCTGTGTCCCTCGTGAAACTTGGGAAGCGAGTGCTGGTGCTAGACGCCGATTTTGGGTTGGGCAACCTTGACGTGTTACTGGGCTTGGTGCCCCGCTACACGATCGCCGACGTCTTGGCCGGAACCTGCTCGCTTGATGAGATCGTGTTGAAAGGGCCGGCTGGATTACAGGTACTCCCTGCCAGTTCCGGCGTGCCGGATCTCACCGCGTTAACGGATGCACAACAACTGATGATCCAAGAGCAGCTGGAACACTTGGCGACAGAGATGGATGTGTTGCTGATCGATACGGGTGCCGGCATCTCACCGAATGTGACGTTCTTTGCGTCGTCTGCTCACGAGACGATCGTGGTGGTCTCCTCTGAGCCGACCTCGCTGACCGATGCGTATGCCTTAATCAAAGTGTTGGCCCGTCAGTATCGAGAGCGACGATTTAAAGTCTTGGTCAATCAAGCCAAGAGTCCCCGCGAAGCGTCCGAGGTATTCGGGAAATTGGACACCGCCGTTGACCGGTTCCTTCACGTGGCCATCGACTTTATTGGAGCCGTTCCTGATGATGATTACGTGCGATTGGCTGTGATGCGACAGAAGGCGGTTGCTGAGATTTTCCCAGACGGTCCTGCAGCGCAAGCCTTCATGCGGTTGGCCCGGCAGGTCATGCTCTGGCCAAAGCCGGACATGCCAAAAAGTTCAGTGCAGCTTCTCTGGCAGCGGCTTGCCTACACCCGCTAGCAGTGTATTGATAAACATGTTCATGATGCTGACACACACAGTGTTCGAGAGCAACACCAGAGTCAGAAGGGGTCGCAGGCTGTTAAGAAAGGCCGCCCAGCAAGGCCGCAGCGAACGAAGAGGTGAATCGTACTCTCTGCCGTACGGTGATCCTCCGAGTGAGGTGAGAACGCCACTGGCGAACTTTGTCGACAGCCTGCTAGTCGGCATAGAAAAGGATTGGCCACATACCCATGAGTAAAATGGCGGCATCACGTGAGCGGAAGTCTGTGTCCAGCGATGGAACCAGACGCGAGCAGCTGATTAAAGAATTCGCCCATGTGATTCGCGCGATGGCACACCGACTCGCCTTTCGCCTTCCGGCCTACTTGGACGCAGAGGATTTGATTTCTGTCGGCACCATCGGACTCATGGACGCGATGGAAAAATACGACCCCACCCGTGAGGCGAAATTCAAGACCTATGCAGAGTTCCGTATCCGCGGAGCCATGCTTGATGAGATTCGTTCGATGGATTGGGTCCCGCGATCGGTGCATGAACGGATCGGTTTGCTTCAAAAGACACATGTGCTGCTCATGCATCGTCTTGGCCGCCCCCCAGAGGATGAAGAGGTCGCGGCGGAGCTCAAGATGTCGAGGGACGAACTTGAGGACTTCATCGTCCGCGCCCGTGGCGCCGTCATGATCAGTGTGGATGACATCGGCTTACACGAACCAGATGGCCACAAAGTAGTCAAAATGTTGGCCGACACACACAACCTCGACCCCCTGTCCACGTTAGTCACTGAACGAGAGCGAGAAGCGATTGCCGGCGCCATTCAATCATTGCCGGGAAAAGAACGTCTGGTGCTGACGCTGTACTATTATGAGGAATTGACGATGAAAGAGATCGGGGAGCTGCTCAAAGTTACCGAATCACGGGTCTGTCAGATCCATACCAAAGCCATTATTCGCTTGAAGGCATATTTGCAAGGTCCAACGTAAGTCCAATGATCCCCTCCGGTTCAAGAGTCAGTCTCACTAGCCCGCATGATTCATGAACACTTCTGCTGCAATCGCGGATTCGCTGCTACGACAAGCCTTCGGCGGGCACGTTCGCCCCTCACAGCCTCGCCATACTGGTACAAGTA
>CAZOHW010000346.1:0-5137 GCA_964579525.1 uncultured Nitrospira sp. | reverse complement strand
GTCCCACGACGAATGCCACAAGATAGGTCGACATAGTGATGGTGTCGGCGAACCGGACCACCTTCCTATTGTCCTCTCTAGATTCAGAGAGGACTGAGGTATTAGAAATGGCCGTGAGCGCAGGGTCTACGACCACCGTGGTTGCGAAGACGGCTTTGAAATCCGGCTCATCCCAGCAGGGAAAAGCACGGCGGGCATCGGTCGCTTCAAACTGTGTGGCCGCCAACGTCTGCACCGTTCCCGACGAATCTCTGTAGGTACTCCGATAAAATCCACGGAGCTGGTCATTCAGTTTCCCATGGAATGAGAGATGCAGCTGCCAAGTGCCCTGTGGAACTGGCTCGCGAAGTGCGAGTGTGATTCGTTGGAGCGAATGATCCAATTCGGAGGATGCCTCGATTCTGCCTCCTCCTTGTCCTTCGACCTTGGCGGAATCGATAACGAGATCGACGGCGTTCAATACAATTGTCTGTGTCGTCTGGTGCACCGTGAGGCTGATCGTAACGTGGCCTGTGAAAGTCGCAGTCGTGAGGTCCGGTTCAAGCCGAAGCTCATAACGAGTCGGAATCACATGTCGTGGCAGTCGATACGGGTCGATCGTGAGAGTCTCGTCTGGCATGATGTCCTCACCTTCGGGTCTGGCCCTTGTAGCTGCATTCGTCACTACTACTGGGAGAAATGTATACGCTATCGGGACGGTCAGAAGGAAGCGAGTGTGTCGACTTAGGAAGAAGAGAAGATCGCGTCTCGTGAGCGACAGGCTATTTCCCTGGCGCATACATAGTGCGCACACCTTGCGGCGTGCCGACAATCAAGACATTCGTTCGTCCGACAAAAAGCCCTGTTTCGACCACACCGGGTATCAGATTCAGAGCCGTTTCGAGGTCGCCGGGCTGATTGATCTGATCGAGATGGACATCGACGATGAAGTGTCCAGCCTCGGTCAGAAACGGAGCCCCGTTACATTCTCGCAAGACGGCCGGACTCTTGGTGAGGGATTCGATCATGCGAGCGGTACTTCCCCACCCGAAGGGAACGACTTCAATGGGTAAGGGAAAGGTCCCTCCCAGTATCGGAACTTGCTTCGTGTGGTCCACCACCACGATGAATTGTTTGGCTGAGGCCGCCACGATTTTTTCTTTTAAGAGTGCTCCGCCGCCGCCCTTGATGAGATTGAACTGAGGATCGACCTGATCTGCTCCGTCAATCGCGACGTCGATTTCCCATCGGTTGTTCGCTTCGAGCAGGAGAATACCGACTTGTTGAGCCAAAGCCGCGGTTTCTTTCGACGTAGGGACACCTCGAAGAGTCATGCCGGCGCGAACCCTCTCCCCTAGGGCTCGTATCATATGTTTGGCCGTGGAGCCGGTACCAAGGCCGACGACCATTCCATTCCGGATGAATTGTGCTGCCTCGGCTCCGGCGGATTTTTTGAGCTGGTCGAGGTCGTCTGAGGTCATGGTGCTTGGTGGAGAGAGAGAGCACTAGCCACTGATGCCGCTCCAAGTAGGGCGGTTTGCTGATTCATGATGACATGGACGGGCATCTGACTCATGAGACGTTTGTAGCGGCCCTTGTTCGTAAACGCTTTCATGAATGTGCCGTCTTTCAGTTTGGTGATGAGCTTGGGCGCGATCCCACCACCCACATATACGCCATCCAGCGAGAGCGCCTTCAGCCCAAGGTTACCGGCTTCTGCGCCATAAATCGAGGTGAACATTTCCAACGTCTGCTTGGCAATCTCAGCTTGTCCTTGCAAGCCGGCCTGGGCGATTTCCGCAGCTGGATTGCCGGCCTTAATCTTTTCGGCCAGCCAGGTTGGTTCGTTCTTTTTTGTGTCGCGCAGAAACTCATACACGGCATGAAGTCCTGGTCCCGACAGAATTCGCTCATAGCTCACATGGAGATATTGCCCCCGGAGATACCGCAACAGATCGATCTCCTGGTCGTTGTTTGGGGCGAAATCCGCATGGCCGCCTTCCGATGGCATTGGACGGTAGGATTTGCCGTCCCAGAAAAGGATGCTTTCGCCCAACCCGGTCCCCGCGGCGATCAGGGCGAAGGCTTGGCGTTTTTTCGGTGGATTGCCGGCATTGAGTGATTCAAGCTCATCAGGTCGTAACCATAAAATCCCATAGGCGGTGGCTTCCAGATCGTTGAGCAGTTGTACCCGTGGAATTTCAAATCGTGTTGCGATGGCAGCCCCGTCGATGACCCAAGGAAGATTGGTAGTCTGGCAGCGATTATCGATGATGGGTCCGGCAATGCCAAAACAGGCCGCTGTCAATTTGTTGATGGGGGCAATAGATTGGGTACTTGCCTGTTTGTTGCCACTATACTCCTCAGTCACCTGAGATACTGTGGCTGAGGGCTTGCTCGGAGGAGTGAGGAACTCAACCAAGATGTCTTCCAATGTTTGGTATTCTCCGCTGGGGAAGCTCTCGAGCCGCACCGGTTCCACTCGATCCGTTGTCCATTCATAGAGTGCGAGGTTTGTCTTCGTGCCACCGATGTCGCCTGCGAGAATCATGGTCGCTCCGTCTATCCATAGGTTCGAGTGAGCTGTGCTGCGGCCGATTGATCGAGCATCCACACTAGGCGGCCGGATTCCGGTGAGACTTTCGCCGACGGTAAGGACCGATCTGCATCAGAATGCGGCTCAAGAACCTGGCGGACTTTGTCTGCCTTGCCGCTGCCGGTCGCTAGAAACAGTACCACAGCGGCGTGATTCAACACACCCAACGTCAAGGTTAAGCGATCTCGAATTCCTGATGGAGCCTGACCCACCGTGACGAGTGTGTCTCGTACCTGTAGGGCAGGTGTTCCTGGAAAAAGTGACGCGGTGTGACCATCTTCTCCAAGGCCGAGGAGGACGAGGTCCAGGGTAGGAACAGCCGAAGCGGGACAGTGAGTCACTGTTCGAATCGTAGCTTCATACTCCTGAACCGCAGCGATCCGATCCTGGTATTCGGCCTTCATTCGGAAAATGTGGTCTGCCCGGATGTGCAAGGGTTGAAACAATTCGGCTTGTGCCATTCTGAAATTGCTGTCCGGATGATCCGGTTGCACGCAGCGTTCGTCACCGAAAAGGAACAGGATACGGGGCCAGTCGAATTTCCCCTTCCACTCGGGAGAGGCAAGCACGCGATAGAGAGTCTTAGGAGTTGATCCACCTGAGAGCACGATAAGAAATCGCCCGTTGGACTGAATCACTTGCTCGCTGAGGGAATGGATGAAGGTTGCCGCCATATTCGCCCACTGCTCACTCGGCGCAACCAGAATCTGTGGAGTAGGCGACATATCAGCGACGGCGATTTGCTCGGCGGGGTTGGACCGTCGAAGCGGGTTTGGTTGACCTCTTTTTCAATGCTGCTGCGATAGCATTGACGGTGACAGCTGAATCCCGGCCTAGCGAGACACGAACAGCATAGCGATCGTGCGCATGAAGTGATTCCACATCCCCAGCCGCCTGCGCCTGCGCGAGCGTGCCAAACGAGAAGGGCTTATCGGGAATCGCCATGTCCGGCGCCATTCGATCGACAAGTTCCAAGAATACACCAGTATTGGGGCCGCCTTTATGAAGTTGGCCGGTGGAATGGAGATACCGAGGTCCATACCCAAATGTCGTGGCCACCTGATATTGCGACATCAACACTTGTCGGAGACGGCGTACCGCAGCCTCAACCGAACGGGATGGAGTCGTATAGGCGAGGATTGCAACATAGCTATTGGGCTTGAGGTGACCAGAAAGATCCGTGGCTGCATCTTTCGCGCTGTGGGTGGTTTGTTCAGGCAGTCGACCTGTTGATTGGAACGTGCTCAAGACGCGATTGGTGTTGTCTTTGCTTTCCTGAACATTGGGTTGATCGAACGGCTGGATACCGAGGACATGCCCGGCGACGGCCGTGGCAAACTCCCATCGGAAAAACTCGGCGCCTAGGTCATACCGATCTCGAAGGGTAAATTGAAGCACGGGATGCTGCGCCTTGATGAGAGCCTGAACCGCTCGATCGAGCGTTGGCTGTTTCTCCCCTTTGAGTTTGAGACAGACGAAGAACCGATCGTTGCCGTAGGCCGATGGCTTCAGAACTGGTTCCTGCGCAATGGGGATCAGTCCGGTTCCTTCCTTTCCCGTACTTTCTGCCAGGAGCTGCTCAACCCACAGCCCGAATGTCGAGAGTGACGGCGATGCCACGACTGTGACCTTGTCTCGTCCCTGCTTCGCCAGACTTCCCATCGCTGCCCCAAGGTAGGCTCCGGGATTGGCTTCGAGATTGTCTGCCATTCGGCATCGTGTTGCCATGTCGCTGGCCCTGTCCAAGAGACGAGGCATATCGAGTCCCAGCAACGCCGCAGGGACCAGACCAAAAAGCGAGAGGACGGAATAGCGCCCTCCAATATCAGCTGGATTTGTGAAAATCTGTCCAAATCCATGGTCGCGCGCCATCTTTTCGAGGCCCGTTCCAGGATCGGTGATCGCGACAAACTGTTGCCCCCCATGGTTACCCTTCGCTTTTGTGACGATATTCCAAAAGTGTGTGAAGAGCGACATGACTTCGATGGTGCCGCCTGACTTGCTGGCAACAAGAAAGAAGGTTCGAGCTGGTGCAATAGCTTTTGTGACCTGCCGCACCCACCCGGGGATAGTGGAATCGAGTACCCACAGACGCGGCGCTCCCTTCTGTGATCCAAATACCGTGCGAAAGACTTCTGGTCCCAGGCTGCTCCCTCCCATACCAAGGAGTACGACATCCCTGATCTGTAAAGCTTTGGCTGATACGACACCCTGTTGAAGCTGCTCAAGTCGATCCCTCATCTGATCGTGGACCGTGAGCCAACCGAGGCGGTCGGTAATTTCTTTTGGGTCGGGCTTCCAAAGGGCATGGTCTTTTTCCCAAAGTCGGGGAACAACTTTTGTGTGGCTCAAGGCGTCGAGTGTTGACTTGATCGTTGGTTGGTACGAGGGTGAAAGCTTCTCACTCAATCGTGTCGCCATAGGCCTTCCTCTTCGCTTAGACGTGGGCCGTGGGGTATGTGATTCTTCGTATCTTATTGAGCTAACCCTGAAAAGGCAACGTTAACTCACTAGAACCTATCTCAAAATAGTTGACGGCCTAAACCTTCCGCTCTATAAGTC
>CAZOHW010000345.1:0-5180 GCA_964579525.1 uncultured Nitrospira sp. | reverse complement strand
GGTTACTGTTGGTCCACAATGATGATGTCGTACAACCGAACACGGGATTTCGCACGCATCCTCACCGGGACATGGAAATAGTGACGTGGGTATTAGAAGGCGAGCTGGAACATAAGGACTCGGAGGGCAATCACGGGATCATTTACCCCGGACTCGCACAACGCATGAGCGCGGGAACTGGGATTTGGCACTCCGAGATGAATCCTAAACACGACAAGCCGGTACACTTCATCCAGATGTGGGTGCCACCCGATACGGAACGTATTATGCCGGGTTATGAGCAGTTGGATATTAACGGCCAACTGCACAAGGGAGGGTTGGTGCCGATTGCATCAGGCCGTGGACATGAGGCTGCCATCTCGATCAGACAGAACGGCGCGGTTCTCTGGGGCGGAAGACTGGTTTCCGGCGAGACGGTGACGGTACCGGATGCGCCGTATGTCCACGTATTTGTGGCAAAGGGTTCCGCACGACTTGAAGGGGCCGGCCTGTTAAATGTTGGGGACGAAGCACGGCTCACTCGTGGAGGCGGCCGATCGCTCACTGCGGAGCCCGCTGGGGCAGAGATTTTGATTTGGGAGACGGATCGGACTGCGGAACGGTGATATGTGAACGGAAGAGCCAAGCGATCACTTGGGCGGTATCTTGCCTCAGGGCATGACGTTTCCGTTTGATTTCGGCTTTCTTCCCTCCACGCTTGGAGAGGATGGTGACCCCCTTGATATTATGGTCCTTCTCAATGCGCTGCGCAGATGGGATGTCTCATTGAAGTCCGCGTCATTGGAGTCATTAAGGCCCTACAAACCAAAAAGGGGACCACTGAACACAATGATTGCTCACTCGGTGCGGCGATTCAGGCCACCCAGGCCGATGTATCCAGGCAGGTAGAAAATCCACAAGCCGGCACCTAGGAGATTGTCGAGAAGTTGATCAAACCGCTTTCTTTAAAGCCATTTCTCCCGGCATTTGGCCGAGCACAATGTCGGCCTAGAAGGAAACGAGGGCCATAGCAATGGCGCTTAAAGCTTTATGCCTGTAAATATCAAGCCGTTGGTCCTGGCATTGTTGAGGGCCGCACTGTATAGCCGTTGTGTAGAGACATTGTAAAAGGCTACCCCATTAACCGTATCTGTTCTATTGCTACAGGAGCCACCTCCGAATGTCACGATGACGTTAAACGCATGCCCTTTTGCACGAGGAGAAATTGTACCGGCAAAGGTGCATCCATCTGTTGAACCTCCTGAAAGAGTACCTGCTGAATCCACTGTAACAGTGACCATTTGATTGTCGGCACGGAGCCCAGAATAGTTCCCGGCCACAAGATTCATGTTCGGGGCTATCTCATAGTCCGCATCGTAGGTACTCGTAAAGCTACCTGTATCTCCATTGGAGTAATCAATCGTCCCCTTAAGGCGAGTTTTCTGCACATAGGAGCCGCTCATTGTCGCTGTGTGAGTTCCAGCGCCTTCCAAGTTGAAATCCCTGGTGTTAGATGAACCGAAGGCGCCAAGGTGCGAAGTGCCGGTTCCCTGAATCAGTCCAGCCAGGATGTTGGGATTGCCTATTGCAGTGTAGAAAACCCAATACGAGCCGTCATCGAGGACAAGCCCACCGACTGTGCGACTTGTGGGAGTAGCGCCCGTCCAGAAACCTTCAGCCGATGTTGCCGTTGGCTGCGGCATAGAAGAAAAGTTGCTATCGCTATAGGCACCGCCACAGGCAGGAGCAATGAACCCACTATTAAAGCAGTTTGCCAGGCTGCCACAAGCAACTAGACCACTTAGAAAGCCAAGTGCCAGAAGGTATCTCATTGTGTCCATACCCCCTAGTTCAAGCAGAAAGACACATCAATATCCAATATCCGAAAAGACCTCAGAACCTGAGGTGCTTGCGAACGCCGCTACGCTCACACGTACATTGGACGACCGTCGTTAAGAGTTACTCAGCCGCGAACGATCCGGTACACGAACCAGAATCCGAGCAGAGCGATCGGTAGCCACATAAAGAGAAGGCCGATCCCAAAAGTTGCGATGATGAAAACCACGCAGAGGCAGATCCACAGCAGCCCGAACCAGAATGTTCTAATCTGCCAGCGAAAGTGTGATTCAAGCCACGTGCCACGAACCTCGCTCCGCTTCATGTAGTTCAGAATGACCGCGATGATCGAAGGCCAGCCGGTGAGGAATGCTCCGACCACCGTGGTAGTGCCAATGATGCCGGTCAGCAGGCTGAACGCGTGGAGGACGTAGACGACCTTTGTCCAGGTGACAAGTGAATCCACGAATATGCTCCAATCATATTGTCCGTAGTGAGTGCATGTATCAGAACTGTACGTTCAGCTTATTCATCCGCTCCGGTCTAATACAATAACATGAATTGACTCACACGCCTCACACGACACGTATCATGAAGGTTAGTATTCGTGGAGTGTGATTGGAGTGGCGTAAGCACAGCACCTCAACTTTTCTAAAAGAGCAGCTGCATCACATGTTGGATGGACCACACCTGGTCACATGCACTGCGAGAGTTGTCCTGCACAACACTCTGCAATTCTCTGATAGGGCTCGCCGGCATTGAGGACACCTACGCGGACATGATTATCAAGAACCGCTGTTATTCCCGTGAACATGCGCCAGTTCAAAAAAAGATTTATTCTCATGCTAATTACGCTATGATCAGCCGTAATGGAGTAGGAATAGCACACCAAGTTTACCGATCCACGACGCATGAGACTTGTGACCCTCCTGGCTTGGTTCTGTCTCTTCTGCGGCGCGAATGCGCTCTCCTTCACCGGCGAAGTCATTGGTATCCTCGATGGAAACACTGTCGATGTGCTCCGCAATGGGAAAGAGGAACGGATTCGCCTCCGCGGAATTGATTGCCCAGAGAACGGGCAGCCGTTCAGTAACAGCGCAAAACATGCGACGGCCGCCCTGATTTACGCGAGAAACGTGACCATTCAGAGCCATGGCAAGGACAAGGACGGACGGACTCTTGCCGACGTGGTGCGAACTGATGGGACCAACGTCAATCAGGAGCTGGTCAAAGGAGGTTGGTGTTGGTGGTATCGGAAGTATGCGCCAGAGGATTCCATGCTACGGCAATTGGAAACAGAAGCAAGAGAAGAGAGGAAAGGCTTGTGGAGTGATCCAGATCCTGTCCCGCCTTGGGAGTGGAGAAAGCAAAGCCCATAGAGGAGCACGCAATCATCCTGTGATATGTCGGAAGTTCATTTTACGATCGGTTCTCCCTCAGTGTAGAACCTCGTCAGCTTCGTTGAAGTGATCGTTCAGTCGGTTTCCTTCTCCACCCATCGCGGCAATGTTATACTGCACGACGATGCAGCCCGTCACACCCAATGCTGAACTATCTTTGTCGTATGGAAACCAACGAGTGGTGGTGTCTCCTTGGGGGGCCTCATTACGGCGGTATCTGCTGATCGATAATGGAGGGCATGAAACGGACATTGTGTGGGGCTATTCCGGTAGTAGCAACAAGCGCGGCGGACAGGGTGACGTGCTCATCCCGTTTCCTGGTCGTGTCCGAGATGGACGTTATACCTTCGATGGACAATCACTCCAGCTCGAATGCAACGACAAAGAAGGACCAAACGCCATTCATGGATTCGTCCGCAGTCTTCCATGGCAGATACGGACTGTACATGCGGACACAGTCACGTTTGAGGTTCATCTTGATGCCGCCGCCTACGCGAAACGGGGCTACCCTTTCTCATTGAGGACCTCGGTTACCTACAGCCTAGATTTCTCGGGACTTACTTGCTCCTTTACTGTAAAGAATGTCGGAAAGCAGACAGCCCCGGTGGGAGTGGGATTTCACCCCTACTTCACCGTAGGCACCTCCTTGATCGACGACGTGGATATACAGATTCCGGGATCCGCCTGTTTAGAATTCAATGAACGACTTGTCCCAACTGGGAAAATTCTGGACGTGGCTGGCACCCCATGGGACTATCGACGACTCCGTACGATTGGCCCTCAGCGATTCAACCATTGTTACGTGCAGCTCGAACGCGACGCTCAAGGGATGGCGACAGCATCTTTGCGTCATGCCCAAAGCAGGCGTACCGTCGACATCGCGATGGATTCCACATTCTCAGCCGTCGTCGTTTATACCGGCGACGCGATTCCAGACGCACCGCGTGCTGCCGTTGCGATCGAACCCATGACCTGTGCGAGCGATGCATTCAATCATCCAGAGTGGGGGCTCAAACGACTCCTGCCAGACGAGTCGTTTTCCGGGCGCTATCATGTACGGCATCGCCTCATCGAATAGGGTCTTCTCAGCCTATTGGTTTAATCCCGCAACTGAACCATGTCTTCGAGTCAAAGAGATTCACCTTCTCGCCCAGATGTAAATCACCCATCGCTCATGAAAAAGTCGTTTGGGTTTATTTGGGGCTATCTCAGACCAGGCATTCTCAGGCCCTATTGTGTTCTGCAATTCCTTCTGGAGCAGCAAAAAACGAACCGGTGACGTCAAAACACAACCCTGATCGAAAACCTGTGCCTGCATGCGACCAGGACTGCCAAGCAGCACTGTAAAAAGCAGAACAGCCGAGGTCCCATCAGGCCCTCGGCTGTTGGTATCTATCTAATCAGCAGTGAGGGGTTGGGAACTACAGTTTATCCAACTTGCACTCCACCCTGACGGCGCCAACATGAGAAAACCGTCAGCCCAACGAAGCTCAGCAAAAACAAGATTATCGTCGAGGCTTCTGCAACACTACGCTGGTACGTCACGTGAGTCAACGTTCCACCCAGAGGGTTAAGTGATCCTTCCCCAAACCCGTTTAACAACCATGATATGCCCAGTCCATGTGTCCCAACAATTTGGGTAAACGTGTTCGAGTCATTTAAAATCGTCCCACCAGTCAGATAATCGGTGCCGGATGGACCGAGAATATCCCAGGCGGTCAGGCTGGTTCCATTTGAGGTAAAGGTCCCAGTGAGACCAGACGTAAACACATACGTTCCCGCCGATGGGATGGCATAGCTGCTCGTAGGATTCACGGCAGCCGCCACGCCGACAAGACTCAAAGTCATCAGAACTACGGCAAGCTTCCGTGAAACTCGCTTCCACTGGTTCATCATTTTGATCACTCCATCTAGCTTGAAATGAAGAATTAGACCATGCCGCCCCAGTCGATCGGGCATGAAGAT
>CAZOHW010000344.1:0-5202 GCA_964579525.1 uncultured Nitrospira sp. | reverse complement strand
CACAAGGACCGCGCTCAGATAGTCAGTCACCTTCCGGCCCCAGGTACGCCCTTGCTTCACCAGCCAAATTGCATTCAAGGCTTGCTCGATCTTCTCGATCAGCGAATAGGTGGTGTAAAAGAGGCCGGCAATACCGACCCCTCCCAGCACGCCGATTTTGATATTGTCCACAAACCCCACGATGGTCGCTGTAATCTCACGATTCTTCGGGCCTAAGGGTTCCAGCATCTGAGCCAGCGTGGGTTCAATCACGTGGTGAACGCCAAAGGCTTTAAGTACGGAGAACATTACGGCGAGAAAAGGAACCAGGGACAACAACGTGGTAAAGACTAGACCCGCCGCTCGCGCGTCAAGCAGGCGATGGCGGAACTCCATGCCGACAGCCGTGGTCAGCCTGATCACTTGGGTGCCGAGTCGCTGAGGCCATGACAAGGCGGCGAGATCCTTCGTCCAGAGATCCTGCTTCTCAGAATGGGACATGCGGGTGGAGCGAACCATAGGTCCTCCTCTCTAACAGAGGACCGAAAAACCTCAGACACTGTACCGTGAATTGGGCTGTTTGTTAAACCCCTAAACCTGCACCTTAAAGGATACTGCCGTTCTTTTCGACCACCATGACGCCCGGTCCATCGTGTGCCTGCTCAGGGATGAAAGACGTGCCAATCCACAGACAGGATATCGCAAAGAGAAATCCGCCGACTGGCTGCCGACGCACTGCAATGCCCAGAGCGATAAGGCCAAATGGCGGATGTACTTCGTGCCACCTGCAAAATAATACTCATAGAGGTCTCTCTCAATACGTCGCCGGATCTGAACAATCCTCACTCAGAGATGATTCTTGCCAACACTTGTTACCCCCTCCTGATAGATCTCTACGACCACTCAGCTGAAGCTGTATCTCCCACTAGACACTCACCTGCTGACAAGCCTGCTTTCCACTGGATCGCCTACAGAAAAATGCTCGCTTCACATCAGTGTGCATCCAGTCTTAATCCAGTGCCTTGAAGCTACCATACCATCAAGGCCAAGTATGGAATCAGTACCGTCACCCAAGTAGCCATCTTTGCCTTACCAAGTAAGTGTCACATCAAAGCTATCCTGCTCACATCCCCTATCTCTGAGACAAAATTCCACTCCATTCATGGTGCCAAGTGCGGTGTTGTGCTACAGCGCTGACGGTTAACACGTATATCTTTAAGGCGGCGTATTGCCGTGCACTAATTATGCGAACACACCAATCGCCTTTCATAACGCTACGCATTCCTTCCTTGTTGGGCTGTGATTAAGGATGTGCATCTCTCCTGATAGAAGGACCACCACTAAACAAGGGGCTTGGAACAACATTCGCAAGAAGAAGTCCAGCACAAGCAGAATACTAGATCTCTAAACAGGTCATGAACAAATATTCTGGTTATCAGCGATCCCAATTGTTTGATCGACCGCCGCAAACGCAAATCCTTGGAGGACTATATGTCAAATAATCTGCTAGGGGACAGAGCCGGCCTGCCTACAAACAATTCTCTCCAAAGCTCGGTCTTCCAATCCAAGTCCAAGTGTTCTAGGCAGGGGCTAACGCGTCTCTTTACGGCGGCTATTCTTTCAGGAGCGAGTTTTCTCATTGTTGGCTGCTCATCGCATTTGCCGTACTACATATCCATTGACTCTGAACAGAAAGAACCCTCGCACCAATCGACGCAATGCGTCCTCCCCTTAGACAAGATTCTCAAGACGGTACTCAAAGATCATCTCGTCGAGGGTCTTCCACGCGAGACGTCGATCGCCCCAGATACCGTCCGCGCCATACAGCGCAGGTTCGAATTGGCGATCGCATTAGCTGAGTTCGAGCTGGGCATTTCCCCAAAGCCTGAACTCGGCCCAAACGAAAAACTACTTGAGACCGAGATCTCTAAGGAGTTGACGAATCGGCGATGTCCAGAGCCCTCCAAAGAGGCAAAGAAACGCATCATACCGACTTCAAAACTACAGCTCCGTCAGGACATAGAGCCATGGAAACCGGGACAGCCAGCCGCTGAGTTTTGGCTACGGCAAGCGGGGGCTAAATGGATGTCCACTTACTCGCTCGATCCAGCCGACCCCGATCATTCGCTGACGCGATTTGAAGAGTTCGTGCGCTCATCACAGTTGGTCAAGAAGCTAGCCAACCAACCTTTACGAGCAGACGAGAGTCCAGAACGTAGCACATTCATAGAAGACGTCGGTGATGACCGCTCGCAATGGTGCGGCAAGCCAGAATTCTCTTGCAAGGACCAACGGAGTCTATACCGAGTCATTACGGTGCCAGACGAATTGTATGCGAAGAAACTTCCAGACCTTATCAACAATATTCCGTTGGACACTGATCCGAGTCGCCGCCAGCAACATCGGATAATCATGCTCGGCTATCACCTTCCGTGGGACGAGGACCGTACGCTGATCCGTTATGGTGTTACTTTCTATTTCGAAGATTGGCTCGACTCAGATAAACACGCGCCCGTAACAAACTTTCTGGGATACGACATCGTCTATGCGAATGAAGCCACACCGGACCCCATTGATGTGCAGGCTAGTACGACCCTCCGCAACAAGAAACCTGGCGAGACCTCACTATGGAAAACAGCGAAGGCAGCTTGGTATTGGACGGGCTATCCATTTTCAGTGGCGATTGGAGCTAAAAACGCGGCGTTCGAACTTACGAAGCTGCCCTTTAGCTTTGTCGCCGGTCTTATTGCCGGTCGCGATACCTGGAACTTCCCCCTTCAAACTCTCCTCAATACCTACGATACGTTGGCTGTCGAGCTTAGCCCACCTCAGCGTGGGGCACAGGCGAGTCTGTATCGTTTCCTGACAGAAACGCCGTTGGTGGGGCAGGTATTTCAATACAATTTTGGAGCGGATTTATCAGAGCCAGACCAGCTAAAGGACGAACCGCACCGAAAGCTATTTCTGTCACGCGGAATATATGGCGGCCACAAGTGGGGCCAGGATACCGGGCTATGGACGGCCTTCGCCCGGGAGGTCTATCCAACGTATACGGTTCATAGTCCACCCTACCGACACGGAACAGCCGTCGATGTGGCCTGGTCCATGTTCAATTTATCCCACGGCCCTGCTTATACGGAAGCTCGATATATCATGAATAATGCGGATCCCGATGACCGGATTTACCTGGCAGGCCACAGTGGCGGGGTTCAGAGAAGCGCGGCCGCCTCGAGGATCCTTTGGCACCATCGCTATCACGTGGTGAAGGTCCTTGGGATAGCAGGCCCCAGCATCGGCCAGGCTTTCGTCGATGAACGTTACCCAGAAGCGTTTCCAGTCTATTTGAGTTCGGGAGCGGGAGCAAATGACGATATCGTTTCCAAAGTCGGCCTTGTCGCGGGCTCCTTCAGTACCGTCCTTCGTAACATTATTCTCGTGCCTGCAAAATATATGGTTGGGAGCTTCTGCATCACCGTCACTCGATGCCGCGACGCGGTGTATAAGCATGCAGACCGCATCGGCTACTCGAATGCTCACATCGTCCAGGTCGAAGAAAGGCCGTCCAGCCAACACCAGACCCCTTTACGGCTCTCATTAGGCAATCGCCTGATTTTTGACGCCTACCTTCGCAGCGAATTTGCAACGGCATTTCGTGAGGACCTAGAACGGCCGATGTGGCCTCATCACACCGATCGTCCAGCCGCCTTTGACTGGGAGCAGTAGCGATGAGCAGCCACAGTGCCACTGACGTGTTCACGAGTCGGCAACATCGCAGTTTCTTCCTGCTATCGAAGGCATCGCCCATCATAACAGTCTCTCTTCTTGCACTCATCGCCTCATCGTGTACCCCCATCAAAGTACATCTCGACGAGGCAGGGTACGTGATAGGACAAGACAACTATGCCTTCGCGATATATACGGGTGATGGCAATCTTCTGACGCATCCACTGGAGCATTTCCACCAGCGCCAGAGCGCACAGCCCGACAGGCCTTTTTCGGACGTGTACGTCATTTCACACGGCTGGAATTTTACGATACCTGAAGCCATCGCGAATTATCACGCCTACATTGAAATTTTTGATCAACAGATGAAGCGTCATGCGTTCGGTACCGAATTTAGGCCATTCTTCATCTTCGTAGTCTGGAATTCCGTCACTCGTCCCTTGACCGATTCTACGAGGGCTATTCTCCCGTATGAACTTGATGCTTCATTGGGCTTTATAACTTCCATTGTGGATAGGTTCGTGTTTTTCCTGCCGTCAGTGTGGAAGCAGTCAGTAAATGCATCTGCGATAGCGTTAGGAAACGGTTTGTCGGAAAATTCCCCCTACTTTTCTAATCTGCGCAGGCTGCGCAGACATAAGGGGGAAACCGCATCTGTGTTCTTAAGCGAAGACCAGCTAGCACCTCGTTATGGGGTCGAAGAAACGGCCATGGGGTCTCAATATCCCGTCTCAGCACTGTTATTAGACCTTTTCCGGCAGGAGGAAAGGTCTCCTCGATCGTTCCGAATCCATGTCATTGGACACAGTTACGGAGCCAAAATCGCCGCGTTGTCATCAATCGGAGCAATAGACCTGTGGGAACTTGAACATTCCACGCATGGAGGTGACGAGACTCAATTTGAACGACGGAATGAACAGGCACCGCAAGAGATTCTGGGTACGGGAGGAATGCCCCTAGATTCGTTACTCCTGATCAACCCTGCCATGAATCCCAGGGAGTTCGAGTCAGCCCTATTATTCGAGAGGCAGGCTGACACGGAGCACCTACTACATTTCATACCGCGGAAAGCTGTTGTGTATAGCAATTACGACTATCCAAACGGCTTGTATTTCGACATAAGTCAAATGGTGCTGAACACTTCTTTCATGCAATCCCTACAGCCATACTTTGCAATAGTGAATGCCAGATTTTCCGTCATAGGGAAGATAGCATCACCATTTTATGCCATGCTTTACTCAGGAGGGAACGTGCTAAGCGGAATCATGACTTGGGCATGCACAAGAGTCATCAACATACCATTTGACTTCAGTTATCACCTGAAACATAACAATACATTCCCTGAGAATAGCACTCCCCATCTTATGGCGCTCCGATATACTTTCAATGCTATCCACTTCTTTGTACCACTCGATCGCTTACTAATCCCTGGTCAGCCAGCCGATCAACTAAGGAAGGTCTGATTAATTGGCGTTTTCACTCTGAAATCTAGTCCTGGGC
>CAZOHW010000343.1:0-5226 GCA_964579525.1 uncultured Nitrospira sp. | reverse complement strand
CCATTTCATACGACTTGAAGTTGTCAGGGTACGCTTTGCGGAACTGGAGGGCGATGCCACGGCCCATGATCCCGACGCAATTGACCGTGTTCACCAGCGCTTCCACATCGGCAGTCAGAATGTCGCCTGAGGTGGGTTCAATCATCGGATAGCTCCTCTTCAATAATACCAATGACGAAGTATTTCAACAGGGGGCCTATGAGTCGCATCTTCCAGCGCTGTCTCCGCCTGAGCTTTCATATCCGCGGAGCAGACTCCGACTCGACGGACGAGTTCCCATGGGAACGTGCCATGCACGAGGAATTCGGCTTGCTTGCCTTCCTTCACATCTGGTGAGCGAAAGTCCTGCTCCGAGATCGCCGCCCAATTGATCAACGCAAGCTCCTCAAGACGATCACGGAACTCAACGTAATAAGATCCCGCATTTGAAAGACTAAAGGCCCACTGATGGCTTTTCCTATCTGCCCATCGCACAACCTCATGGAGGTCAGCCTCCAAGTGGAGAATCGGTCCCTGTCCGCCGAGATAACTCAAATCAGGATGATTGGCCTTGTGAATCAGAAACAGCATCACCGATCGTGGACAAAAATAGAACGGGACATAGTCCCCGACCTTCGTTTCCGGGTGACATGAAACCGTAACCTCTTCAATTCGTCGTCTTTTGATCTCCGACATCCCAATCGTTACGTTTGGCCCACCACGAGCGGCAATCGTGGCATCACTCAACAGCACCCGATCGCGGACGATAGCCGGAAGATTATCCAGATGCGTGATGTGGTAAATCTTCGGCTGCGCCGGAACGGGACTCACGCCTCGGCCTCCTTGGCGACCGCATCGAGGCCTTCGCGGTCCTCATCTTCCTCACCTTCAGCCAGCGCGTTGGCATCCTCTATCAGTTCGAGGTCCTCGGCTTCTTCCGGCAGCTTGGCCGCCGCCGCTCGCACATCGAGCTTGCCCGTCACCACATCGGCGACGAGGCGAGTGCGGTACTCGCGGAGGAGTTCGATCTCGCGCTCAAGGCGGGAGATGGTGACGTCGGTGGGTCCGATCTCAGACTCGACGTGCGCAACTATCGCTTCCTGTTCTTGCCTCTTTGGTAACGCGAGAACGTAGTTCCTAATGGTCGAAATATTCACATGTGACGCAGTAGCACCCATCACGTCCTGCAGAGCCTGATTGTAGGTGGATTGGCTATTCAGCAACCGCATTACGAAGGCTGAGCAGTCATAGTCTCCGATCCTGAAGACCATCATGCGCTGAGAAATACAAAGCTTTACGCCCGCTGGCACGCACGCCGCAATTCCAAACCGCTCTCCCTCGCGGGAATACAGAATGTCACCTTCCCGTGGCTCCATTCGCGCCGTCCAACGCGCATACTCGGCCGAAGAGATTCTTTTTGCTCTAGCCAGATGAACAACTCCTGGGGATACGTCAGCAGTCCGGATCGCTGGGTGCCTTCCAGAATCAGAGTATCGCGGAGTTGCGTGAAGGCAGTCGACAATGCGGCTTGCCACAAACTTCAGCCTTCGTACCTCCCAATGCTTCGGAATATCGCCGAGCCAGGGGATGCCGGATGGCTTGAGGGGAACGTCAGGATCAAGCCCGCGGTTGACGGCGCGGTGTATGATAGCTTGCTTTTGCTCGTTGAGCAGCGCGATCACCTTTCGCTTCGCACGGATCGCCCGCTCCAGCCGCCCGTTTGCCCAGTCCAGAAACCGCACAATCGCCGCCTGCTCGTCGGGCGGAGGCAATGGTACATACTGTCTACCGAATGTCTCGTAGCGGAAATCGGTCGACCTTTCACGAATTCCCCGCGAAAGCGCTAAAATCCACTGTGATCGCGCCATCTCACGAATTATGAACGCATAGTAACTGGCGTTGATACCTTGTTTCGGCTGACAGACTGCGTAAACTGGCGTAGCTTTCCCATCGCTATCCGATACACCGACCGCACCTGCGAACGCATCCATCGCATGAATCACGAGATCGCCTTTTCTGACACCTTGATAGCCGAGCTCGTATATTGCCTCCGTAAACCCGCGCAAACGTCGATTTTTTCGAAGCGTCACCATTCCATCTCGAAAGCAAGTGACGACACCGTCATCGTCACCAACAGGGCGATCCATCTTCCTGAAGAGCCATTTCGCCCGCTCTTGTGCCCAGTGGCTGGGGACTTGACCGAGCCAACGCAGGCCCAATTCCTTGTATTCCTGATACGGTTTGAGGTCGGCGATCATGGCGCTTCACCCTCCTCTGTCTCCTCGCGGAACAGGTTGATGTAGCTTTGGTACATGAACTTGCGGTTTCGCACCTGGCCAGTGATTTCATTCAAGATACTACTTGTGACAAACTTTGCTACCAGATCGTTGGCGGCTGCATACGTGGTGCCGATCAGAGTCTGAACTTCGTTTACGGACACGATAGGATGTTCATACAGATGTTCCAGGACCCGGTGACCATTCCCCGCGGCGCGACCGAACGTGTCTGTGATCGTCGCGGGGTGCGTTTCGCGCAACATCAAGATGCGACGGGCGGTTTGGGTCGCCTGTTTGCTGACGTCGATTACGCCTCGCAGAAAGAAGGTCAGCCAGTCTTCCCAGGTGCCGCAATCGCGGACTGATTGCAACTGCTCGTAGTATTTCTGCCGATGCTCCTTGAAGTAGTGCGAGAGATAGAGCACGGGCTTGAGCAGGATCTTCTGCTCGCACAGCAGGAATGCAATCAGAAGACGGCCCACACGACCATTCCCATCCAAAAACGGATGAATGGTCTCGAACTGCGCATGGGCCAGTCCAATGCGGATGAGCATGGGGAGTGGCGTATTAGAATGCAGGAACTTTTCCAGATCTTCCAGGTGCCGGGCAACCTCATGAGAGGGAGGCGGGACGAAGGTCGCATCCTGGAGAGAACACCCGCCGGGGCCGATCCAGTTCTGACTGGTGCGGATGTCTCCGGGCGTGAGATGCTGACCACGAACTCCTTTGAGCAGTTCCGCATGGATTTCGCGAATCAGCCGAACAGAGACCGGCAGCACTTCCAACCGCTCCAATCCATAATTCATCGCTCGAACATAATTGACGACCTCATCGACGTCCTGAGGTCGATCAGGTGCAAGGATCTGTGCCTCGGCAGCCAGGACATCCTGAAGTGAACTCTGAGTGCCTTCGATCTGGCTGGACAGTACGGCTTCTTTGCGGACGTACATGAAGACGAACAAATCCGGATGGGGTAACGTCTGAATGGAACCATCCAATCGGCCCAGGGCGTGATCTGCCTGTGACAGCAGCAACTGCATTTCCGGGCTGATCTCCACCGCCGGATCTGGCGGCAAGGGATTCGGGATAAACGCCCGATAGCCAGTCGGCTGCTGAACATATCTGCCTGCTCTGGAGGAGGTGGTCTTCATATGGATTTGTGACATCCCATGTTGCTGTGCGTATAACATGGCTGCCGGTTCACTCCATGCGTACGCCAGCCTATAACAATGGCGAAAATCAGCTCCATGTTATAGGCAGCCTTGAACATGCGGGGGAAGTAGGGTCAAATCACCGCCAGCCTTGAACAAATCATTGGCCATCTTCCATGATCTCACCAAGCAACCCCTCGGTTACTTTCTCCAGTGCGAGTATGTCAGCTCGAATCGCTTCAAGCGACCGCAGCGGCTGCGGCTTGTAGAAATGCCGCGTGAAGCTGATCTCGTACCCGATCTTGGTGGCGTCTTGCTTGATCCAGGCGTCAGGTATGTAAGGCAGCACTTCACGACGGATGAAGGCCTCGATGCCGCCGTCTTCCAGCAGCGGAACCTGTTCGGTGTTACGCAAGTCTGAATCGGCTTCGTACTCAACGACAGCAGACTTGCCGTACACCGTTGCCTCGAATAATCCGCGGAGGGGATCGGCTTTGACCTTGCCTGGCTTATGGACCTTGGCAATGACAGGAGGCGCAGTCTCGACTCGCCAACTCACGGCTTTAAGGATCAGCTTGAGGTCTGCGGCGGCGAGCTTGATGTCGGCCTTCTTGAGCGCATCGTCCACACGATCACGGAACACATTGTGGTCCTCGAAGAGCTGATCTCCTAACGTCTCGCGTAGTCTTGTCACGACCTCAACCAGGCGACCATCACGTTCCCAGGTCTTGGGATCGAGCAGTTTCTTTTTCTTCTTCTCTGGCAATCCCTTCTTCGTGCTCCCGCCCTCTTCATCGTCGCCTTCCTCCTCGTCTCTGCCCCAGTCCGCCAGACGTTTCTCCAAGGCAGCTATGAGCTTATCGAACTTGGTGAACAGATCGTCGCCAAACTCTTCGTAGAGTGTCGCGCGGAGATCCTCATCGCCTGACGCAAATCGCAGCGTATGGATAGCCTTTAGCGTGAGTTGACTGTGCAGGCGCAACGAGCGCTCGACCGTGACCTTCCAGTAGCCGAAGGCGGCGTTGGAGAAGATCTTCGACTCGGGCGTCTCCTTGAAGTCGAGGAAGGTGCGGCTGATGCGATCGATGTCCTCGGCCGAGAGTTCGCAGTTTTTCTTGCCGAGGTTCTTGCGCAATGGTTTGAACCACTGGGTCGCATCGATGAGCTGCACCTGGCCCTTGCGGTGCGCAGGCTTTTTGTTCGAGAGCACCCACACATAAGTGGCAACGCCGGTGTTATAGAAAAGATTGAGGGGCAGCGCGACGATGGCTTCGAGCCAGTCGTTCTCGATGATCCAGCGGCGGATGTTGCTCTCGCCCTGGCCTGCGTCGCCGGTGAAGAGTGAGCTGCCATTGTGCACTTCGGCGATCCGGCTGCCCAACGCTGATCTGCCGTTCATCTTCGAGGCCATGTTGGCGAGAAAGAGCATTTGGCCGTCGCTCGAGCGTGTGACAAGCGACAGCTCCTCGCCGTTGTGCATGACTTTGAATCGAGGATCACGCATTCCCTCCTTGCCGCCCATCGCTTCGATGTCCTTCTTCCAGCTCTTCCCGTAAGGCGGGTTGGAGAGCATGAAGTCGAACTCTTGTGACGGAAAGGCGTCATGTGAGAGCGTAGACCATTCCGCTCCTCCGACGATGTGGTTGGCACTCTCCCCCTCATCCTTCAGCAGCATGTCGGCCTTGCAGACGGCGTAGGTCTCAGGGCTGATTTCCTGTCCATAGAGCAGGCACTTCACTTGTTGGTTGCGTTTCTCGGCGATGCCAATGAGCGTGTCTTCAGCGACCGTGAGCATGCCGCCCGTACCGCAGGCGCAGTCG
>CAZOHW010000342.1:0-5236 GCA_964579525.1 uncultured Nitrospira sp. | reverse complement strand
TCCACCTCGCCTGCCTCAAAATGATGCTCAGATATTTATGAGACCGGTTCTAGTCCAATTTCCACGGATTCTTTTGCCGTGAAGAGTGACGTAGCTTTGTGCGGAACTCACCGAGATATGCAACAGTGAGAGGTCATCAGCGTTGAGATGTTTGCAGTTGTAGTTCTAACCGCCAAGGCTCAAGATGCAGGACGACGTTACGATATACGACTTGAAATGCGTCATTGCGGTGGCGCAGGAGGGGAGTGTATCGCGTGCAGCGATACGCCTACACACATCTCAGCCTGCGCTGAGCCGCAAAGTCCATCACGTTGAAGACGCTGTAGGGGCGAGGCTCTTTTATATCTGGCACGGAGGAGCACGTTTGACCGAAGCTGGGAAAGTATTCGTCGAAGAACTTCTTCATTCCGTTGATCACTACGACCGAGCGGCACAACGAGCCCGCAATGCGGCCAGACGTAAGACTGGTCTCCTCGAAGTAGCTTATTCATCATTTCTCTGCCCGGAACTGCTGATGATAGTTTCTGACCTTCATTTTGAAAAGCCTGATGACCCGCTTCTAAGAATGACCAGTCTGCATACGAAAGGGATTATTAGGGGTGTATTGGAAGGCCAATACCAGGCTGGCATTGTCTATCTCCCCATCAGCTATCCCGAACTCGAGGCCAGAGAATTGCTCGACGAGGATCTGGTGCTCTGCATTCCGGCGAGGCATCGTTTATTTCGATCAGATTTCGTAGCGCCTCAGGACCTTGATCGGGAGCCGCTAATCAGTGTATCGGAACTTGCGCTTCCTGAAGTTCATAAGGAGATCATTGCCTATTTTGAGGTTCTCGGCATTGACCTGAACATAGTTGCACAGCCCTTCACTTTCTATGAAGCGATCCATATGGCTCTAGCAGGTCGAGGAATTGCGATGGTGAGCAGCGGCTGGTCGCACCTGACGAAGGATGGCATCGCCTTCCGGCCTCTGGCGGACAAGTTGCTGACCATGAAGAGCGGAGTCTTTGTGCGGCGAGATAGCCGCACGGATGCGATCAGCGACTTTCAAGACCTGCTCTGGATGAAAACGGAGCAACTCAGGAAAGCGCGGCAAAAGATGACACTCAACCCGCGACATGGCTCCGGCTGATACATGGCCGGACGAGGGATTATCACAATCACAGATCGGAGGACAATCATGCGTAGACTTACCTTACTTTCACTGACTGCTTTCCTTTTGCTCGGCGGTTGCAGCAGCGAGAAGAAACCAAGCACCGCCAATTTCACGAATGCGATCAATCAGTATCTTGCGAAGCACGGCCAGGAGTGTACCTTCTTCGCCCAGACGTTTCCGATCGATGTTCTCGCATCCGAATTGAAGGACGAGTCCGGCACCCCGGCACAGATGATGGCTCTCGAAAAAGCAGGATTAGTGCGTGGTAGTGATACGACGGCAGTCATTCACGGCATGATGGGTGCTCTTGGCGCGTCGGCGCCACGGCCCGTGAGACGTTATGAGCTGACAGATCAAGGACGGAAATACTTTCAGGTAAAACCCGGCACCGTCGGACAAAGCAGCGCCTTCTGCTATGGACAGAAACAAGTGAATTCGATTGTGAAATGGGACGAGCCAACCACACAGGATAGAACGTCCGTCACGGAAGTGACCTATACCTACAAGCTCCAGCAGATTGCTGAATGGGCAAAACAGCCCGACGTGAAGCAGGTATTTCCCGCCATCAAGGCAACGGTCGATCAGGCCGGAACAAATCAGATCATTGAGGTTCATCTGACCAACAAAGGATGGGAAGCGGGATCGTGAAGATGGAGACGGACAGTATCTGTGAGTGCTCCTTTCTTTACTCTCGATACTTGCTTCGTTTACTGGGGGTAAGCCGACCGCAGGCTCGGCCCTGCTTCAGAATCCGTCGTCAAATCGAGAATGGTCTTGACTCGACGCTCCGTGTTCTCACGCTCGATGCGGACGATTCGGTGAATGGAAGAACGAATCTCTGCCTCGGCTTCAGCCGGAAGCAAGGATGAAGTGCCGCGCATGAGCAACGTGCGCAAACGGAGCAAGGCGCCTTTGGCACTGCTGGCGTGAATGGTTGCCAGTGCTCCTCTATGGCCGCTATTCATCGCGTCGAGCAGAGTGCGGGCTTCGGTCCCGCGGATTTCACCGAGAATGATACGGTTCGGGTGATGGCGCAGGTTTGCGCGCAGCAGATCGTCGAAGGTGACAGGTTTCCGATGGGTATCGGTCTGCGCCTCTTCCGCGACGACATGCGGCTTGCGCAGATACAGCTCGGCGGTATCCTCAATGATGAGGATGCGTTCTTCTTCCGGGATTGCATCGGCCAGCACATTGAGCAAGGTCGTTTTTCCGGTCCCGGTTCCGCCAGAGATAAGCATGTTGTCGCCTCGGCGAACGGCATCGGAAAGGATTTCGGCCTGGTTCGCCGTCACCATTCCCCGCTCGATCAGGTCGTTCATCGTGAAATCTCTGGAATTGAATTTTCGCACTGTCAGAAGTGGCTGAGGATGAACGACCGGAGGAATGATCGCGGCCAGACGACTCCCATCTGGCAAACGTAGATTCATGATGGGCGAGTCTGCGTCCAACTTCTTTCCGAAGCGATTGGCGATGACCTCGAGGCCGGTGAGCAGAGCGCCATCCTCGAAATGAACATCCGGGCACCGCTGGATGCGCCCGGCTTCTTCGATCCAGGCGGAGCCATCCGGATTCACCATGATCTCGGATATGACAGTGTTCATCAGCAGACTTTCGATGGGTTTGAGGAACGGAATGATGACTTCAAAGCTCATACGGAAATCCTCCCTGGATCGAACCCGATTCTTTCCTGCTCGAACCAGGACATCGTGATGGGCAGAAAGTCAGGTTTGAGATAGCAGTAGGTCGGTGGCAACGGAGTAACGCCGTCGAAGGCGACTACAACGGCCTGAGCGTTTTGGAGATCGAAGAAGACCTTTTCCTCGAAGAGTGGCTCCTTGTGCTTCTGATACTGCTTGGAGGCGGAGACGGAGCCTTTGTTGGACGAAGTGCGACCACTGAGCCATCCGACGTTGGCATTGGTGGAGGACTCAGAGACGGTGTAGCTAATCCGCGTTCGATCCGCCTTGCCGCATAACTCCGATGCGTAGCGCGCCGTTTCTGGATCAGAGGTGGTCAGAAAAACCTTAGAGCGAAATGCTTGGAGCAGGGTCTTTACTCCTTCGTTTGGGAGCGCGTCTTTCAAGCTGGCGATACTCTGCGTGGCGACGATAGGAATACACTTTGGCTGCCGGGATATGGAGAGCCAGCGTTCATCTCCAGTCGGGTTGTCGCCGCCTACCGTAGCGAAATTCTGGTATTCGTCGCAGAGAAACACTGTCGGGCGATAGTGCTTCTCCGGCTCGGTATCCATCTTCGGAATACGCAGCAGCACAGCTCGCTGGTAGTCGATCTTCATCAGTGTGCCGATGGTCTTGGCGAGCGCCGGGTTCAGGGCCACGGGAAAGTTCAGACCGACGACTGTGCCCGTCTCGATCAGTTCCTCGAAAGGCGGCAGGACGCGGCCTTTCGGATCGTTGGCGCAAGGCTTGCCGTCATAGAGTTCCTTTGGCGGGCAGAAGACGCGGCGCACCTGGGGATCGGTCTCGAATAGCGAAAGGAAGACCACGATGCCCTGGATGATTGAGGTCTTGACTTCGGAGCGGAAGAACTTCCAGTGCTCCCAGTACCAGTACCGCACACTGTCGAAGCGATCATATTGCTCCAGCGCGTATGGCTTCCGGATATAGACAAAGAACTCTGAATTTGTCTCGTGAACCAGCAGCCGCTCCAGTTCCTCCGTCCACACGGCGAGATACTGCTTGGCATCCTTGTTCCACTCGAAGCCGAGCGGAGACAGGAACGCCTCATGTTTCCGGTAATCACGTTTCCCGATGCCGATATATTGTGTCCGGCTGAAGCGTGAGCCGACTTCGATCAGCATCTCTTCCAGACGTCCAGCGCTGATGACAGTGCGGAAGAGATCAACCAGTGTCAGGTATCCGTCGCGGACACGGTGGAGCAGAATGACATATCGCACCAAATCCGTGTAGCTCTGCTGCCAGAAAGGTTCCTTGCCCTTGCCCCAGATGCTGGTGATGATGGAGGCGATATTGAACGCCTGCGCGTAGGGATCGAGCGAGTTGTTCAGCGGGTTGTAGCGGATGTCGTCGTCGAGCGAGACCTCGACATAATCCTTCTCCCGTCCGCACCATTTCAGGATGCGCCGTAGCTGGCGGCAGAGATCGCCTTTGACTTCGAGAACTAAGCCGGAGAGCTTCCGTTCTGGATCGTTGGCGCGATACGCGAACAACTGCCGCATCGCGGGAAGAACAAGAGCCGCGGTCTTACCCGATCCGGTAGCGCCCACGATGCAGGTCCCGGTGTAAAGACCGCGTTCGGGAATAGTAAGCCAGTGTGGATTTGGGCTTGGTTTAGGCACAAGCTGGCGGTGGACTTCTCCAAGCACCAGAGACAGATTCTGCTCGGTTCGTGAGTCGGGGTATGGGGGCAACGCTCCGGCTGCTTCGTCCGACTCTCTCCTATATATATGGATGTAAGCGAGCGAGAACAAGGTGGAGAAAACCAGCAGGGGCGTGCTGTACAGGAAGAGGTTATAGCTCCAGATGATTGTGCGATAGATGGATGGCTGCTTCAATGCGATCAGGTGGAGCATCGGATTCTTGACATCGATGGGATAGGCGCTGCTCAGGAGGATACCGCAAGCCACGCTGAGGCCGAACGAAAGCAGGACGCGGTACTCGATCAGCGAGTGGGTTAGACGTTGCAGAGGTGTGCGGACGTTCATCAGAGGCTATCTCCGTTATCCCCTTGCTGCAGCAGAGGTCATCGTTGAATCTGACTTGGTTGCTGAGTCGGCTACAGTTCTGATCAGCGCCGATGTTTCCTTTGCACCGTTGCCAGGCTGCGCTAAGCTTGGCGTCGCGGTCGCCTTGTATTTCTGGAAGTCTTCTTCTTGAGCCAATGCGAAACGCAGCAGCTCATTAATGACATAGTTTGTTTCGTTGTTCGACCACTGCGCCAACAGCTCAATGTCATCGGCGACTGTTTGGTCGATGGAGGATTGGAGCTTGGCGCGGCGTATTCGGCTCACTCCGTGCATCAGTTTCAGTCGGCTCATTGGATATCTCCTGTAGATGAAGTTGTAATCTGTCATGTATCCGTCACGAATCAGTTATGGAT
>CAZOHW010000341.1:0-5246 GCA_964579525.1 uncultured Nitrospira sp. | reverse complement strand
GCCGTACCCAGTGCGGGATCTCGATTTCTCCACCAGCGGCGCCTATTCCATCTACAATTGGGAGTTGTTCTTCCATGCACCGCTACTGATCGCCGTGCACTTGAGCCAGAACCAGAAGTTCCAGGAGGCGCAGAATTGGTTCCACTACATCTTTAATCCGACGGACAACAGCCCCGGCCCCACACCGCAGCGCTTCTGGCAGGTCAAACCATTCCAGTACACCGACACCGAGCTGATCGAGCAGGTGCTGACGAACCTCGCGCAGCCGCGGGACCCCCAGCTCTACACCGACACCGTCAATGCCATCAACGCCTGGCGTAAGAATCCATTCCAGCCGTGGGCCGTGGCGAAATACCGACCGACAGCCTACATGCTGAAGACGGTGATGGCGTATCTGGACAACCTGATTGCCTGGGGCGATTCGCTGTTCCAGCAGTACACCATCGAGACTATCAATGAAGCCACGCAGCTCTATGTGATGGCCGCGAATATTCTCGGCCCCAAGCCGCAGGCCGTCCCTCACAAGGGATCGGTCAAATCGCTCACGTATAACGATCTGCGCAAGGCCACGCTCGACCCGTTCGGTAACGCCATGGTGGAGATGGAGGCGGATTTGCCGTTCGATATCACACCGCCGGGTGGACAGGGGGCCGACTTGAACGGTGCCCAGATTCTGCCCAGCATCGGCAAGACCCTGTACTTCTGCATTCCGCGCAACGATGTGCTGCTCCGCTACTGGGACACGGTGGCGGACCGCCTGTTCAAAATTCACAACAGCCTGAACCTCCAGGGGGTCTTTCAGAGGCCTCCGTTGTTCGACCCGCCGATCGATCCGGCACTGCTGGTCCGCGCTACTGCCGCGGGACTCGACGTCAGCGCGATCGTCAGCGGGATCAATCAGCCGTTGCCGCTGGTCCGCTACGGCTTCCTGGCCGGCAAGGCCACCGAGATCTGCCAGGAAGTCAAGTCGCTGGGCGCGAATCTTCTCTCCGCGATCGAGAAACGGGACAACGAGACCATCTCGCTGCTGCGCGCACAGCATGAAAACGCCATCGCCGGCCTGACCAATGTGGTGAAGTATGCGCAATGGAAAGACGCGCAGAAGTCCACCCAGTCGGTGCAGTCCACGCTGGCGACGGCCATTCAGCGTTATACCTATTACCAGAAGCTGCTGGGCCGCACCGACTCCCAGATCTCGAGCAGTCTACCGCAACTAGATGCGCTGGATGTGGGCAGCTTGCAGGGGCTCAAATTCACACAGGAGGACGGATCGGCCGAGCCGCAGATCGCGCTCGACGGCATTGATCCCGATATCTCCAAGGACTCCACCTCCGTCAGCGACGGACAGATCCAGACGCTGAGCAAGCACGAAGTGGAGGAGATGAACAAGCTGGACAATGCGCATATCGCGCAATTGACGGCACAGGGCATTGAGGCGCTCGGCGCGATACTCGCACTCATCCCCCAGTTCGGAGGGCACGTGCAGCCGATGGGTTGCGGCGCCACCATCAAGTTCGGCGGCGATAACCTCAGCTTCAACACCTCGCAACTGGCGTCGGTGGCGCGGGCGGTGGCCGATCAGTTCAGCTACGAGGCCGGCAAGGCCGCTAAGCTCGGCTCCTATTCCCGTCGCCAGGTGGAATGGACCTTCCAGAGCAACTCCGCAAAGAGCGAGATCAACCAGATCTTCAAACAGCTCCGCGGAGCGCAGATTCGCGAGGCCATCGCCAAGAGGGAGTACGAGAATCACCAGGTCCAGATGGCGAACGCCAAGCAGGTTGTTGACTTCCTGCAAGGCAACGACATCGGGCCGGCCTTCCCCACTAAGGAAACCACCGTCGGCTTCTATGCCTTTATGAAGCGTGACGTGAAGGCGCTCTATGCCAAGGCCTTCCAGCTTGCCTTCGATGTGGCCAAGAAGGCGGAGCTGGCACTGCAAAACGAGCTCGGCGATCCGTCGCGCACTTACATCCAGTTCAACTATCTCGACGGCAACGAAGGCCTGCTCGCCGGCGAGAAGCTGATGCTCGACCTGAAGACAATGGACATGGCATATCACGATCTGAATCAGCGCGAGTTCGAACTGACCAAGCACGTGAGCCTCCGCCAGGTGGCGCCGCTCGCGCTGCTGCAACTGCGTGCCACTGGTAGCTGTGCCTTCACCATTCCCGAAGAGCTGTTCGACATCGATGGCCCCGGCCACTATTTCCGGCGCGCCAAGTCGGTGGCGGTGACCATCCCGTGCGTAGTGGGCCCTTACTCGAGCGTAAGCTGTAACGTGTCGCTGCAGAAGAGCTCGATCCGAGTCAGCACCGTTCCCGGCAAGAGCTACGCCCGCCACGGTTCCGACGATCCGCGTTTCAACGACTACTACGGCACGCTGCAATCGATCGTGACCAGCTCGGGCCAGTCCGACAGCGGCCTCTTTGAAACCAACTTACGCGACGAACGCTACCTTCCGTTCGAGGGCGTGGGCGTAGCCGGAAGCGAATGGCAGATCGTGCTTCCCTCGGACGTGAAGCAGTTCGACTTCGCAACCATCACGGACGTGGTCCTGCACATCCGCTATACAGCCCGCCAGGGAGGAGACCTCCTGAAGGCGGCGGCCGTCCAGAATCTGCAAACCCAGATCAACAAGGCGAACACCGTTGGATCGGTCTGCCTCTTCTCGCTGCGGCACGACTTCCCTACGGAATGGGCCAAGTTCCAAAGCACGTCGCAACTCACGATCGCTCTCACGCCGGAGCTCTATCCCTTCTGGGCGCAGGGGCGGACGATCGCCATCAAGGCCGTCGAGTTCCTTGCCGAGACGTCCAAGACCACAGTGACGATCACCGACAAGAGTAATCGCAAGGAAATTCTGGTGCGCAATCCATCGCTGGGGAATCTGGTGGCTGGGAACTTGTCGAAGATCCCTCTTCCCGGCGCGATCTCCGATGGGACGCATCCTCCGCTCTCTCTCTCCTTCGATGACACGTCGATGCAGGATATGTGGATGGCAATCACTTGGGGTAAAGCGTAAGGAGGTGAAGGCGGATCGTATTGCCCCAAGGACATGGACACGGATTATTCAAGCCGTTGCAGGATTATCGGCCATAGCTCTAAAGAAAGATTCTATGACGCATGGCGGATATTTTCATTGGAAGCTGGATTTACTAAGGAGTAGCCTAGATCGAACCGTGCATTATGGGGACAAATTAGCTCTAGAGGTAATCCCAGTATAAGGATTGCGGAGCCATTTAATAGATTAGAAGCAGTTGGCTGAAACACCTGCACTACACAGGGGTGAAACATGAGCTTTCTTGAACGCTACTACAGTGCTAGTCGGGACCTGACACATTCCCTGGAAACTGACTATCTACTCAATGATCTGGATAGTACCGACTTCGCCCGTGTCACGGTAGATTGCGAATGGAGCAGCGATGCGTTCTCCCTGACTCCACACCTAACTGACCCAGGCTTTTGAGGGTGTGTACCTGTGAGGGCCTGTGTTTCCTGCCTGATAAACGCCCCTGATCTAGGCCAGAAGGTCTTGGCGGATGCTGACCTGAGGTACCTTGTCGAGCGGATGTGGTCAGCCTCAGAGACGCAACGAGACAGGCTCAGGGTGCAGGTAAGGTCTTGTCGGAAGTCGGCCAAGTAGTCAGTTCCACCTTAACCTCTCTTCGGAGAATGTCTACCGATGCTCCTGGCTCTGTTCGTAGAGCCTGCGTGTGGTTCACGAGTTCTTGACAGTAGTAGTCAATCAACCCTCTTTCAAGCTCTGAGAACTCCTTGTGACGAGCCAGAGCCGATAGCAGACATTCACAGCCCTTCGTGAACTTGCTGATATCTTCGCTGATACTTTCCATAAACACCAACCTTCCTGCTTCCCTGTAAGTGGAAGAACTCCGCGTTGAAGGTGAGGTGCAAATGCAAGGTTTGAACACTACGCCCTAGTAGCCTAGGGGTCAATGGCAACTTCCCCTAGGGATCGGCAATAAAACTACTGAGTGTGGGGCCAGGTTCCTAGGGGTCAACGTATAGAGCTGATGGAGATTGGTCAATACAAGGTATGGTGCTGCTTGCGAAGACCAGCACGAGTACGACACGATCTGGTCACAACAGGACAAGCCCTGCAGTAAAATCCCTCTAAGGAACCAGAGATCCATTTACTGGACCGGGCTGTTGATCCGGGGATGAAACTGGTCAGTAACGATGAGGTGAAGCGAGTTGTAGAGCTGGGGAGTGGGACGGTGAGGACGGACTTACGATAGAAGGACAGATCTACCTATGAAGGCGAGGCCCCTGAAGGCCGTACACAGACAACCTTCAGAGAGCCGAGTCTTTTACTCCGCGAATCGGGAGCACATTTTAAATCGAAGAGGATCAAGGTTTGATACCGGCATGACACCGTAGAATCTTCTCATCGTAGGACCGGCTAGTGCCAAGATGTCGTTCGACTGCCGTTGAATCTGGAATATGACTATCAGGATCGAAAATGAAGAATATCAGGTCATCACAGGAAGGGTGGTATCGATAGGTCTCGATGTCGTCATTCAGTTCTCTAGAGATCGTCTTACCGTGTTCAGCATTTCGAACGTACTTTGCTTCAATGACAAAACGGTTCGAACGTGAGAGAAAGTCCTTGATGGCGTATCGGTTCGCTACCTTGTCCGTTGGATTCTCAGGTACTAGGTCCAGTATCCACGGTCGTAACATCAAATACTGCGTGTCTTGAACCGCCGCCTCATCATCCATTTCAAGAATGGCTCCACGGCTACGGCGGGTGTTCAAATATCGCACGATGTCAGAGAATGAGTGGAGAGCAGCCAGTACAGACTCAACAGTAACTTGTGTGGTGTCTTGCGGCGTTGATCGTCTTTCCTTGACTGACGGTCGGACCTTATCCAGGCCGCCAAGGAATCGGCCTAGCTGGTCATCATTCACTTCGATCACCGGCGCTCGATCTACCAAAGATGTGGCGACCGATATCTTCAATCATGTCCCATACTTCCGCAGTGTGGAGAACAGGCGCCGTGCTGAAGCCTGCCAGTGCAGAGAGCGAGCCGTGGCTTCATCAGGATCTGTCGTTCGCAAGGAGCGCCAGATTTCTACGCGCCCGTTGAAGTAGGATCATAGCTTAGTTGGGATGTGCATCCTAACAAACTGCGATTTTGAGCGGACGGGTGCATGCAGTTTCGTAGACATAGCCAACCTCCAGACCGTAGGAATGTTGTAAGTTGTGCTATGGAAGAGGCTGAGAC
>CAZOHW010000340.1:0-5249 GCA_964579525.1 uncultured Nitrospira sp. | reverse complement strand
AGGAATCATCGACCACCACGACCCGTTTCCCCTCCAACACTTCAGGCACGGCATTCAGTTTCACCTTGACGCCGAAATGGCGAATCGACTGTTCCGGCTCAATGAATGTCCGCCCGACATAATGGTTACGGATCAAGCCGGTTTCGAATGGGATCCCTCCTCCCTCGGCGTACCCCAGCGCGGCAGGGACACCTGAGTCCGGAACAGGAATGACGACATCCGCCGGCACTCCCGATTCCTTGGCCAGTTGACGCCCCAACGCCTTCCGTGTGACATAGACGGCGTTTGCGCCAAAGATTCGGCTATCAGGTCTGGCAAAATAGACGTACTCAAAGACGCACATGGCAGGACTGGCTTTTGGAAATGGATGGTGACTGTCAAGCCCTTGGTCACTGATTACGATCAGTTCCCCTGGCTCGACTTCACGAACATACTCGGCATCGAGCAAGTCGAATGCGCAGGTCTCAGACGCCACAATCCAGCCACCACGTAACCGCCCAATACACAACGGCCTGAGCCCATAGGGGTCACGAGCGGCAATCAATCCATTGTCTGTCATCAACACAATGGAAAACGCCCCACGGACCTGGCTCAACGCATCGACGACCCGTGCAAGAAAGGACGTCGCACGCGAGAGCGCAATCAAGTGGATAATGACTTCGGTATCGGACGTCGATTGGAAGATCGCCCCATACGCTTCGAGTTCATGCCGAAGCATCTGGGCATTGATCAAATTCCCATTGTGGGCCAAGGCCAGATTGCCGAGTGCAAAGTTGACGGTCAGCGGCTGAACATTCTTCAGATCATTTCCACCGGTTGTCGAATAGCGATTGTGACCAATCGCCATATGACCTGGCAGTTTTTCAAGCACTGACTTGTGAAAAATGTCGGCGACCAGTCCCATCCCCTTCTGTACAAAGAACTGCTCTCCATCTCCCGCAACAATCCCCGAGGCTTCCTGCCCCCGGTGCTGCAAAGCATACAACCCCAAATAGGTCAGGTTGGCAGCTTCTTCGTGACCGTAGACACCGAATACGGCGCATTCGTCATGGAACCGATCGTCGTCTGAGCATAACGCGTGAGACGTGAAAGGTGACAGGATAGGAAGTTCTCGTTTCGATCGATTCTTAACCATGTTCCAACATATCACTTTTTACATTTCACGTTTCACGGTTGTTCCAGGGCCCGTTCCAGTGAACAGACCCATTGATCATACAACGCCGTAACCGGTTGGTCGATCACTGGTCCTGTCGATGATCCATCTCGCAAGTGAATGATCAGCCGCGTACCAGTCACCGATCCAATCACTTCGGCCGATACCCCAAAGCGCTGAGCTTGATCAAGAATCGACTGTCGATGAGTGGGCTTGGACGAAATCACGACACGCGATTGGCTTTCTCCAAACAGTACGGCGTCCTTTCGCAATCGTCCCCGCGACAATTGTACCACTGCGCCCAACGGTTGCCCTGGACCTGACAGGCAACTTTCAGCCAGTGTCACAGCAAGACCACCGTCCGAACAGTCATGAGCGGATTGCACGAGCCCGTCACGAATCAACGACAGCAGGCAATCATGGAGCGCCTTTTCTGTGTCCAGACTCAAATAGGGCGGTGATCCTTGCTCGCGCGCATGCATCACTTTGAGATACTCCGATCCTCCCAAGTCCTCGCGCGGCGTCCCCAAGAGGATGATATCGTCGCCTTCCTGCTTAAACCACTGCGTCATCACTCGCTCAGCCTCTTCGATCAACCCAACCATGCCGAGCATCGGCGTGGGGTAGATGGAGAGCCCGTTCGTTTCGTTATAGAAACTGACGTTTCCACTCACGATGGGAATCTGGAAGTGCTCACAGGCATCCTTCATCCCTTCGATGGCGAGAACAAACTGCCACATAATGTCGGATCGCTCCGGGTTGCCGAAATTGAGGCAATCCGTCAAACCAATCGGGACGGCTCCGGAACAGACTAGATTACGCGCCGCCTCGGCGACGGCGAGGCGAGCCCCTTCATAGGGATGCAACAAGCAATATCGGCTGTTGCAATCGACTGTCATCGCCACGGCTTTGTTCGTGCCTTTGATCCTCACGACGGCGGCATCCGACCCAGGACGGACTGTCGTATTGGTGCGCACCATGTGATCGTACTGTTCGTAGACCCACCGTTTGCTGGCGATGGTAGGAGACGCCAATAATGTCAGTAATGCGCCATCGGCATCCTTCACATCGGGAATGACATCATAGTTCAGGTTCGTGAGCATATCTTGGTACGGAGGAGGCTGGTAGGGCCGTTCATATCGAGGCCCCTCGTCGGCCAGTGCCTTTGCGGGTATTTCCGCCACGATCTTCCCTTGGTCCTTCACCCGCAAGACGCCATCGGCCGTCACTCTTCCCACCACCGCGACATCCAAATCCCATTTTCGGCAAATCTCGATACACTGATCTTCTTGGCCCATCTTTGCCACCATCAGCATGCGTTCTTGCGACTCGGACAGCATGATCTCATACGGCGTCATACCCGGCTCTCGCCTCGGAACCACCGTCAGATCCAATTCGATACCGTTGCCGGCCCGTGATGCCATTTCACAGGAAGAACTTGTCAATCCGGCCGCCCCCATGTCCTGAATGCCGACAAGTAGATCGCGTTCCATCAACTCAAGACAGGCCTCTAGGAGCAACTTTTCTGTGAACGGATCACCGACCTGGACGGTCGGCCGTTTCTGTTCAGATTGATCGTCGAACGAATCGGATGCCATAGTCGCCCCGTGAATGCCGTCACGACCTGTCTTCGACCCAAAATAGATCACCGGGTTCCCGACGCCCGCCGCAGTTCCACGAAAGATCTTGTCCTTATGCGCGAGGCCGAGACAGAACACATTGACCAATGGATTGAGCGTATAGATGTCGTTGAAGACGATCTCGCCCCCCACAGTCGGCACCCCCATGCAGTTGCCGTAGCCGGCAATACCGGAGACGACTCCCTTCATGAGGTGACGATTTTTCGGCGACTGCAATTCTCCAAACCGAAGGGAATCAAGCAGCGCAATCGGCCTCGCGCCCATCGTAAAGATGTCACGCAAAATTCCACCGACCCCTGTAGCCGCACCCTGATAAGGCTCGATGAAGGATGGATGGTTGTGGGACTCCATCTTGAAAACGACGCACAGCCCATCCCCGATATCGATCGCGCCGGCATTTTCGCCCGGTCCTTGCACGACACGAGGTCCGGTCGTCGGCAGCTTCTTCAAGTGCACACGCGAACTCTTGTATGAGCAGTGCTCGGACCACATGACCGAGAACATACCCAGTTCCGTCAGATTGGGCTCACGCCCGAGAACGTCGATGATTTTTTGGTATTCCTCGCCCGTCAGATTGTGCTGAGCGATGAGATCTTTGGTGATACGCGGCGTGCCGGCCTGCATCATGTCCTAGTAGCCACAGCGAGAAAAGACTTCCGCGGGTATTCCGGTGTACCGACAGTTCAGCTCCCGGACATGCCTACGCGGTCGCAAGCGCTGCAAGCATGATCGGCGAGGCACTCAACCGAGTGCCTCGCCGGCGAATTGATTGAAAGAGCAAACCCCGGTGTTCTACTGTACTTCTACCTTCACGGCTGATTCAGCCGCTAATGTCTGATGATCCTTATCTGCCGCCACGACCTTGATCACATGAGCCCCGGGTAACATCCCCTTGACCGTCCCTTTCCATCCCTTTTGGTATTCCCCGTCTACGAAGCAATGGACATGCGTCGCCTGGTTCCCCTTCGTAAGTTCGTAGACCACCTCGACGTCACTCGCCACCTTTGCTCCCTGTGCCGGACTCGTTATCGTCACCTTGCTGCCGTCATCTGTCGCAGCAAAAGCATTGACACCCGAACCTAAGACCAACAAACCAACCGTCGCCAATACTGCACCTACACCTCTCATCGCAACCCTCCTCATGTATTTAATATGGAAGAAATGTGCGGCTGATACGCACCGACTGCCGCAATACTTTACCGCGACCTCTTTCTATCTTCAATCCTCTGAAAAACGACTTCGACGTTATTGTCTTCCGAACACTCACTGCACACTGGTCAACTTCCTTCGCTCCAACGATGCAATCATCGATTGAAAGATCGCCCGACCGTCTTCGTTCCCCAACATCACCTCGGCACATCGCTCTGGATGGGGCATCACCCCTAGAACGTTTCCTTCAGCATTGCGGATGCCCGCGATATTATCGAGCGATCCGTTCGGACAGGCGTCCTGCGTTGCTTTTCCATCTGCAGTGCAATACCGGAAGATGACCTGCGCATTGGCTTGAAGACCCGCTAAGGTCACAGGATCGGTGTAGTAGTTCCCATCTGCATGAGCGATCGGAATCTTGAGCACCTGCCCTGATTGACAGGCACTTGTAAACGGCGTGGCAGCGTTTTCCACTTTCACGTAGGTCTCACGGCAAATAAAATGGAGCGATTTATTTCGCAACATGACACCTGGCAATAATCCGGCTTCCAGCAGAATCTGGAATCCATTACAAATTCCAAGCACCAACCCGCCATGAGCCGCATAGTGTTTCACTGCTTGCATCACCGGTGAAAACCGCGCAATCGCGCCGGTCCGGAGATAGTCACCATAGGAAAATCCTCCCGGTAGAATGACAGCATCAAGCCCTGCCACCGACGTTTCCTTATGCCAGATCATCGTCACGTCTTGCCCCAACACATCGTGAAAAACGTATCGACAATCGTGATCACAATTACTGCCTGGAAAAACAACGACACCGATGTTGGACATGGCACTACCCCTAGCCTAGTTCGTACCGGTATTCCTCAATGATCGTGTTCGCTAAGAGCTTTTCACACATGGCTTTCACCTCAGCCTCAGCCTTGGCCCTATCGGTTTGGTTGAGATCCAGCTCCATATACTTCCCGACACGGACATTCGCCGTATGCTTGAACCCCAACGAGTCCAGCGCATGCTCAATCGCTTTGCCCTGGGGATCGAGAATGCCCTGCTTCAATGTCACATGAATTTTGGCTTTCACAACTGACTCTCCTGCTTTTTTTCGGCTTCGTTCATCCGATCCACATATTTCTTGATCCAGAGAATCACGGCAATCGTCAACCCACCGGCAAACACCAGCCCGACAAAGGCCCAGCGCCATGGCGACTCATTCAATCGATAGGCCATCATGCCTACAATGGCCGCCCAAACCACTACCGACGCGATGAGACCATAATTCAAATACGCCCGCAGCATCTCTCTCTTTT
>CAZOHW010000339.1:0-5274 GCA_964579525.1 uncultured Nitrospira sp. | reverse complement strand
CAGCTACCGTAGTGGCTCCGGCATGCGGGGAATATGTCCCTGCATCATCACCAGCCGCCGCTGTTCAGCCCATAGGCGTTGGTTCATCAGAAGCAACACCTCGATCAGAACAGACCATTCCACGGAAGGAACGATTGCTGGCAGCGGTTCGAGGATTAATGCAGGAACTGTCCGGTTATGATTTGAGCGAAGTCGATGCCGCTGCCGATTTGTTGGAGTTAGGGTTAGATTCACTGTTGTTAACCCAAGCGGCTCAGCTGATTCAGCGTAAGTTTTCAGTGCAGATCTCATTCCGTCAGCTGATGGAAGAGTTGAGTTCGTTGGGCGCGATCGCCTCATATCTTGACGCAGTGATGCCGCCTGATGTGAAGAGCGAACCACCACCAATGCCAGTCACTTCGGTGGCCCCAGGGACATCCGTCGCCGGGACTGTGCCGCAGCCACTGCTTGAACAGATTCTGTTGCAACAGCAACAATTAACGAATCAGATTCTTCAATTGATGGGGCGTCAGCCGGCCTCCTCGCCTACCACGCCCATCCCAGCACCGTCGGCTTCTGTGGCACAGTCACTCTCTGCACCATCATCGGGAAAATCTCACGGACCGTTCAAACCGTTCGATAAGCATGCGAGTACCGCTTTGTCCGACGAACAGAAGCGGGCGCTGGGGGCGTTGATCGATCGGTATACGAAACGGACTCTTGGATCGAAGAAGCTCGCCGGTGAGCACCGGACGGTCTTGGCTGACCCGAGATCCGTGGCGGGCTTCAATCGGCTCTGGAAGGAAATGGTATATCCGATTGTCTCCGTCCGTTCTGATGGGTCGAAGGTATGGGATGTCGACGGCAATGAATATGTGGATTTTGTCATGGGGTTCGGGGCGGACTTTTTCGGCCATCGACCGCCGTTCTTGGTTCAGGCGGTTCACGAACAGCTGGATCGAGGGTTTGAAATCGGTCCGATCCAGCCGATTGCGTACGAAGTGGCGACGTTGATCAAAGAATTCACTGGCATGGAACGGGTCGGCTTTACCAATACCGGATCTGAAGCGATATTGGCGGCGATGCGCGTCGCAAGAACAGTATCTGGGCGCGATAAGATCGCGGTGTTTGCTGGAGCCTATCACGGTATTTTTGATGAAGTGTTGTTCCGGCCGCTGACCGTCAACGGGGAAACTCGTACAGGCGCGATTGCACCCGGCATCCCTGACAGTGCGCTGGCCCAGGTCATCGTGTTGGATTATGGCAATCCGCAGTCTTTGGATATCTTGCGGGCTCGTGGATCGGAGATCGCGGCCGTGTTTGTGGAACCAGTCCAAGCCCGACGATTGGATCTTCAGCCGGTGGAGTTTCTCCGAGAGCTTCGGCGAGTCACCCAGGATGCTGGTATGGCCTTGGTGTTTGACGAGGTGGTCACGGGATTTCGTGTTCACCCCGGCGGTGCTCAGGCATTGTTCGGAATTAGGGCGGATCTGGCGACCTATGGAAAGGTTATCGGAGGTGGAATTCCCATCGGGGTCGTGACCGGACGTGCGAAGTATATGGATGCTCTAGACGGAGGGAATTGGCAATACGGAGATGCGTCCTTTCCTGAGGTTGGCGTCACCTTTTTCGCCGGAACCTGTGTGCGGCATCCCTTGGCCCTGGCTGCCGCGAAGTCGGTGTTGATTTATTTGAAGCAACAAGGGCCCGACCTTCAGAAGCGACTCGCCGATCGGACGACCACGCTCGCCGCAGAATTGCGAGCCATCATCGATGAATTCCATGCTCCCTATCAACTCGCGCAATTCAGTTCACTGATGACATTGACCTATACGCCGGACCAGAAGTTGGCCGGGTTGCTGTTCTACCTGCTGCGTCAGCGCGGAATCCTGATATGGGAAAATCGGAACTTCATCATCACCACCGCGCACACCGAGTCAGATCTGGTGAGGTTAGTGGCGATTTTCAAGGAGTGTCTCGCCGAGATGTATACGAGTGGGTTGTTGGCCTCTGCGGCTGGCCAGGCACAGGCTCTTGCCCAGGCCGGTAACTTCTCTCATGCCGTTGTTCCGTCACAGGTCCGTGGTGCTGAAGGCAGTTCGGACCAACGTAGGAGTGAGAGATTTCAGCTCACCGAAGCGCAGAAGGAGATCTGGCTGGCAGCCCAAATGGGCGATCATGCGGCAGTTGCGTACAATGAATCATTCAGCCTTCATTTCCAAGGTAGTTTTGATATCGAAGCCTTCTCTGAAGCCCTCCGGCAGGTCGTACGACGGCATCCCATTCTCTTGGCCAGAGTGAGTAGCGATGGGCAATGGCAGGAAGTCGACCCCGGCAAAGGTATCGACGTACCGGTTGCCGACCTCAGTGGTCTCAAGGAGGTTGATCGGCAGAGAGAATTGGGTGTTCTCGTCGATCGCGAAGTGTCCATGCCGTTCGACCTGGCGAACGGACCACTCCTACGAGTACGAGTTGTTCGGCTGTCCAAGGAACACCATGTGGTGATCTGGAATGCTCATCACATCGTCTGTGACGGGTGGTCGAGCGGAGTGTTGATGCGCGAACTAGCCAAAGTCTACTCGGCGTTTAAGCAGGGTGGTCAACCAACACTGGATGAGCCTGTGCCCTTTCGAGAATATGCGGCGGCCGTTCAGCAGGAGAGCTCATCCCTTCATAGCGCGATCGAATATTGGCAGCGACAACTGATGGATGTGCCACCGCCGCTTGATCTTCCGACCGATCGTGGGCGACCGTTGGTGCGTTCTGCAAAAGCGGCCACGTTCATCAGATCGTTCGACGGGGGGCTCTATCAATCGTTGAAACGAACGGCTGGGCAGCAACGTACGACGATGGTGGTTTTGCTGATGACGGCGATCGAGACATTGATCTATCGGCTGACGGGCCAGACGGATGTGGTCATCGGTTTGCCGGTGGCAGGACAGGCGGTCACCGGCAAGAACAATCTGGTCGGGCATTGTGTGAGCTTGCTTCCGATTCGCACCCATCTTCGCCCGGAGGCCGGTTTCCATGAGAATTTGGCGCTCGTGAAGGAAAACGTGTTGGATGCCTATGACCATTACCAGTGTACGATCGGAACCATTCTTCAGCATGTGAACGTCCCGAGACATGCAGGACGACAACCGCTGGTAGAAGTGATTTTCAATGTTGATCGGGATTCCAGTACGGAAGAATTCTCCGGTGCAAAGTTCATGTGCGAGCGCAATCCCAAGCGCGCCATGCACTACGACCTGTTCTTCAACTTCGTGGAAGGACCTCGCGGCTTGCATGTGGAATGCGACTACAACACCGATCTCTTCGACGCTGCGACAATCGAACGATGGCTTGGACACTATCAGACATTGCTCGAGCATGTGGTGGCGACACCGTCTGAACAGATCGGAATGCTTCCGATCATGACGAACGGCGAGCGTGATGAACTGGTACAGGGATGGAATGATCCCTCTGTGGAGTTTCCCAACCACCTCACGCTCCATGAATTATTTGAGGCACAAGCCAGGAAAACCCCCCACGTTCAAGCCGTCACCGCCGAGGGTCTGCATTTGACTTATAGGGAATTGAATCGCCGCGCCAATCTTTTGGCACACCGATTGAAGTCGATGGGCGCAGGACCGGACGTTTTGGTGGGGTTGTTCCTGGAACGTTCGCTCGACATGCTGGTGGGAATTCTTGGAATTTTGAAGACAGGTGCGGCCTATGTGCCCATGGACCCCGAATACCCCAAAGAACGGTTGGGATTTATCCTTGAAGATTCTCATGCGCCTCTTGTGGTAACGAAGAAGGCGCTTGTCAATCAATTGCCAGGATTTGTGGGGCAAGTGATCTGTTTGGATGTGGATTGGGCGGATATTGCCAAGGGGCGAGAAGACGACTTGGTCTCGGGAGCGACTCCGCAACACCTCGCCTATGTCCTCTTTACATCCGGATCGACCGGTCGACCGAAAGGCGTGGCGATCGAACATCATTCGGCAGTGACGTTTGTTCAGTGGGCGAGCCGGGTATTTGTTCCGGAAGAATTGTCCGGCGTGTTGTTTTCGACTTCGGTCTGCTTCGATCTCTCCATCTTTGAGCTGTTCGTCACACTGAATGCCGGCGGAACCATCATTGTCGCACCGAATGCATTGCATCTCCCGAGTTTATCGAAAAAAAACGACGTCACGCTCATCAATACCGTGCCTTCCGCGATGATGGAATTGCTCCATATGGGCGGCGTGCCCTCATCCGTCAAAGTCGTGAATCTTGCCGGTGAAGCGTTATCTGATGCGCTGGTTGAACAGATTTATACCCAGACACACGTGCAGAAAGTCTATAACCTCTATGGCCCGACCGAAGCGACGACCTATTCGACCTATACGCTGGTGCCTCGCGGAATGCCTGTGACGATCGGCCGGCCCATTACCAACACGCAAGCTTACATTCTCGATGCGCATCGTAACCCTGTTCCGAGAGGGGTATTAGGCGAGCTCTATTTGGCCGGTGAAGGACTGGCGCGTGGCTATTACGGCCAACCCGATCTAACCGGCGAGCGCTTTGTCGCCAATCCATTTGCGGGTCGACCTAATGTACGAATGTATCGAACCGGCGATCTTTGCCGGTGGTTACCGGATAAGTCCATTCAGTATTTGGGACGGCTCGACCATCAAATCAAGCTGCGAGGATTCAGAATTGAATTGGGTGAGATCGAAGCGACATTGGATCGCTTGGCTGGGGTTCGGCAAAGTTTGGTCCTGGCCCGCGAGGATCGGCCCGGTCAGAAGCGTCTGGTGGCATATGTGGTGCCGCAAGCCGGTCAGCGGTTGGAAGTCGAAGCCATGCACCTTCATATCAAGCAGAGTCTTCCGGAGTTCATGATGCCTTCTGCCATCGTCGTGCTGGAGGCGTTCCCGCTTTCTCCGAACGGCAAGATCAATCGTTTGGCCTTGCCGGCGCCGCCCGACGTCCAGCCGGACGAGGCGGTAGAGCATATGGCTCCGCGCGACCCTATCGAGCAGGCGCTGACACGTGTCTGGGCCAAGATCCTCAAAGTGAAAAACATCGGCATTCGGGACAACTTTTTTGAACTGGGTGGGCATTCAATCCTAGCCGTTCGCATCATCGTCGAGATTGAGAAGCTCTATGGGAAGCGATTGCCACTTGCTACCTTGATTCAAGCGCCGACCATTGAACAGTTGGCTCAGACCATTCAAAAAGAAAAATGGACTCCACTCTGGTCTTCATTAGTGCCTATTCGAGCAGGGGGAGCACGGCCGCCGCTGTTCTTATTCCATAGCCATGGGG
>CAZOHW010000338.1:0-5290 GCA_964579525.1 uncultured Nitrospira sp. | reverse complement strand
TTGCAATCCGTTACAGGAGAAAAGAGGCATACATCATCATGAATAAATACTTCCTTCGATACAGCTTCGCGGCATGCATGTTGGCAATCCTATCCATTCTCTGTGTCAACACAAATGCCCAGTCATCAGCCGCTCCGCCGCAAACAACGCATTCAGTAGATGTGACCATTCCCGCGGCACAGTTGTTGCAGCCAGAGGAACTTGTGCAGATATTGCATTCTTCCGGCAAAGAAAAGCCCTTGATTTTACAGGTCGGCTCGCATGTCCTCTACGCCGAGGCGCATATTCCCGGATCGGAGTACATTGGGGCCGGAGGGCAGGAGTCGGGACTCCAGGCGCTCCGGGACCGGGTGAAAGGGCTGAAGTCGAATCAGTTCCTCATCATCTATTGCGGATGCTGTCCGTGGAATAAGTGCCCTAACATTCGGCCCGCCTATCGGCAGTTACACGCTCTCGGCTTCACTCGCGTCAAAGCGCTCTATCTTGCCGATAACTTTGGGACCAATTGGGTAGACAAGGGATATCCGGTCACAAAGGGTCGATAGGGGCAAAAGATGCTGCGAATCATGCTTCCGCGAACAAGCTCGAAACGGATGGTTCACCTGCTGCTGATGATGACGGCTTTGTCAGCCGGAGGCAACTCTCTTGATGCAAGAGGCACAACTTCTAAGCCGACTATCTACCGCAGTGCTCCCAACTTTTCCCGAATGGATCTGGACCATCGACAAGTGAATCTTGCGGATTATCGCGGCAAAGTGGTCCTGCTCAATTTCTGGGCGACCTGGTGCGCACCGTGCCTTGCCGAGATGCCGCGCTTTGTTGCGTGGCAGCAGGAGTATGGTGGGCGCGGGCTACAGGTCATCGGCGTTTCCATGGATGATGACGCACAACCGGTGCGGACAGCATATCGGAAATACAGATTGAATTACCCGGTTGTGATGGGTGATGAGAAGATCGGGGGAAAGTATGGCGACATCTACGGCCTCCCTGTCACCTTCCTGATAGACAGGAGTGGCACAATCCGTTTCAAACATCAAGGAGCTGTCGATCTCAACCATCTTCAGAACGAGATCCTGACGCTATTACCACGGCCATAGAGGTGTTGCTACGAATGTTCGAGATGTCGATCTATTTGCGGTCATTTGGCCGCAGCAATGCTGGCCCCCTCAGCGAGAAAGACTTGCAGGATCAGAGGCAGTCCTCGCCCTGTGGCGAATCGCTCTAACGATCGATATTTTGATGCACGATTTTGATGCACGCTCTGGCGCGTTTTACGTGAACATCGATCAGGTTTCGCGGGACAGGAAGGATATATGGGGTTTTACGCAAAATGCATTCTTCCCCGCATCATTGATGTGGCGATGCGGAATAAGGAAACGTCTCGTCTCCGCGCAGAGTGGATTCCTCAGGCTCGCGGTGAAGTGCTGGAAGTAGGCATCGGCTCGGGCCTGAATCTGCCGTTCTATTCGCCGCAGGTCCGGCATATCTATGGAGTGGACCCATCCATTGCGCTCCAAAGGATGGCACGCACGAAGGCCGAAGCTTACCCCATTCCAGTTGACTTTTTGCTGCAATCCGCCGAGGAACCACTGCCACTCGCCAATGCAAGTATCGACACGGTGGTCGTAACGTGGGCGCTGTGTTCCATTGCGGATGTTCCCAAGGCGCTTCAGCAAATGAAGCAGGTCCTCAAGACAAATGGGCGTCTCATCTTTCTCGAACATGGCCGCGCTCCAGACCCGGGCGTAGCTGGCTGGCAGAACCGGCTTACCCCGGCCTGGAAACGTATTGGGGGAGGTTGCCATCTCAACCGCAAAATGGATGACCTTATCGCGGCGGCAGGATTTCAGATTGCCGAACTCAGAACCGGCTACCTTCCTGGCCCACGTCCGATGACCTACACCTACCAAGGGTTCGCGTATCCTCTGTGAAACATGCGGGTTCCGGCAAGGCACTGGATGACCTTTGACTGGTATAACGTTGCTGTGTGAACGATGCCGTTACAATCTGCAACGAGTGCTGCGCGGCCTTCGATCCATGAACTTGGAGAGGCCCAGACCAGATCGTCACATAGCCTTGAATTATGGGAAGGGCAAATACAGAATGATGAACCTTCGCAGTATGCAGATATTGGCTCGCTGTCTCGCGGTAACCTTGTTGTCTCTGTCAGCGCTGGTTTCTGCGCAGCGTTCCAAGACCGCTGACAACGGATTGATTGTCGTAGCCGACGTTCCGATGCCCGGTCCGGCCGTCCGGTTCGACTACCAGAGCTTCGATCCATCGAGCGGACGGCTCTATATCGCCCACATGAACGCCGATCAGCTCATCGTATTCGACGTTCGGGATAGAAAGCTGATCGCCAATCTCGACGGCTTCAAACGGGTGCATGGAGTATGCGCTGCTCCCGAAGTTCATCGCCTGTTCGCGTCTGCGACGGGGAACCACCAGGTCGTCGCAGTCGATACGCAGACGCTGAAGATTATAGGCAGGGCAGGGCCGATCAATTACCCGGACGGGCTGGCATACGCACCGAAGCAAAAGAAAGTATTTGTTTCCGATGAGCATGGCGGCGTAGACGCGGTCATCGATGCCACGACCAACACGCTTGCCACCACGATTCCTCTCGGTGGCGGGGCTGGGAACACAGTCTACGATCCGGTATCCGGTCACATCCTAGTGGCGGTGCATGGCGTGAATATGCTCGTGGTCATCGATCCGGCGACCAACAAAATTTTAGGCCGACACCCACTTCCCGGAATTCAAAACCCTCATGGAATCGCGCTCGATCTAGCTGACCACCTGGCCTTCATCGCTGGTGAAGAGAATCATTCGCTCGCCGTGGTGGACTTGAACACCCTGAAGATGCTTTCAAGTTATAAGGTGGGCGACGATCCCGATGTATTGGCGTTCGATCCCGGTCTGAAGCGGCTGTATGTCTCCGCTGAGTCCGGCACAGTGACGATTTTCCAATACGACAACAGAAAATTGATCCTGCTCGGTTCGCTCAACATGCCACGCGCGCACACCGTGGCCGTTGACCCGCAGACGCATCTCGTCTACTTTCCTCTTGAAAACATCAATGGACGTCCGGTGTTGAGGATCATGCGGCCAGATGGTCAGAAGTAGACCGCGTGGGAGGCTTCGGAATATAGCGATGAGATCATGGAAGCCAATTTTCGTGACAATCCTCGGGTTCCTGGCGCTTGGAGTTCTTTGTCTGACGTTTCTGATGTGGCGAGGCTTTCGCGCTACCTCCACGCCGTCTGCATTCGAGACATTCGTGGCCAGGACCGTGCGCAATCTTGCGATTCCAAGAAGTGAACGCCACAAGAAGAATCCGCTCCAAACCGATTCAGAGGCGCTGCGGGATGGCCGGGAAGACTTCCTGATGCGGTGTGCTATCTGTCATGGAATTGACGGCAGCGGCAGGACACAAATCGGTTTGCACGAGTATCCTCGCGTCCCAGATCTTCGTGCTTCAGCAACGCAAAACATGACGGATGGCGCAATCCACTACATCATCGAAAACGGAGTGCAGTTCACCGGCATGCCTGCATGGGGCAACCCGCACCGGGAATCGGGAGACGACAGTTGGAGGCTCGTGCTCTTTGTAAGAAGCTTGCGTCCACTCACGCATCAAGAACTGTCGCAGCAGGCAAATACCATTGCTTCTGCGCATTATGTTGGTTCTCAGGCATGCGAGAAGTGCCATGCTGATATCTACGCCCGCTGGAAGAAAACACCAATGGCCAACGTGGTGCGTGATCCGCGGACGCATCCCGATGCCATCATCCCCAACCTGGCAACTAATACCGTAGCCAAGTTCACAAAGAATCAAGTCGCATTCGTCTACGGCAGCATGTGGAAGCAGCGCTACTTCACAAAAGTTGGGGACGACTATTTTCCCTTGCCGGTGCAATGGGACGTCGGCACGCGCAAGTGGCTGCCGTATCATGTTCCATCGACTGGGGCCGACTGGTGGGCACACCTCTATCCGTCAGGCGAACATGGATTCCGTGGCTGCAAACGATGTCTGCATTCAGTGCCACTCCCAGGGGCGGCCGTTGACCACTCCAATCGAAGGAAAATACTACGACTGGCCGGTGGGTTATCATGTTGGCCTTCGCCTACAGAATTTCTGGAGGTTGGAAAACTGCACGCTCGGACAAACGGACTTCTATTACTTTCCGGACTGCACGGCGCATAAGAACCGCATGCAGGGGAACGATTTCGCGCAAAGCGTGATGTACCGGCACAGCATCACATGCTTCGATTGCCACGATGTGCATGGAACTGGAAACTACGCGCAGCTTATCAAGCCCGCGAACCAAATCTGTCTGGACTGTCATGGCCCCATGTCTCCGAACGGGCCGCACGTGGCGAGTCTCGAAGCGCACACCCACCATAAAGACGGCAGCCCTGGAAGCCAGTGCGTCGCCTGCCACATGCCGGAGATCGAAAGCGAAGGCGTTCCGGGCGTGTATGTCCATGCCCATACGTTCCGATTCATCTCTCCAGCCATGACGGACAAATACAAAATTCCCAATCCCTGTACTTCTTGCCACACAAACAAGACTACCGCCTGGGCGGAAGACGCAATGAGCCACTGGTCCGAACACTCTCCGTGGAGGGTGGAATAAAGCGGAATCGGAATGCCATCAAAGAAAGTATTTTGCGAGATACGATCACCCTGCTTGCGCCTATCTCATCGCGGACTTTGGGTTGAGGTTGTGTGCTTTGGACGCCATGTGTGTGCGCTATGCCGCACGCCGAAGCGCTAAAAAGCGTTGCCGTGCTTCAGCGTATGCGAGTGCGTCGGCGTGGTCTTGCAGCCGGTGGCCGCTATGACCACGAACCCACGTCCAGCGTATATGGACCTCTTTCTCCAGTTGAAGCAACTCCAGCCATAACCCTTGATGCTGTAGAGGCAGACCGCGCCGGTTTCGCCATCCCTGGTTTCTCCACTGGATTGCGAGGTACTTCATCCCGCGAATCAGGTAATCGGAGTCGGAGCACAGGTTTAATTTGGAGCCTGCGGGGATCGAACGAAGTGCCTGAATTGCCGCCATAAGCTCCATCTCTGAAATCGTGGTCCAGGAACAGGCGCCAGAAATCTCCCACTGCATACGTCCGTTTACGAGAACCGCCGCCCAACCACCGGGCCCGGGGTTCCCAATCGCGGAACCGTCCGTAACGACATAATATTGCTGGTTCATCCAAAGAATCTCCAATGTAGAAAGAAGGACTCGCGCTTTGGACGGTCTGCGTTCCTTCGTCGTTGAGTTGAGAG
>CAZOHW010000337.1:0-5300 GCA_964579525.1 uncultured Nitrospira sp. | reverse complement strand
TAGTCTTGTGGTCCACCCAGTCCTGCAAAATAGAGTTCCGCGAGGTTGTTTTGTCCAATCGGATGTCCCTGCGCCGCGGCTTTCTCGTACCATGCGCGGGCCTGGGTGTAGTCCTTCGGGACTCCCCGTCCCTTGGCATACAGGTCTCCGAGCCTCACTTGTGCTTCCGTATCCCCTTGCTGAGCCTGTGCCTGGAGTGTCGCCAGGTCTTTGCTGTCTGGCGGTGCAAACGCGACTCCTTGCCCAGCGGGAAGAACAAAAAGTGCGAGAAGGATGACGAGCAGGATCTTCATGGGTGGTCGAGTATGGCGTGTGTTTGGAGAAATCGTCAAGGCCAAGAGCAGCGGGATTTCGTTCTCTTGGTGCTGAAAGAAGTCAGTCTCCTTTTCGGTTCTAGGATTGGTCGTTCCAATTCCTATGCTGTTTCGAGCTATTCGCGAATGAGGATTTCAACGTTCGCCAGCGTTTCTTGATACTTGAAGCCATCTGCTGCACAGCCTGACAACTGCGGGACTTCAGCTAGGAAGTACTTGATCGCCCTTGCAACCAATAGATGATGCCGACCTATTTGCTTATGACATTCTTCAGTTACGGATGTGCCACGCGCCAGTTTTTCCCGACGCTGAGATCACCTCAAAAGAACGGTGAAGCAACCTTGTTTTCCGGCCGCTTCTACCTGGCCGTCCATTAGCCGGATGGTTCTCACTTCTTAAAAACCAACCTCGGTTCGGTCATGCTTCCCATCGGGACCGCCACGAGTTCCCAACCGTCTGCTCCAAACTCGTTCAGCTTGGTTTGCATGTTCTTCGTGTCGGGGAGTACTTCGACAATGATGTACTGATATCGTTTGGGCTCCTGAGCTTTTGCGGAGAAAGGTTGTCCCATGAACAGCAGCAGTCCCACTGCTCCAATACCGGCACCTCCGAATAACCAGGCTATGGATTGACGGATATTCTGCATGGGTCACCTCATTTTGTTCTGTGTTACGGATGTGCCGCGCGCCAGTTTTTTCCGACGCCGAGATCCACTTTCAATGGAACTGAAAGGCCCAACTGTTTGCCGACGCCTTCCATTTCTTGTTTTACCACACGCTTGGCTTCCTCTAAATCATGGTCGGGCACTTCGAAGATGAGTTCGTCGTGGACTTGGAGGATCATCTTCACGTGGGGTAGCTCTTCGTGGAGTTTCTTATGGACGTTGATCATGGCGACTTTGATCAAGTCCGCTGCTGAACCTTGGATGGGACTATTCACCGCCATGCGCTCGCCAAAGCCTCGTTGTGTGGGATCGCCGCTCTGCAATTCAGGAATGGGTCGGCGGCGGCCAAGAATTGTGGTGGTGTAGCCCTTCTCTCGTCCTTCAGCAATGTTTCGATCCATGAGAGCTCGCACCGCGGCGAATCGCTCAAAGAAGGTGTCGATATATTTTTTTGCTTCGGGCTGGGAAACGCCCAAGTTCTGAGAGAGGCCGAACGGGCTGATCCCGTAGACGATCCCGAAGACGACGGTCTTGGCGGCGCGGCGCATGTCTCTGGTGATCTGACTGGAGGGGAGCCCGAAAATCTCCATGGCGGTGGCCATATGGATGTCCTCTTCTTCGGCAAAGACTGACAGCAGGCGAGGATCTTGTGATAAATGGGCCAGGATGCGAGGCTCGATCTGGCTATAGTCGGCGCAGAGCAGTTCATGGCCCTTGGGAACGATGAAGGCTTCACGGATACGCAGGCCATACTCACCTTTCACGGGGATGTTTTGGAGATTGGGATCGGTGGAGGAGAGGCGCCCTGTCGCGGTGACGGTCTGGTTCAGCGAAGTGTGGAGCCGTTTTGTCTCTGGCCTGACCAGTTCTGGTAAGGCGTCCACATAGGTCGACTTGAGCTTGCTGAGGCTTCGGTAGTTCAGAATTTGTGCCGGTAGGTCATGTTGTGATGCGAGTTGTGTCAGCGTATCTTCGTCAGTGGAATATCCCGTCTTGGTTTTCCGAAGGGGTTTGAGGCCAAGCTTTTCGAATAGGACGGTCGCCAGCTGTTTGGGAGAATTAATATTGAACTCTCCTCCAGCCAACGAGGTAGTGCTAGTCATCATACGGTCGAGTTCACGTTCGAGCTCTTGACTCAGACCCTGCAGCCCTTGGACATCGAGCAAGAACCCGTTTCGTTCAATATCAGCGAGGACCGGGACGAGCGGCATTTCAACCTCGGTGAAGAGATTCAGGCTCCCTTGTTCCGTCAACTGTCTTGCCAGGATTGGCTCCAGTTTGACCAAGCACGAAGCGGCTCCTGTTACTTGATCTCGAGATCCGGTATCGATTTCAAAGAGCGACTGTGGTTGGGCCTGGTTCTCCTTGTCCGAGCCAAACCGCTCGCCCAGTCGTTCCATCGCAATCGTCTCGAGACCATGGTCGCGCCGATTGGGATTGAGCAGATAATCCGCGATCATGGTGTCGACGTAGGGCGGGGCCAAGGTTACGCCCAGGCGATGCAAGGCTAACAATGTGGCTTTGAGGTCATGCGCCACTTTGATCCTCTCTGGATCGTGAAGGAGGGGCATGATCGGTCGCATATAGGCGTGGATGTCGATTGGGATGAAGGCAGTGTGGCCCTCGCTCGAGAGGGCGAGACCTCTCAGATCCGCATGCACGCCTGGTTGTCCAGCGAAGAGACAGTGCACCGCGAGTGGAGCGTTCTTCGGTAAGCTGTCAGCAAACCGCTGTGCGGCTGCTTCATCGTCAATGGTCACTGTTTCCTGGATCTTGGCTTGTGGCTTCGAGGATGGCTGGAGGCTCTTGAGAAGAGAGGTGAACTCGAGCTCGCGCAGAAGATCAGCCAACTGTTCGTCGTGCGGTGGCTTGATCCGATAGGATTCAGGATGGAACTCCACCGGGCTCTGAGTATCAATGGTCGCGAGTTTCCGGCTCAGCCGTGCATTGTCCGCCTGTTCCGTCAGGAGGGTCTTAATGCGTGCGGGCGTGACTTCGTCGAGACGCTTGAATAATTCGTCGATCGTCCCAAACTGGGCAATCAACTTCATCGCAGTCTTTTCACCGATGCCTTTTACGCCAGGGATATTGTCGCTGCTATCGCCCATCAACCCCATGATTTCGACGACACGCGCCGGTTCGACGCCGAACTTGGCGATACATTCTGCATTACTGGACCATTTATCCTTCACCGGATCGTAGATACGCACGTGCGGCGTGATAAGTTGGAGCATGTCTTTGTCACCGGTGACGATGACGACATCGTGGCCTGCCTGCTCTGCTTGCCGAGCCAGAGTACCAATCAGGTCATCAGCTTCGTAGCCGGGCTGTTTCACGGCTGAGATATTCAATGCCTCCACGACGCGATGAATGTAGGGGATCTGGGTCTTCATGCCGTCCGGCATCGGCGGACGCTGGGCCTTATACTCCTTGAACTCCTCGTGGCGGAGTGTCGGACCTTTCTCGTCGAAGGCCACGGCAAGGCCGTCCGGCTGATGTTCTCGAATGATTTTTAATAGGGTGGTCATGAATCCGTAGATCGCATTGGTCTGGAGGCCTTTGGAATTGTTGAGGGCCGGTAGGGCAAAGAAGGCCCGATAGATGTAGGCGCTGCCGTCAATGAGATAGAGAGTGGGGCGCTTGTCGGGTTGTAACGATGTCATAGGTGTTGTGGACTATAGTCTTATAGAGGACTGAGGGCTGAGAACTAAGGGTCGAGTAGGGGCATCAGTCCATGAGCGATCGCAGTCCTCAGTCCTTTCATCTCAGTCCTAGCTAGGGATCCGGCGCGATCGTGAGCGGTGGTTTTTCAAACTTCTGACGCATGTTATTGATGGTGCCCAGGACGGCTGGCTGGCCGATCATCTTGGCTTCCAGTTTACGCTTGCCGGGAAAGTCCAGCATGGTTATTCCGATCAACATCGTGAGAATGCCTTGACCAGGCAGGAACAGCATCAAGAACCCAGCGAACAAAAAAATGGCGCCGACCACATTCTTCGCGAGATGGCCGAGGAGTCGTAGTATGGGGTGATGATTTTCCATCCAGCGTCTCGGCACACGGGTGTCGAAAAAGTCTGTTGGCAATCGGATCAGAATGAAGGGGATGGCGATCAGCGATCCGACGAAAAAGACGATGGAGAGTGCCGTCAGGGTGACGAGAGTTTCGGTGGAGATATACTGCTCAACCGTTGAAAGAAGTCCGTCCATCGGGCGGCATCCTAGCATGGGCTCCAATGCCTCTCAAGCTGAGGGGTGACAGTCTTGTGTTTACGCGATGGAACCTGATCGCTATAATCCCCACGTATGAGGAGGCGGTATGGATTGCTGCAGGATGCCTTCTCTGAGCGTCTGGTTCCTGATCCTCGTAATATGGGCTGTTTCTTCCACGGTTTCGGCAAAGGATTTCGCTGATGAAGGAGGGGAGCTTCAGATCGAGATCCAGAAACGAGGCTCCGGTAAGCAGGTCGTCATTTCACAAGGGGCAAAAGAATGGTTCATGCTGATCGAGGTGACACCTGAAAATGCCGTCATTCTGAAACAGGAAAAAGATCATGATCGCTATCTTGTCGACGAAAGTGAAACGCATGATCGTACGATGACCACCGACGAAGTCGATGCCGCGATTCGGGACTATGTCAACAGTGTGAAAACTCGAGCACGGAAGCAGTAAACCATGTCGACCAAACCGAAGTTCGTCATTTTTGCCCATAACGCCACTTACGATAAGCTGCATCAGGTGGCGACTCTCGGCATGACGGCTGCCGCGATGGGGAAGGATGTGATCGTCGTCTTGCTGTTTTGGACGATCAAGAAGCTGGCCGAGGGGAAGATTGATCAGATCGATTTCCCACCCGAGTATGCGGGCTCAGCTGAAGAAGTGGCCAAGCTGCTCAAGGAGAAGAAGGTCCCCAAGATTTCAGAAATGTTCCAAGATGCCAAGCACGTCGGGAAGCTTCGGCTGATCGCCTGCAGCGCTGGGCTGGAGTACATGGGCGTGGATGCCAGTGCGGTCGAACGGAATGTCGATGAAGTGCTCGGGCTGCCGGCGATCCTGTCTTTAACGGCCGAGGCAGAGACGAAGCTCTTCATATAGCCGGTGAGGGGTGAAGGGTTAGGGGTAAGTGGAACTCTGAAATCTAACCTTCTCCATCACCTCACCCCTTACTACTTACTCCTAACGGGACTTTGTGACTCCCACTCGGTCGCACAGGTCTGTCAGCCTACAAGTACTGCAGCGTGGCGAGACCGGTAGACACTGATTCTGGCCGTAGGGGTCGAGAAGGGCGTTGTAAATGATCCAATACTGTTTCGGCAGTTTTTTT
>CAZOHW010000336.1:0-5311 GCA_964579525.1 uncultured Nitrospira sp. | reverse complement strand
TCGAATCCGGGATGTGCTCTTCTGGAAAATGTTCGCGAATCCGCTCCCATTGATCATCCTGCAGCCGCAGCATGCCTGGACTTATACGGATGAAAATGCAGATCGTCAACTATTTTGAGATAGGTTCTAGTTAAATCTCCGTGCCGGTATTGTCGTTTTCACTCTCACCGTAATAAATAGCGTGCACTTCCGTCGGCGGAAGCCAGCCGTGTTCCAGCGGCAGGTGCTGGCGCTCTATGCTCGGCACTATCGCGATTTGGCCCAACGATGGTGGTGAAACAGCTGGCGAAGCAGCATCGCCTCACGACACCTCGATCATTATAAAGAATGGGCTTGGCAAACGACCAGATGGGGCGTGGAGCGAACGTACCCAGCGGTCCCAATACGAACAAGTTCGCAAGCACTGTGGGTTCCGGGCGTTTCACGCCGAGGACGAACCCGCCTTTGTTCACTGACTGAGCGAACGAGTCACCACCCTGAATCCGAATGCGGAGAATTTCTGAATGATGGCGTTGGGACATCTGCGTGAGCAGCACTGTGAACCACCGAGAAGCGAACGGCTGTGGCGTCTGCTTCGGCTCGCTATCGCGCACCGCGATGAACGGCTCGTCTCCGGCACCGCGGCGCAACTGTCGTCAGACATGTGCCGTGCCTTGGACGCCCTCGTAAGCACCGAGGCCACAGAACCTGGCCGCAACGATGATCAAATGGCGCTCTTCCTCGTGCGTTCCGATCTCGCGAGCGTGAAACACGACGCCAGCGGGTTCAGTGTGGAGGCCGTGCTGGCGGAAATCGCCACGCTCCAACGCCTGCGCGCGCTGGAGTTACCCGAGCAGCTCTTTGGGGGTGTTCCGACGAAACTGGTCACGCAGTATCGGCAGCTCACCGCCAGTGAACCATCCGGCTGGTATCACAGGGGGAGACGTCGGGTTCACACAACACATTATCGGGGTACCCAATGGAGCGGATCCGCCCCAAACTATCATAGACGTATTCCGTCAACATGGCACTGCCGAGTAGGCCGAGAATCTGTTGGTACGTCCGTTTGACGCGGCCGGCCCAGTCATACTCAAACGAGGTGCTCCCAAACTGGTTCGTCAGCGAGGCAAGCCACCCAATCCGGTAGGTCGGGATGCCGTCATAGCCGTACGACAGGCCATCATAGAGATAGCGCACATCGCCGGTGCCGAGCGGTTTCGGCGCGGTCCCGCCGTAATCTTTCTGCACCCGCCGATGCAGGGCGTCGTACTGCAACCAGATGACTTATTGCGTGGCGTCCGTCTGTGTGGTCAGATTGCCGGCGGGATCATACGCGTAGGTCCAGGTGCCCATATCGGGGTCCTGCATCTGCACCTTGCGGCTCAGGGCATCATAGGCCATGGTGGTCTGATTGCCCTGCACGTCCGTCACCGTCGTGAGGTTTCCCAAGCCGTCATAGGTATAGTGCGTCGTGGCACTGACCGTGCCGCCCGTAATCGTACACTTGGCCGGATACTGAAACTGATCGGGAAAGGACCCCAGGGGATCGGTCAGGAGCCCGGTATATTCGTCGATCGTCGCAGTCTGGCCCTCGGCATTGACCGTCGTCCGCGTGGTATGGTGATTTTCATCCAGAACGAGGATCGACCACTGATCGTAGTACCGGCGCTGAATCGATCCGTCGGGTTGCTTGATGCGGGCCAGGCGACCCCGCTGATCATAGTTCAATACCCGCCAGCGCCCGGTCACCGACTCGACCGTTTTCAGGTAGGGCAGACTTTCTTGTGCGAGCTGGCCATTCACATTAAAGTGAATCACACCCTGGCGGCTCTGCAGATCTTTGACGTGCAGCGTGCACAGCTCTTCCCGCCGCAGCCCGTGATAGAGCAGCGTGGCGAGAATCGCGCGATCGCGCAGGCCTTTGAGTGTGTCTTCGGGTGGGGCTTCCAAGAGCCGCCGTGCCTGAGCATCGGAGAGGGCCGGGGTTGTGCCCTCATTACTATTGGCCAGGGGCCGCTTGACCCCATCGACGGGATTGCCGGCGACGGCGTTGTGCTCACAGAGATACTCGAACAACGAGGACACCGCCGAGAGTTTCCGCCGGACACTGGCCGGCGACATCATCCGCCCTTCGAGCTCCGTGCGCCAGGCGATGACATGGGCACGAGTAATGGTCCGAAGCTCTGCTGGTTTGGTGAGCCGGAGGAAGCGGGAAAATTCACTGACATCAATTTTGTAGGCGCGACGGGTTTTCTCATTGGTGAGGTTCGCGAGCCATTCGAGCTCGGGCGGCACGTCGGCCAGGTGCTCGAACTGGGCCGGCGTCAGACCACCTGTATATAATGGAACCAGCTCGCGCATCCATCTCTCTCCTCCTATGCAGTTCTAACATGATAATAGATTTTATCATGTTTAGCTGCAATGACTTTTTTGATTCTGTTGTACCCTCCCACCGCCTGTTTCAAAACTCATCAGCTAAAAGGGGTTTTGCCAGATAGATTCTGCAATGGGATTTTGCAATAGGTTTTTGTTGGATTTTCCGTTATGGCAGCGGCAGAGGTGAGGTCTTTCACAAACAAGTGTTTGTGAAACAGCACGAACTGACTCTGCACTAGCGTCCAGCCTTGCCTCAAATGCGGTAATTCCGTAACTTGAAGAATTGCTCATAACTAAGATATGTAGATACCTCCATGTATCACTCTATTCCTGTGTTTCAGCAGACCATAACTAGCTTGCTCGCCTCGTTTTTATGTCTCTCCATTATTATAGGAGCGCCCGGGGCGGCGTCTGCGCAGACAACGTCAGCGGAACAGCTATCCGGCAAACTGGTGATTACCGGTGCCAGCACCCTCGCTCCCTTAATCGCTGAGATTGGCAAGCGATTCGAGAGTCTCCATGCCAAAGTACGTGTGGACGTGCAGACGGGCGGCTCCTCGCGCGGGGTGGCGGACGTGCGCCAAGGACTGGCCGACATCGGCATGGTCTCGCGGGCGATAAAGGATGAGGAAAAGGATCTGCACGCGTTTCCGGTGGCCCGCGACGGTGTGGGCATCATTCTCCACAAAGACAATCCCATTCAGACCCTCACCGATGAACAGGTGGTGGCGATCTACACAGGCAAAATCACCAACTGGAAAGATGCCGGAGGGAAGGACGCGCCCGTTACGGTGGTGAACAAAGCCGAGGGTCGGTCCACGCTCGAAGTCTTCTCGCACTACTTTAAGCTGAAGAATACGGACATCAAAGCGCAGGTGGTGATCGGCGACAACGAGCAGGGCGTAAAGACTGTCGCGGGAAATCGAAACGCCATCGGCTACGTCTCGATCGGGACAGCCGAATTCGACGCATCGCAAGGAGTACCGATTAAGCTACTGCCAGTTGGAGGAATTGCCGCTTCCACTGAGACTGTGCGGAACGGAACCTTTCCGATTTCCCGTCCCTTGCACATCGTCACCCGGAATCTCCCAGTTGGACTAGCCAAGGCTTTTATCGACTATGTCCAGTCCAAGGCCGTGCATGACATCATCCGGCAGCAATACTTTGTCCCGCTGACTGAGGATCTTTTGAATCCTTCGTAGCACCGCTGTGATCGCTGGCATGATCGTCGTGTGATCATGGCGTTCGTGATCGACCTCGTAATGGGAGGAACAAGTGATGCACCGATTGACACTGGGATTTGTTTTACTCTCTGCGTTCCACGGTGCCTATTTTGTTGAGAGGTCTTTAGCCGAGCATAGTGACCCCTTTGTAACCCTGAGCGCTAATACAACACTGGCCCTGTATAGTCCACAGAAGCAGGTCTCTGGTGCGTTCAAGATTCACAGTTCGGAATCGTTATATCCTCTTTTTACCAGTCTGAGTGCCAACTTCCAGCGATTTCAGCCAAAGATCACCATTGAGGTAAAAAAAGGAAACCCCAATGCGATTACGGAGTTTCTGCAACCGCCCCTCAGGAAGACAGGCAAGATCATGATGATGGATGATCGGCCTACCAGCTTCCACCTGCTTGCTACATCGCATCAGCTTACTGATGCGGAAGTGAAAGAATTCATCACCCAACATGACTATGCACCGACTGCGATACCCATAATTGTGGATGCGGTCGCGTTGTATGTGCACAAAGATAATCCACTGTCTGGACTGACTCTTGATCAGGTCGATGCCATGTTCTCATCGACGCGGAAACGAGGCGGCAAGGCGTCTATTTCTCAATGGGGACAAGTTGGATTGACTGACCGCTGGGGAGATCTGCCAATTCAGCTCTACGGTCGTGAACGACAATCGCAAGCAAGGGCTTTCGTGAAGGAATTCGGTCTTGCAGGTGGCGAGTTTAAGCCAGAGGTCCATGAAGAACATGGGGCCGCTTCAGTGGCCATGAGTGTCAGCCATGATCCCCTGGGAATTGGCTATAGCGCGATCGGCCTGCATACCTTGAATGTACGAGCGGTTCCAATTGCGGAGAAGGACGGGATGCCCTTTATCTTGCCAACTCAGGAGTCTGTGGCCGATCAAACCTATCCGCTGCAACACACCTTGTATCTATACTTCGATAAGGCCGCTACAACACCATTGCCTGATGCGGTGCATGAATTTCTCACCTTCGTTATGAGTCGCGAGGGCGAAGATACAATGCTCAAGGCCGGATTATTTCCCTTGCCTCCCGCCCAAGCTGTGAACAGGGCCATTGCCTTTGGTACTTCTCCGGGACGGATACCGCCAATGAATCCTTAAGGCTTGCAAGGGAGCAACTTAATTTCTCATTTCAACGCAAGAGCGAATCATCTAATTACACCTAGTGTAACTATCCTACTACATGCAATCGTGCGAACGACTACTGAGAAGGTGTGAACAGTAGAGGTGAGAACTCAGCTTTTCAATTACACCTTCATTCGGCGCTGAAGAAAAAGGACTAACGCCATCAACGTGGGTAATGGGGCCACCAGAAATGGAACCAACCAGATCCACACGTTCTTACCCCGCACCCGAGTCTGATCGATCATCCAGACGAAAAGCCAGACCATCAGGCCAATATAGTTCAGAACAATCCAGTGAAGGGTGTGCTGGTGTAGAGTCCCCTCTTCTCCTGCCGGAATTTGAGTGAACGATACTCCAAGCGCGATCCCAAAGACTGCGAGTAACCCGATGACGAGCCGCTTACTCCAGACGTACATCTCAACTCCCTAGCGATTGGTTTTCTTTGACGGAGATACGGCTGTTGCTGGTCGTGCTCACCTCGGCAGTTTGCCCTTCGAGCGGCAGCTGTGGTATCTCCCTATCATATGGAGATGTCTACATGTATCATGATGCAGATGTCCAGACGCTGCGCTGTCCC
>CAZOHW010000335.1:0-5345 GCA_964579525.1 uncultured Nitrospira sp. | reverse complement strand
ATCCTGAGGATCTCGTGCAGGAACTGCATACTAAGTTGGTTATGGGCCGACATCCGCTAAGCCGACCGATCCTGGGGCGTGAGGCAACGATCGCTCACATCAATCGACGGGCCCTCATCGAGTACATCGATACGTGTTATAGACCGGAAGAGATTGTGCTTGCCGTGGCCGGGAATTTTGATCAAGCCAAACTCGAACGCACCATGGTTCGTATCTTTGGGCGTTACCGTCAATCAGCACCTAGAGGGCCACGCACACGCTGGGCACCGGACCATTGTGTCGGTGTGATTCTGAAACAGAAACCCTTGGAGCAGGTCCATCTCTGCCTAGGGCTTCGAGGGGTCGCAGCGGGCCATCACGATCGGTATGCGGCGTATGCTGTGAACAGTGTGTTGGGTGGTAGCGTGAGCTCTCGGCTCTTTCAAGAAGTCCGGGAAAAGCGTGGATTGTCCTACGCGATCTACTCATTTTTGACGGGCTACACTGATGGCGGTACGGTGACCGTCTACGCCGCCAGTCGTGCGCGTGAAGTTGAGCGGGTCTTGGATGTGATTGATCGTGAGATTCGGAAGCTTGCAAGGTCCGGTATCGATCGTGGCGAGCTGAAACGAACGAAAGATCAAATGAAAGGCAGTCTCATGCTGAGTCTGGAGAGTTCACACAGCCGCATGAACAAGCTGGCCAAGGATGAGCTTCTTGCAGGTCGCCACACAAGCCTTGAAGAGATGATTGCCGAAGTTGATGCGGTCTCTCAATCGCAGATTCAGCGTGTAGCCCAGGATCTCTTTGGAGCGGGAAAAATGGCCGTGACGGCATTGGGGCCGCTGACATCCCGGCAAGTCACCGCGTTGACGGCGCGATTTTCATAGCGCCGCGAGCTGTATAGGGTGTCATTGCCGGTGAGCGTTGTAACCAATTGTGTTAGAATGTGTTTGTGTTGCTTATTTGCCTACCTCCCGATTCTGTAAACATTGTCTTGACAGGACATCGCAGTTTCAGTACCGTTCCGGTACGATGACGAAGAATGTGCGGTTCGATAAATGGTAGTCATGTAGGTAGCTGGGCTGTATGAGGCTTTACAATCGTTTCTTAAAGAAACAGCACAAACATTGGGCATGAATAACATATCAATCAGGCCATTTGATTTAATTTGATAGAAGGAGGGACTTGGTATGAAGATGGCTGTTGTTCTAGCTGCCGTGGCAGTTTGCTCGGGTTTCGGTTTGCTAACGGCCGAGGTTTCGTTAGCCGCTGGCATCGAACACCTAGGCCTCGCTGATGCAGTCGTCGGCGGGAAACCGCTGAAGTCTGAAGCCGCCCCCAAAACGCTCCAAGGCCGTGTTTGGTCACAATGGGCCGACAACCCTGATGGAGAACTTTTATTTGGAATTCAATATTGGAATAGCGGAGAGCCGGGGTCGGGAACACCGAGTGGTCGTTCATCAACCATGCTTGACGTCAAACCGCCAGATCCCTTGTTCAGTTGCTGTGCATGGGGGTTTTCAGGTGGTTCTGAAAAGAATTCAACGTATTCTGGCTGGTATCATGCCGCAACGACTGTTCGTCTATCAGTCAAGGATAAGGCCCTAATGGACCAGATTATCAAAGCTTCTCAAGAATTGGTTGCCATGGAGGTCACCTTAGACGGCAGGACCATCACCGGTTTCAAGATCATTAAGGAAGATTAGCCATTCTCTCACTGCCGAAGATGCTATTGAAGGAGGATGTGATCATGATGCTGCAGAAGCAAGGTGGAGCTGTTCTGGCTGCCATTGCGCTCATTGTCGGGATGGGCTCAACCGCCATGGCTATCGAGTCATTTCAAGAACGATTCGAGTGGGGTGATATGAGTAAGCCGACCACGCTTCAGGGTCGGGTTATTGTGCTGGATCCCTATGATGAAGCAGTGTGGATTAATAGTGCCGTCTTTGGAGGAAACGCTGAAAGTGGACTGTATTGGCAAAAGGTTCATCCAGGCAAGACGTTGAAGTTTTATGCTGATAAAGGAGCCTGGGAAGAGCTGAAGAAAATGGGCCGTCCTCATGCTGGGCCCGCTGCGGCAAAAGAAGTGCCTCCGGGTAGCACAACGGATTTGATCGAGTTTGTTGTCACGGAAACTGAGCAGAATCATCGAGTCATTTCGTCCGTCAAGCGGATTCCTGAAGTGTCTGGCGCCATTGGGAAACCGCTGAGCATCTCTGCGCTTCGGTTGAAGGAATGTGCTGGGAAGAGCGAATTCGAAGCTGGTTGTGCCAAAGCGATGGCTGGTCTCAATAGTTCACCGGTCACACCGGATGGGGACAATGTCGGTATGCGATATGATGTGATGCTTCCTGGTGGGAAAACCATTGGTGGGTTGGTTCATTCAACCGCACCGTATAACAGAGCACAGTGAACGAGCGTTCCCATAACTGAAAGGGCGGCATTCCATTTTGGATGCCGCCCTTTTTATTCCAAAAGCAAAATAGGGGCTCTAGCAGGCTGCGGAAAAACTCAAGGTGACCTCTGTAGCCGTTACGGACAGCGAGCGGAAGACCACGCAGAACAGTCCGGCAGGTGTGCAAAAGGCCAGGTATTGCACCCATCCCGGCGCGTCAAGACGCGCTATTCCACAGGCAAGGCCATAGCGAGCGAAGGGGCGAATCGTAGACTGTTTTCACCCGCCCACCCATCGCCTGTGTGAACAGGCGTGTACCTAGGCCGTACGGTGAGCCTCTAAAGCGAGGCAAGACGCCGCGGGCGGTCTTTTCCCGCATCCTGCTAGTTTGCCGATGAGTGGCTGTGATCTGATCCAATCATCCGTTGCAGCTCGGCCAAGCGATTCAACGCATCGAGCGGGGTCATCGAGAACAAGTCGATCTGCTTGACCTCTTCAATGATTGGATGGGGCTGGGGGAGGGGGTCTACGGTCAAGGGAAGCTCTTCCTGAATGGATCCCGAATGAGACCGTTCCGGTTGTTCGAGTTGAGACAGCACTGCTTGGGCACGATGGATCACGGTAGCAGGGAGGCCTGCCAGTTTGGCCACGTGGATTCCGTAACTGCGGTCTGCTTTTCCCGCTACAATTTTTCTTAGAAACACGACATCGCCATCTCGTTCTTGCACCGCAACCCGATAGTTCCGAATCCCAGGCCGTTGCTCCTCCAGTTGCGTCATCTCATGATAATGGGTCGCAAATAATGTGCGTGTCCCCAGCTTGGTGCAGTCATGGATATATTCGGCTACCGCCCACGCAATGCTGAGCCCATCGTAGGTGCTAGTACCCCGGCCAATCTCATCTAATAAAATGAGGCTGCGCTGGGTGGCATTGTGAAGAATGTTCGCCGTTTCAACCATTTCAACCATGAAGGTGCTCTGTCCTGCGGTCAGATTGTCGGAGGCCCCTACTCTCGTGAAGATCCGATCAACTATGCCTATATGAGCGTCAGCGGCTGGAACAAAGCTGCCGATCTGGGCCATGAGTACGATCAATGCGACTTGTCGGAGATAGGTGCTTTTCCCGGCCATATTCGGACCCGTAATGATCAGGAGGCGATTTGTGGTGAGGTCCAACAGCGTATCATTCGGGACGAATTGCGAGTGAATTTGGAGCTGTTCGACGACTGGATGACGTCCATCCTTAATGGTGATGGTCCCACTGTCAGTCACCGTCGGCTTCGTGTAACGGAATAATGCCGCGGCTTCGGCTAAACCGGCCAGCACATCGATGAGTGAGAGTGTACGAGCCATCGCTTCTAATCGAGGCGCTTCTGCCGCGAGCCGACCTCGGAGTTCGGTAAACAGACCCTGTTCACGGGCAAGGAGCTTCACGTCGGCTCCCATGACACGCTCTTCCAGTTCCTTCAAGTCCGGGGTCATGAAGCGCTCAGCATTCACGAGCGTCTGTTTGCGGATGTACTCAGCAGGGACTCGGATGAGATTGGCCTTCGTAATCTCGATGTAGTAGCCGAAGACTTGGTTGTAGCGTATCTTCAGCGAGTCAATGCCGGTCCGTTTCCGCTCGCGAGATTCAAGCTGTGCAATCCAGGACTTCCCTTCTTTGCTGGCTTTGCGGAGTTCATCGACGTCTGGGTGATACCCCTCCTTAATGATGTTTCCATCACGAGGCGAATGTGGGGCATCAGGGCGAATCGCCTGCTCGATCAGTTCAAAGAGATCTTGCCCGTTATCCCAAGCAGACCGAGCGTCGACAAACAACGGAGTGCGGAGCCCAGCCAGGTGGCCGAAGAGTTCCGGTAACACTGCAAGAGATTGTTTGAGGGCAAGGAGCTCGCGAGGCCCTGCTAAACCCAGCACTAGGCGGCTCCCAAGCCTGGCCATGTCTTGAATCTCACGCAAGGCGGTCCGTATGGCAAGCCGTATTTGTACCTGGTCTTTCAGTTCAGCAACCGCATTCAGCCTGGTCTGGATGTGGTCGCATTGCGTCAACGGGCGAACAAGCCACTGGCGAAGCAAGCGACTTCCCATTGCCGTGGCAGTCCGGTCCAAGACGCTCAGAAGGGTCGTCGATTTCGTCTCGTTGCCTCCCTCGGGGCCAATCGGTTTCAGGAGCTCGAGATTACGGATACTGGCACCATCGAGCAGCATGACGGCCTCACGTCCACGAACCGTGAGACCTCGTATGTGGTGAAGAGGGGCGGCGGGTTGTGTATCACGAACGTATTGAAAGACCGCGCCGGCGGCTCCCAAGGCGAAGCGCAGGTCATGGTGTCGAACCATCTCAAGCGTTTGGCTTGGAAAGTGTGTGCTCAGTAGACGATCACTCTGATCCGGCGCAAATGACGCTGAGAGTCGTTCACAGAGGCGCGTCCCCTTGATTTCTTCGAGCCACCCACGATGGTGCTCGTCAAGTCCGGCGGGAATGAGCACTTCCCGTGCATCGACACGAGCCAGTTCGTCAAGGGCCTGTGAGGTTGCGCGAGGCCCGCGAAACTCCATGGCCCAAAACTCCCCAGTCGACATGTCGAGGCAGGCCAGTCCTATGGATGAAGGAATGGAATCAAAGGGAAACGACAGCGCAGCAAGATAATTGAGTTCGGTCGGAGTGAGAAATTCCGTGTCGACCAGTGTGCCGGGTGTATAGAGGCGTACCACTTCACGACGGACCAGGCCTTTCACGGCCTTCGGGTCTTCAGTCTGTTCACAGAGTGCCACATTTCGTCCGGCTTTGAGCAGCTTGGCGATGTAGCTTGTTGCAGCATGATACGGGACTCCGCAGAGTGGAATCGGGTGGGAACTGTTCTTATCTCGAGAGGTCAAGGCGATGGAGAGAAGTTGTGAAGCTTCCTGTGCGTCCTCATAGAACATTTCATAAAAATCCCCAACACGAAAGAACAGGATGGCGT
>CAZOHW010000334.1:0-5354 GCA_964579525.1 uncultured Nitrospira sp. | reverse complement strand
TACCATGCTCCATAAGAATTGCAAGTGGAAGATTACTCAGACAGACTCCTAGAGGCGCCCTTTCACCTGCATTCCTTTGCTTATTGGTTATTTTGCTTATCGGTTAATTTAGGAGAGTTCTTGACTGCGTCAATCGAACGTCTAAACAAACACTCATTTCTGCAAGTCTCGCTTGTCTCGCGACTCTCTCTAGTCTTGCGCATGTCGCGCCGCGGCAACGCAATTTCGTCCCTCGACGGTGCTCGGGTCCCTGAGCTTGTCGAAGGGCGACGAACTGTCACGAATAGTGTGGGTTAGCGCCGTCCTCGACGAGCTCGAATCCGTCGAACGGCAGGGATCAGGCGAACACAATTACCGGCCACGCAGACGGCGATGGTGGTGACAGCCAACACGATAAGCACGGAATCCATGTTGCACCTCCTGTAAGAGAGTTGGTTACCGACGAGTTCAGAAAGAAAGTGGAATGATCGTCAGGCTACGTCCGAGCGACTGAACTGTCAAACACTTCCTCAAAACTCGCTTGTGCGCCCTATCTTTCTCTATCGGAAGATCTCGTGCTGTCTTGAGTCCGATAGCTGAGAAAACTGGGCCCAAAATGTAATAATGTCGGCCACGGTGGAGTCCGAATCCTATGGCCAAGGTCCAGCTGTCTGACTCGCGCATCACGATTGCCGATACGGCAGGAGGATTGCGTATTGCGATGCCTGGTCGGCGTAGTTGGTCTGTGATGTTCTTTTTGACATTATGGATCTGTGGGTGGGCAGTGGGTGAAGTGATGGTCTTCCGCCAGTTTATCCAAGGGGATGCCCCGCCGGTTGGAGAATTGTTCATGTTGACCTGGCTCGGAGTTTGGACGGTCGGCGGAGCAGTTGCTATATATGCATGGCTGTGGCAGGTGATGGGAAAGGAGATTGTCATGGTGCATGGGCAAACGTTCGCCATTCGACGCGACATCGGCGGCTTCGGGTTTGGTAAGGAGTATGACGTGGTGCAGATGCGAGATCTGCGCGTTCAGCAGCCAGGGTTTAGTCCGATCGATGTGTCGGCCAGTCTGCAATTATGGGGAGTGGGTGGCGGGGTGATTGCTTTTGATTATGGCAGCAGGACCTATCGCTTCGGGGCAGGACTTGACGAAGCGGAAGCGAAACAAGTCATGACTGCAATCAAGAAACGTGTCCGAATTGTTGAGAGAACATCTGGATAATGATGCTCACCGATCCAAAAGGGCGGGAGGCTCGTTTCAAGGCAGACGAATTTCTGCGCGCCCTGGTCGAAGGAACTGTTGCATCAACTGGAACAGATTTTCTTCGGGAATTGGTCCGTCATGTGTCGGCCGCGCTCGGCATTCGCTATGCGTTCGTGGGGCGTCTCCAGCCCGCGTCGCGCATCAGAACCCTCGCCTTTTGGAAGGGAGATGGCTATGCGGATGAGGTGGAATACGATCTGGATGGCACGCCCTGTACGAAGGTCATCCAGGGGGAGACCTGCCACTATGCGCAGGATGTGCAAAAGCTGTTTCCTCGCGACGGCGATCTCACCACGCTGGGCGTCACCAGTTATCTCGCGGTACCCTTGAAGGATCCAATGGGAAATGTTCTCGGCCATTTGGTGGCGATGGACGTCAAGCCCATGGTGTTGACATCCGAGGAGATCAATGTCTTCAAGCTGTTCGGCGAGCGGGCCGGAGTTGAAATCTATCGCCAAACAATTGAGCGGTCGCTACAAGATCGTGAGCGGATCCTGCGCGCCATTACGGAAGCGACCCTCCCCACGGTCGGAGGAGAGTTTTTTCAGTCACTGGTCAAGCACGTGGCGACCGCGTTGGGCGTGGATTATGCCTATATCTCTGAGTTGAAACCAGACGGCTCGAAGTTTCAGTCCAAAGCCGGGTGGGGTAAGGATCGGTTTTTACCGCCATTCGATGTGCCGGCCAAAGGGCCCTGTGAAACCGTCTTGACGAAGCACTGTGTGCATCATCCGGACAAGCTTTCCTCTCTGTATCCGCACGTTCAACTGATTCAGGATATCGGTGTCGTCAGCTATTGTGGTGTGCCGGTGGTGGATTCGTCTGGGCATGTGCTGGGTCACTTAGCGGTGATGGACTCGAAACCGTTGCACGATGAGACTCGGGTGACTTCTGTCTTGAGTCTCTTTGCGACAAGAGCGGCGGTAGAGATCGAGCGGGCGCGCATGGAAGTGACGTTGAAGGAAAACGAGGCGCAATTGCGCGACCTCTTCGACGAAGCGCCGATCGCCTATGTGAATGAAGGACTCGATTCGAAATTCATCCGTGCCAATAAGACGGCACTCACGACTCTCGGCATAACTCAAGAACAAGTGGAAGGGACCTTCGGCAAGTCATTCATTCCAGACACACCGGATGCACAGCGCCGACTCAAGGATGCGTTCGAGTCGATCGGGAAAGGGATTGATACGGCGGGCGTTGTGCTTGAGTTGCGCCGCAAAAACGATGGTAAACCACTCTGGATTCGCTGGTGGTCACGGCCGGATCCGAGCGGTGCCTTTACGCGCACGATGTTCATCGATATTACCGAACAGGTATTGATGGAGCAGGAAAAGGCTCGGCTCGAAGCGCAGGCCGTGTATCTGCGAGAGGAAATCAAAGGCAACCACAACTTTGAAGAGATCATCGGTTCATCCACCTCGCTCAAGAAAGTGCTGAAGAGCGTTGAGCGTGTCGCGCCGACCGATTCGACCGTGCTGATTACCGGCGAAACCGGGACGGGCAAAGAGTTGGTCGCCCGCGCCATCCACAATCTCAGTCCACGGAAAGACCGGGCGCTCGTGAAGGTAAACTGTGCAGCCATCCCTGGTGGATTGATTGAAAGTGAATTGTTCGGTCATGAGAAGGGTGCGTTTACTGGGGCGCTGACGAAGAAAATGGGCCGCTTCGAAGTGGCTGACAAGGGCACGATCTTTCTGGATGAGATAGGAGAATTGCCGCTCGACCTGCAATCCAAATTGCTGCGTGTCCTGCAAGAGGGTGAATTTGAACGAGTCGGGGGAACGCAGACCTTCAAGGTGAATGTCCGTGTGATCGCGGCGACGAACCGAAATCTTGAGCAGCTCTCGAAATCAGGCCAATATCGTCCGGACCTCTACTATCGCTTGAACGTGTTTCCGGTACATCTTCCGGCGTTACGGAAGCGAGAGGACGATATTCCGTTACTCGTCCAGTACTTTGTGCACAAACATGCCACCAATCTTGGGAAAAAGATTGAGCGGATTCCCGAACGGATGATGGCGGCCTTGCGGCGCTACCAGTGGCCAGGGAATATTCGTGAACTCGAACACATCATCGAACGGGCGGTAATTTTGAGTGAAGGCTCGGAATTAGAGCCGATTGATTGGCTCACTTCTTCGGCCGGCAAGGCCGCCGACGGCAAGACTCTCACTCTCGAGGAAATGGAACAACGGTACATCGTCGACACTTTAGAACAGACGAATTGGCGTGTCAGCGGCGAGAAAGGCGCAGCAGCGATTCTGGGACTGAAACCCACCACGCTTGAAGCGAGAATGAAGAAGCTCGGTATCATGAGAGTAAAAGGTGAAATGTAAAAAGTGAAATGACGCTCGGTGCACTACCGCTAAATTCAGTTCCCGTTCTGCCATAAGCCGTAATCCATTTCCATCAAAAAATCCCAACTAATTGGGACGGTCCCAATATGTTGGGATCCGTCTCTTCGCTGATCGTCCGGTTTTCTCAGATCTCACGCCGAACAACTTCAGTTGATCAATAAGTTAGATGGAATTCTCCGTCTCATCACGCCATGGCACTGCAGTTGCTCACTAGGTGGGCATCCTATTGAGTGGGGAGGCTCCGATGTTGAAGATCACAAAAATACAAGAAGGTGCCGGAGATGTCCTCCTCAAGTTGGAGGGCAAGATTACAGAACAATGGGCGGCGCTACTCGATGGAGAATGTCGTGCCTATCTGCGACAGCAGAAGACGGTATTCCTGGATTGTTCCCATGTGGATTACATCGATAGTCGGGGCGTCGAAGTCCTGAACGCGTTCCCCCATTCACATGTCACGCTCATGAGCGTTCCGCCCCTGATGACGGAGCTGCTCCAAATTGGAGGCCGGTCATGAATATAAATGTCGTTGCTGTCACACAGTCAATGAGCTGTCCGACGGCCCTCAATCAACAAGTCGAGCAGAGTCAAGTATCCGTGGAGGTGAACAGGGACATCATGCTCCTGGTTCGACTCAGGCAGGGCGATGAACGGGCATTCGATGAGTTGGTGACGCACCACCATCGTGCCCTGATCAGAATGGCGATGGGGCATGTGGCAGATCGCGAGGTAGCAGAAGAAGTTGTACAAGATACTTGGATGGCGGTCATCGAAGGGCTCAGCCGATTCGAAGGACGCTCATCCTTACGAACCTGGATCTTCGGCATCATGATCCATAAGGCCAAGGATCGTGGAGTGCGTGAGAAACGCCATGTGACCTTTTCATCCTTCGAGTCCATTGACGAGGACAATGACGAAGCCATCGATCCCTCGCGCTTTCACCAGTCTGGGGACTGGGCGGGGCACTGGGCTTTCCCACCTCAACCCTGGGACGATCAGACTCCTGAGAAGCTCTTGGCTTCGCAACAGGCCGTCAATGCGATGAACAAGGCCATTGATGCGTTACCTCCGACGCTCAAAGACGTGTTGATCCTGCGCGATGTCGAAGGGGCCGCGGCGAAGGAAGTCTGCGACATCTTGAAGATTACCGAAACGAACCTGTATGTCCGCCTCCATCGGGCTAGAGAACGAGTGCGCCAGGCGGTAGAGACATATCTGGAGGGGCACGAGGCGGTCCTGTAAGAAAATTCGAGGAGGGGAGACTCAGAGACAGGTAGGGAAGAAAGAGTCTTCCAGCTATGGCACATGAACCCTTGAACTCCGTTGACAAAGATATCACCTGCCGGGAGGTGGCGGAGTGGGCGTCAGCCCGTTTAGATGACCATGTTGGTGATGAGCGGAAGCGTCAAATCGTTGTGCATTTGGCGATCTGTGCCGGTTGCGAAATCTATGTGAAGCAGATCGCTATAGTTCGAGACATTGTGGGGTTGCTGCCGAAGGCGAATGAAGAGCCTTCAGATCTTCGCCGATTGCGGAAGGCCTTTGTTGCGCGGGCACGCCGATCACTATCGGGGGAGTGACATTCTTACCAACTGCATTGAGGCCGGAAGGCAAATCTCCTATTGCGTTTTCCAGACCATCACGCGATTGGCGGCTGTGTCGGCAATGGTGAGGTATTGGTTGGACACACTCAAGAGTTTTGCATACGACAGTCCAAACTGAGTGACATTGGGCGCGCTCGATGTAAAGTCAGACTG
>CAZOHW010000333.1:0-5400 GCA_964579525.1 uncultured Nitrospira sp. | reverse complement strand
CTCTCAGCCGCATGCGGATCGCCGTATCGTCCCGCCCATGATGCCGGTAATACCACGACGCCCGATGCAATCGCAGCAGCCCACAGGCTCGTCGGACCCCAATGGGATGCTGTCCCAACAGCTCCCGGACGAGGGCCCGCTTGCGTGTGGGCCTCAGGGATCCCATGAAGGGTGCCGCTGTCAAGACCTCGGAGAAGGGGGGATACATCGTCCATCCTCCCATTCGTGCTCTATGGCACATTCAGCTGGACCAGAGGAGCGCCCCCATTCTTTTTTCGAGCCTCGAAGGCTACGCTCTAGAGACGAGGTCGCCCGCTGCTGGAGGTATCCCAACTCCACGCTCCGTTGTCGTCGGTGTCCTTCCTCTTGTGAATCCTCTCCTGAACGAGCGAATGCAGCTAAGCTGCAACCCCCAGTCGCTGCGGTTGATAGACCGTATCGTCCCGCAAAACGTGGAAGGCAATGGTCACCAGTTTCCGTGCCAATGCCACGATCGCGGTTTTCTTGCCACGGCGGCGCGCGACGCGCTGCCACCATTGTTGCAACGGGTGGGCAGCTGGAGCCTTCACGGCTAATGCCGCGAAGGCAGCTTGCACCCAAACCGCCCGGATCTCACTGCGCCCTTGTTTTGTCATGGCGCCATACCGCACCTGCTCCCCGCTGGCGCGCACGCTCGGGGCAAGGCCACTATAGGCCACCAAATGCTTCGCGGACGGAAACCGTTGGATCGTGTCCACGGCCGCGAGGAGGGTTTGGGCACTAATCGGTCCCACGCCGGGAATCGTTTCGAGTTGGACCACACGGGCATCGGTCTTTGCACGGGCCTGCAATTGCTGGTCGAGCGCCTTCAGGGCGGCAAACAACGCCGTCGCGAGTTCAGCATAGGCGGCCACGACCGCCTGAGCAGAGGGTGACACCGACACCCGCTTCAGTCGGGTCCAGCCGGTCAGGGTCGAGAGCGCCCGGGTAGGGAGAACCACCTGCTGCTGGCGCAGGAGGCCTCGGATCACATTAATCACCTTGGTCCGCATGGTCACGAGTTGCCGACGCGCCACCAGCAAGTGACGCACCTCTCGGTTCCGTGGCTCTGGTACATGCACCGGTTCCGGCAATCCCCCGATGCGCAGGAGATGCGCCAACAGAGCGGCATCCACCCGATCCGTCTTTTTCTTGGACTCGGCTATCCACTTCACCTTCAGCGGGTGCACCACATGCACGTGGGCCCCCAATTCACGCAGGACATCAACAATCCAGGCCGTTTGCCCACCGGCTTCAATGGCAACCCGCAATCCCTTCGCTCGGTACCGCTGGAGTACAGTCCGGATTGCTGCCGCTGTGGTCGCTACCTCCACTTCCCGAATCCGACGGCCACGAGCATCTTCCACACACATATGGGTCGACTTGATGGAGACATCTAGGCCACAGTAATACATGCCAACCTCCCTTGGTTAGGTAATGAGGACTCTGCGTGCCCTGCTTTACCGCAGTTCCATCAGGTTGGCACCCTTCATAGCTTCTTTTTTGCGAGCCCCTCCTGGAGAATCACCTTGTTGAGCGTCAGGTCGGCGACGAGCTGTTTGAGCTTGCGGTTCTCCTCCTCCAGCTGGCGCAAGCGCCGAATCTCGGCGATCGCCATCTGCCCATACTTTTTTCGCCAGAGATAGTAGGTCTGTTCGCTGACGCCCAAGGCACGGGTCACCTCGACCACTGGCGCGCCGGCGTCCACTTGGCGTAAGGCCGTGGCAATCTGCTCTTCTGAAAATCGACTCTTTTTCATCGTTCGCCCTCCCTGATTGAGGGCTGCAGGCTAGCACACGAGTCCAACTTTCGTTGGTCCAATTTTTAAGGAGGACGTCACCAGCCCGCGCATGCCTGTCAAACCTATGAGGCCTGTTGCAAAAAGTACGATACTCGCCGGGATGGGAACGGGTGGAAAATGGGGAAGCAGGAACGTTGGTAGAGAATCCGAGAACCATCCCTTCAGAAAAAGTAAAGGCTCCTTCTACAGAGATGGTTTGTGCTCATCCAGCAGCAGAAAAAAATACTATGGCCTGTGGCACACTTCTAATGGGGGCAGGAAATGGTGGCAGGGTAGAGGATCAGGACTCCGCGCTGACAAGCCCTTCCGCGATGGCGTATTTGACGAGCGCTGTGGTCGTGTGTATGTCGAGCTCTTTCATGAGACGGGCCTTGTGAAACTCGACCGTCTTGACCGATACGCCAAGCAATATGGCCACTTCTTTCGTACTCTTACCCTCGGCGATCAATTGCAGTACTTCCCTCTGTCGCATCGTCAAATTGCTTAATGTTGTTTTCAGTTCAGACCAGCCAGGACGAGAGACTGCGTCCAAAAGTGGACGAGTGATGCCGGGAGTAAGGTAGATTTGCCCTTTGAGTATGGCATCAATTGCCTGCGGCAATTCTGACGCAGCAGAGTATTTGAGAAGATAGCCGTGGCCACCTGCTTTCAAGGCTTCGGTCACATACGTTGGACTGGCATGCATGGTTAGAAATAGGAGCTTTACATTCGGCATCGACTTCTTGATCTGGCGTGCGGCATCCAGCCCGTTCAGCAGCGGCATGGAAATATCCAGTAGAATGACGTCCGGTTGCAGTCGCTCCGCCGCCTCCACCAATGCCCGACCGTCTTCCACTGTTCCGACGACCTCGCAACGATCTTCCACCAATTTTTGCAAGCCGGCCAGCAGAATAGAATGGTCGTCGGCCATGAGTAATCGAAGTTTCGGTGTCATAGTCCCCTCACACCTTCATACTGTACACGCCAGTCTTGTGCGAGGCAAATCAAGGTATACACACGGCCATGGTAGTAGTGCTTGTCTCACCTCACACGTTTACCGCTGCCATCATCTGCCGGTTTGTCGAGAGGAATCCAAGCATGGACTTCGGTACCGTTCCCCGGTTTCGTCTTGATCCGGAAGGTACCCCTAAGGATTCCAACTCGCTCCGCCATGCTTGTCAACCCCAAACCATACCCTCGCATTGTGCCTGCTATGTTTTGGAGCCCGCGTCCGTCATCATGGATGCAGAGGCCCACCCCTCGACCCGTACGCAAGAGGCGAACGAATATGCTGGTTGCATCTGCATGTTTCCGCACATTCTGTAGACTTTCCTGTAAGATTCTATAGAGACAGGTCGCATGTTCCAGGGGGATGGACCTAGGAACGTTCCGCACCGTGAGGTCAATCGAGAGTCGCGTTCGTGTGGCAAATTCATCGACGTACTCTCGTATCGCCGCGTCCAATCCTGCATGTTCCAGCAGAGACGGATGCAACTGATGGGATACTTGTTGGAGGTCTCTCGTCAGTTGTTCGGTCATGTTTCCCACGGTAGCAAGGCGTGATAGGAACTCAGGGCCGAAGGCCGACTCCTTGCGACCTAATGTGCGGAGATCGAGCGTCACGGCGGCCAATCGCTGAGTGAAATCGTCGTGGAGTTCCCGGGCAAGCCGCCGCCGTTCATTTTCCTGCACCTGGAGCAACTTGGCATTTAGATCGCGTAGTTGCGCTTCTCGTTCGCGTAAGGTCGCCTCTGACGATTTGATGGCTGTCACATCGACTGCTAGGACAAATAGTCCGACTACGGTCCCTTGCTCGTCCCAATCGGGAACATACTGCACAGACAACCACCGATACGTCCCATCGGGCATCGGCAGGTGATTCTCGTACGAGACCGGCTCTCCACGGAACGCATCGTCCAGATGGAACTGGACTCTCGCATAACCAGCCGGTCCGATGAGATCCCTTACCGACATCCCTACAATTTCATGGGAAGATCGGCCGAAATCGGTTTCATATCGGTGATTGACGAACTGATACCGCCGATCCCGATCGACATAGGCGAAGAGGGCCGGCACATTATCGGCCAGCGTGTGAAATTCATATTCTCTCCGTCGCAACGCTTCTTCAGTTCCCTTTCGCCAGGTAATGTCCGTCTCGGCACCAACCATCCGATAGGCGCAACCTTGTTCGTCTGTCAGCACTACGCCTCGGTCGAGTACCCACATATATGTTCCGTCTTTCCGTCGAATGCGGTACTCCTCCCAGAAATCAGATCGCTTTCCCGACATATAGTCCTGCAACTGACCCAGCACACGGTGCCGATCATTCGGATGGATTCGTACCGACCAGTCCTCGACTCGTTCCTCGATCTCGGATGTCTGAAACCCATGCATCGCCTTCCATCGAGGAGAAGCCTGGACCGTCCCTCGAACGAGGTCCCAGTCGTACACTCCGTCCGACGTGGCCTTGATCACCCACTCGAAACGTTCGTTGGCTTGTGTCAGTTCAGTCGTCCGTTCCCTCACACGCTGTTCCAGCTTCGTGGTTAAGTCATGCATCGCGTCTTCGGCTTCCTTCCGCAGCGTAACGTCTAGCAGAATGCCAATCATGCGTGTTGGCTTGCCGGTCCGATCCCGGTATACCTGTCCGCGACCGCTCAGCCAGCGTACAGTGCCATCAGGCCAGATCGTTCGATATTCCTCACTGAACACTAGCCCGCTTCCAAGAGACAGTGTAATGGCACTGCCAATTCGTTCTCGATCATCGGGATGAACAGAGTGCAAGAATTCCTCATATGTGTTGTGCTGGGTTCCGGTAGGTAAACGGAACAAAGATCCCAGCGTGGCAGAATACGTGACAGTATTCTCCACAACGTTCCAATCCCATGCAGCCATCTGCCCAATGTCCATGGCCAAATGAAGCCGCTCGTCGCTTTCACACCGAGCCTGGTATGCCTCGGCAGCTTTTTTCGCCAGTTGCTTTTGTTTGATCAAAAGGGCCGCGACTACCAGGTACAGCACGGAGACCAAAGCCCTTCGGTCAAGAGATGCGCCAGAGACGTCGACGTGACGATAGAGCACTGTAGCCCATGTGAGTATGAGCGTCATCGCGGCCATAAGAGCTGTCGATCGAAAGCCCGCCACAAATGAGGTCAGTAAGATCGGCACCACATACAACATCGGCACGGCATGACCGTATGGAAGTAAGAGGTCGAGCACGAAGATCGCTGTTGCTATAACTACCCCGATGATCGGTTTGCTCAGAATGTCTAAGACGCTCATGTGCACTCCTCTTGGTACTCCCCCCTATCTTGGCGGAGGTGATGTAACAGAATACACCACATCGCAGAGGGGACGTCCCAACATCAATCCGATCTTTCATTAATTTATCTCACAGCACTGTCCCGTAGTTCCCGAGTTAGGATGATAGCCTACTGACTAGGTTGAACATACTGCACAAAGATCTATACTGCGTTGACATAGATGCGTAGTGGATCACTATGCGTCTCTGTGGCTGACGAGCCATAAAGAATACCGTGCATGCCGTGTGTAGTGCTCCCCATTTGTCAAGCGGCCACGAACTGAGTGCTGTGGCTGAGATG
>CAZOHW010000332.1:0-5410 GCA_964579525.1 uncultured Nitrospira sp. | reverse complement strand
ATGGTCTCGTAGGACGCGGATCTCTTCCTTCAAGACCTCATGACCCTGTTCCGAGGTTTGGCAGGTTTGTTGCGCTGCACGAAGTTCATTGGCCAGGGCCGTCACGGTGGCGTTGAGCTCGCCGATACGTTGGCGGGCAGAGACTCCCTCAGTTTCCGCGTCCGTCAATTGTTTCGTTTGTGCAGCGAAGTCTGCCTCGAGTACCTTGACCCGCTCGGCGCGCGCAGTCAGTTCTCGTTGGGCAGCGCTGAAGAGTGTCTCGGACGACATGATCTTCTGTTCCAGCACCTGCATAGCCGAGGCCTTGACCTTCAAATCGTGCGACGCCGTCTCTAGTGCCTGCTCCTTGGCCCGCAACATGTTGGCGAGATCTTCACACTGTTGTTCAAGTGAATTCTTCGGGAGCTGCTGTAGCCACTTATTCAATGCGTTCATAGGTCATTCAGTCCTTACATCAACCAAATCGATGTGTTGATACTGTTTGTCAGCTTGTCTGTGCTTTCCTGGGTGAAAATTTATGCTGATACAGAGCTGCATAGGAGCATGAATTCATAGGTCCGCCATGGTGTGGAGAGATTCATGGGTTACACATGATGCAAGGAGTATCAGTGCAACGATACTTCCTGTGACAAGTCCCGACTGCTTCATGATCTCAGCCCGATGTTGATTGATATGAACTGGAGTATGAGGTGTGACGGTACCATATTTGATGAGGCCTGTACTAGGGTGAAGTTTGGTTTAATTAAGCAGCCTGCTAGAGTTTCCACACGTTCTGGTGGCTGCCCGACAATACGGTTGACCCTTGAAATGGACGATCTTTAAATAATCTCGAGCCATTGCAGCTGAAAATCCTGGAGACTCAAGGTGTGTGATTGCTTGCCGGCGCTACGGCGGATCCCCAGGCTCAAATACCCATTTATTTATCTTAAATCGACAAGAAGAGGAGGAACCTTGGTTCCGTTCTGAGAGCGCTGAAGAAGTTGGAAGACCAGTACGGCCTAAGGATTTAGGCTCAGAGATGAACAGGTTCTCGCATTCTGAGGGTGAGTAGGGGCTCACCCTACAGTGTTGTAGGTGAGCCCGTCGGTAATTCGGTTAGGTATAGTTCGCACAATTTTGGCTTAGGCGGACCTATGCATGCACTTTCTGGTGATCGTCCCTACGTCGACGGAGGTTGGTTCCAATACGCGTGCGCTCTCGTTCATATCCCAGCGCAGTGTAGTACAACGCACGATCAAAAAACTGACCAAGGACATGCATCAGTTCCAATTCACCATGGAGCTCAACCGCGCTATCGGACAATCCCTCGCGTTTAATAAAGGCCTCCATATGTTCCCGAGTTGCCGTAATGGCCCAAAGAAAATGACTATACGCAACGCCTTGCGCCGCGCGGCGAGCTCCCAGTTCTGTATACCGACGCTCGACTTCGGTCTCTGTCATGTCCATGAGCCAATTATTCAAGTTCTGGTAGATCTCGCGGGTGCGGGCTTGGAGTTCATCCGGTGGGACTTTTCGCAGATCACTACAGCGAGGAGAGTTCCAGACCTTCTCGCTAAGTTCTCGGGCAAGCTGCTCGGAGTTTTTCTCGATCAGTTTCACCAACCGGCCAGCCAGCATAGCGACCTCCATTTAGGTGGTTGTGTTGCGAAATGCCATGAACTCCTTCCATCGTGTTAAGGATGACATTACGTGAAGACGGGCGACAACGTCAATCACACCTTTGCACACCTTTGTTCGGAATCCCAGATCCCCGAAAGCCGCGAACGCATTGACCGGGGCAATGGCAATGATGCCATCCCACAGGTCATCAAAACGTACGCCACCGCTCCTTGAACTTGCTGGATCCATTTGTTATTCTTCGCCCGCCTATCACAGGCAGCATATCAGTGTTCTGTATTGTTCCATAAGCATATCAGTGTTCTGTATTGTTCCATATTGAACAGGACCGTGAAGGAGTGAGGTATTATGGCTGGCATCAAGCGGGCGCTGATCAGTGTTTCAGATAAAACGGGAGTGGTCGATCTGGCCAAGACGCTTGAGGCCCTTGGCGTAGAGATTTTGTCTACTGGCGGGACAGCGAAGGCTCTCCGTGAGGCCGGGATCAAGGTCATGGATGTAGCCGCCTACACTGGTTCGCCGGAAATTCTCGACGGCCGTGTCAAGACATTGCATCCGAAGATTCATGGTGGTTTGTTAGGCCGACGCTCGCTCCCGGCACATGTCGAGCAGATGAATCAACATGGGATCGGCCCGATCGATATGGTTGTCGTCAATCTCTATCCGTTTGAAGCGACCATCGCCAAGCCCAATTGTCAATTTGAGGAGGCGATCGAAAACATCGATATTGGTGGCCCCTCGATGTTGCGATCCGCAGCCAAGAATCATGAGGATGTGTTGGTCGTCGTTGATCCAACAGATTACTCCCGGGTGCTGGATGCAGTGAAAAGCGATATGGTCACACCGTCGTTGCGTCGCGAACTGGCCATGAAAGTCTTCCAACACACCGCTCGCTATGACGGCTTGATCGCGAGTTATTTAGAGAAACAGGTCGGAACCGGAGACGTCAAATTCCCCAAAATCTTATCGCTTCAATTTGAGCTGAGTGAAACACTACGGTACGGAGAGAATCCTCATCAACAAGGCGCCTTCTACCGAGAATTGAATAGCCAGGAGCCATCGGTGTCGCGTGGGAAAATACTGCATGGGAAGGCGATGTCCTACAATAATTTTCTCGATGCCAATTCCTCGCTCGAATTGGTGAAGGAATACGATGACACTGCCGTGGCGATCATCAAACACAACAATCCTTGTGGTGTCGCGCTGGGAGCAACCCCGGTTGAAGCCTATGTCAAAGCGAGAGAGACTGACCCTGTGTCGGCCTTTGGAGGCGTGATTGCGTTTAACCGTCCCGTTGATATGCCTGCCGCCAGGGAAATCACGTCCACGTTTGTGGAAGTCGTCATCGCCCCGGGGTTTGCTGCAGATGCGTTGGTTGAATTGAAGCGGAAGAAAGATCTTCGCTTGTTGGACGTTGGTCCCTTGACGAAGGGAAAGCAAGAAGGGTTTGATCTCAAGAAGCTCGTTGGTGGATTGATCGTACAAGATCGTGATCTCGGTGTCTTGACGAATCTCCGTACGCTCCAAGTTCCAACCATCAGAAAGCCAACGGATGATGAGTACGCAGCCTGTGCCTTTGCCTGGACAGTCTGCAAACATGTCAAGTCCAATGCCATCATCTATGCCAAACCTGGACAAACCGTTGGGATTGGCGCAGGGCAGATGAGCCGCGTGGACTCCGTCAAGTTGGCGGCAATGAAGGCCCAAATGCCGGTAAGAGGGTGTGTCATGGCCTCCGATGCCTTCTTTCCGTTCCGTGATGGCCTTGATGCCGCCGCCCAAGCAGGAATTACTGCCGTCATTCAGCCCGGCGGGTCAATTCGTGACACGGAAGTGGTGAAAGCTGCCGATGAACATGGGCTGGCGATGATTCTCACGGGCATGCGCCACTTCCGCCATTGATCGATCGGATGTTGAAAACGGTCGCCAGCGTTCTCGCATCGCTCCGCGCCTCCACATACCTACAAGCCGTACGCTTTGGCACTTCGCTCCCTGTGGCCTTGCCGGCAACTCATTTTGACCATCCTCAGGCTATACGCGTACATTTCAAGAAAACATGATGAAGATTCTTGTCATCGGCAGTGGTGGGCGTGAGCATGCGATGGTGTGGAAGCTCGCGCAGAGTTCGCGTGCGCCGATTCTCTATTGCGCTCCAGGTAATGCGGGTATTGCGGGATTGGCGACCTGTGTTCCAATCAAGGTGGACGATCTGGTGGGGCTGAAAGAGTTCGCCCTTCGTGAGAAAATTGACCTGACGATCGTGGGACCTGAGGCGCCGCTTGCGTTGGGCATCGTGGATGAATTCCGTAAGGCGCGGCTTCGTATTTTTGGACCAACGAAGAATGCCGCTCGTGTGGAAGCCAGCAAGATCTTTTCGAAGGAGATCATGGCGCAGGCCAAGATTCGGACGGCCCAGGCCAAGAGCTTCGATAAGGCAATGGACGCACTGGCGTATGTCGAACAACACGCATTGCCAGTTGTCATCAAGGCCGACGGGCTTGCCCAAGGGAAAGGGGTTCTCATCGCAACAACTCGCCAAGAGGCGAGGCAGGCGGTCATCGACTCGATGGAGAAAGCGGTCTTCGGTCAAGCCGGGAAACGGGTGCTTATTGAACAGTTTCTCGACGGCGAAGAGTTAACGATTATGGCCTTCACCGATGGTAGGACTGTTGTGCCCATGCTGCCGGCCCAAGATCACAAGCGGGTTGGCGACGGGGATACAGGCTTGAATACGGGCGGAATGGGGGCCTATTGTCCTGCTCCCCTTGGAACAATCGCACTCCGGGATCAAGTCTCCCATGACGTCTTACAGCCGATGGTGGATGTTATGAGTCGCCTTGGCTCACCATTCCAAGGCGTTCTTTATGCGGGGCTGATGGTCGTACAAGGAATTCCCTATGTCTTGGAGTTCAATGCTCGCATGGGCGATCCTGAAACACAAGTCGTCCTCCCACTGCTCAAGACCGATCTCGTCGATGTGCTTGAGGCCGTGGTAGAACACCGGCTCGATCAACTCGCCGTCGAGTGGCATCATGACGCGGCTGTCTGTGTGGTGATGGCGTCAGGAGGTTACCCTGGTTCGTACCAGCAAGGTATGCCGATCGCTGGCTTGCTCACGACGGTTGTCACACCAACTTCCGCGGTCTTTCATGCGGGAACGACCCTGCGCGGTCACGAGATTGTCACGGCTGGAGGTCGTGTCCTCGGCATTCTTGGCCGAGGACCAACATTAGCCGACGCTCAGCGTGAAGCGTATCGGGTAGTCAAGACGATCTCGTTTGAAGGGTGCCACTTCCGGACAGATATCGCGCATCGGGCGTTTCGCACCTAGTCCTGTATCGAGATCGTGCACCTGGCACTGCTCATCGACCTTTCGTCTTGCCATATATCGTTTGAATGGCCCAAGTCAATGATCTTTCTGACCGATGCATTCAGTGCTCTGCCGATGGTCGTGGCGAATTCGCGACTCGACAGATGAGAGGGGACATGATAGAGAACTACTGATCCCTAATCATGCATCGTATTCAGAGGGAGATGATAGGCCAATATATGCGAGGAGGAAACATGGCAATGGGACGAGACGTGTTACGGGTCGTGAGAGTTCTATTCGGAATCCAGTTTGCACTGACTCTCAGCGGATGTGACTACTGGCCTCCGGCCTTACAAACCCAGATCGAACAGCTGCAGACGGAGATACAGATATTGACGACGGAGAAGTCTCAGCTTCAGGCGCAGGTCACTGACGTGTCCAAAGCAAAACAGGATCTCCAACTGCAACTGGACGAGCTGAATC
>CAZOHW010000331.1:0-5463 GCA_964579525.1 uncultured Nitrospira sp. | reverse complement strand
GGATAGATCCGATGAAGCCGCCTGTGCCGATGAGAAAGAGGGTACGCAGCGGGTGCTCCCGACAAAATGGAAAGACTGATTGACGGTACATTGTACCCAAGTCATCCGACCGAGTCACTCAACGAGTTGAAGGTTAATACAAGAGGGAACTCTTTGCTCTTTTTTCTATGTCATTCTTCTGTCTACGGTTTCAATAATGTGCGATTAATGGTTGCTCTGGACGGTCTTATAGTGGTAACCTAAAAGTTACTATAGAAATGCCTTTGATTAGCGTACGTGAATTTCTTGATCTACAGGCCCGCTCGCCATTTGCTGTTTGGTTTGAGGGATTGAATGCTGTTGCTGCCGCTAAAGTGACAGCGGCACTCTACCAGATGGCTGCAGGTAACTGGTCAAATGTGAAGGGCGTGGGATCAGGCGTCTTCGAGAGAAAGATCGATGCCGGTCCCGGGTACCGAATCTATTTTGGTAAGGATGGCCCTCATCTTGTCATCCTGGTGGGTGGCAGTACAAAACAACGATAGCAACTCGCAATTCAGGTAGCCATAGAGCGATGGGGCGACTACAAATGTCGCAAAAGCAGCAAGCTGATGTAATAACTATGGAGGCAGTATGGCATTGACCAGGGAATTCAAACATACAGTGGCATCCCGAGTCCAACAAGACCCTCGATTTTGTGAAGCCCTGTTCATGGAGGCCTTCAATGCATATTTTTCAGGTGATACCACTGTGGGGAAGGCCATGTTACGGGATCTTGTGAACGCCACAGTTGGGTTTGAAGAGTTAGCGGTGACTCTAAAAAAGCCCAGCAAAAGCTTGCATCGCATGTTGGCACCACGGGGGAACCCTAGTACGGACAATTTCTTCAGCATCGTAAGCGCCCTGCAGAAAAAAACTCGGGTCAAACTACATGTGACGGCGAAGGCGAGCTAATTTCATGGAACAAAAACGAATGATCGATATCTACACAGATGGTGCCTGTAGTGGGAATCCCGGGCCTGGGGGTTGGGGAGTTCTTGTACGTTCCGGAGAGACTGAAACGGAGCTCTCCGGTGGAGAGCCGGCGACGACGAATAACCGCATGGAATTGCTTGCGGTCATTGAAGCCTTGCAGTTTCTCAGGCAGCCGGTTGAGGCGCGGATCTATACTGATTCGCAGTATGTTCAAAAGGGGATCAGCGAATGGATCCACAGCTGGAAACAACGAGGGTGGAAAACTGCCGGCAAGGAGCCGGTGAAAAATGAGGATCTGTGGCGGCGGCTCGATGCGTTGGCTGCCAACCATACCCTCGAGTGGCATTGGGTGAGGGGCCACAACGGTCATCCTGAGAATGAACGAGTCGATGGCCTGGCTCGGAGCGGTCTTGAACAAGCACGTCGCGGAGGGAAATCAGTCAATCGTCCAGCGGAAGTTCCAGTCACACAGCCTCGCCCATTAGCCAATACTCAGCCGATCATAGAAATTCAACATGCCACGGTCTATCGTGGCGAGACCTGTGTCTTCTCAGATTTCTCCTTTGCCCTCTATAAGGGAGAACATGCAGCGATTCTTGGACCCAATGGAGCAGGGAAATCGACCCTGCTGAAGTTGTTATCCGGTGAAGTGCATGCCATGCCAAAGGATGAAACACGATTGGCTCTCTTCGGTGAAGAGCAGTGGAATGTCTGGGATGTGCGAAAGCAAATCGGCATTGTGTCGCATGATTTGCAGCGTGATTACTTGATCTGTGCCGAAGGGCGAAACGTGATCCTCTCCGGATTCTATGCGAGCAACGACACCTATGGGTATCAAGAGTTCAGCAAAACCCAGATGGTACGAGCATACGACGTGATGCAAGAGTTAGGCATCATGGGCTTATCTGACCGGCGCTTTGGCCATCTCTCGACCGGCGAGCAGCGACGATTTCTCCTGGGCAGAGCCTTGGTGCATGATCCGTCTGTATTGGTGCTTGATGAGCCGACGAGCGGGCTCGACCTCAAATCTTGCTTTCAGTATCTCGATCTGTTGCGCACTCAAATTACGAAAGGGAAAACGGTGCTGCTCGTGACGCACCACCTACATGAAATCCCACCGGAGATCGATCGCGTGATTTTCCTCAAAGAAGGAAAAGTCGTGGCCGATGGCCCCAAGTCAACCTTACTTACGAGCGATCAGATCAGCCGACTCTTCGACAGTAAGATCTCTCTTGTCCAAGCCAATGGGTGGTATCAGGCCCTACCGGGGTGATAATTCCATCAAGTGAGTGGACGAATTGCAGAGTCACAGCCCTCGGAGAAAGGCCTATGCTAGTTGGAATAGGCAATGGTTCTGGTTCCATTGATGATACGCGTAATCACCCCCGCATCTATCATTTCTTGCAGTGTGGGAATCCACATGCTCTTTGAAATACTAAAGGCCTTCTCGACGAAGTCTTCATGGACTCCTTGTTTCAACATAAGTTGTTTGTCCGACTCATTCCGCAAGTCATTGAGATATTCCGGCATACCCTAAATACGGGACTTCTCAAAGCCAAGCTGAGCGTCACTGTGAAGCAACCTCTGCTTGCCGGCAAGGAATGGAATCATGCATGAGCCTAAACACTGACTACTGGAATATGTCGAGAGTTCTCGCTCTTCAATAAGTGCAGCGAGATCCCGTGATTCTTGAAGTAGTCCTCCTCGGGAATTGAGTCCAAGAAACCGCACATCAGAAAGACGACCATGATTGTGCCCGATGCGTTGGATAACAGTCATCTCAATTTCACCGGTGCGGAACGATCTATTCAGGTCATCGAAGTGCATACACTCGCGGAAGCTTATAGCGCCGCAACGGACCAAGGATTACGAAAGGTTCCCTGAGTCACGCGAGAGAGAGGTTCACGATGAAGTACCTCGCTTCGAGCATCAAACCCATCGCTCTGAGACGGGTCGGTTCCATGATGTTGATGTTCAGTCTGCTTGCATCGGCTTCATGGGCGGCCGATCCAGTGAAAATTAATTCATTGCTCACCTATCCTGAGGCTTACAAAATGAAAGTCGTGCAGGTGCAAGGCACGGTGCGGAACTACCGCATGAATCATTTTATTGGTTCACGGTCGAAGCTTGAGAAGTGTAGCCAAATTTTCTCAGTCGAGGATGAAACCGGGACGGTCGAGGCCAACTATGCGACGCTTTGTGGAAACGGAGTGGGACCTGTTCTGCTTCAAGATGGGGATCAGGTCACTATTGAGGGGCATTTTCTTGGGATGTTGGATGTGAGAGCAGTGAGAAAAAACTGAGTGGATGTCTGTGCGACAAGAACGGTGGCGTGCTTCTTGCTACTTCTTTCGAAATCCAAAAAAGGCTCCGGCGCCGGCGCCGCCGGCTGAGGGAAGGTAGCCGGCCATGACGTCCTTGAACCCTTCTGCTTTCCCTCGTGCCCAATCGGTTGCGCGCGTCACATCAGCTTGAATCAAGTCCCATTCCAAGTGGATCCAGCCGGTCGCCTTGAGGATAACCACCAGCGCGACCAGGGAAATGGAAACCAGCAGGGCGAACTTCACCGTTTTTCGAAAAGCCCAGCCGAGTAAAAACCCCCCGAGGAAGCTTGCGCCACCACTGGCGAGGGCAGGGGACATCATGTCGTTAAGCCAGGCCCCGAATCCGGCGATGGTAGCCGCACCGGCAGCGAGAAACGGTTTGGCCATCCACGGGGGGTCGGCCATCACCGTACCCAGTGTTTTGGTCAGGAAGCTGCCCTGCGATGCTGGAGCTTGAGGCATCATAGTGGTCCGGCTTCGAATGTATTACACACCGATGGATCGCCGGATTCAAGACCGCGTTTGAGCCAGGCCACTCGCTGTTCGGACGATCCATGGGTCCAGCTCTCCGGCTGCACGTGACGGTGTGACATTTTCTGCAAGCGGTCGTCTCCGATCGCCGCCGCTGCCCGTAATCCTTCCTCAAAATCTCCGGGTTCGATCAAGTTGCGCTCACGATTCGCGTGGTGCCCCCAGACACCGGCATAACAATCGGCTTGGAGTTCCATGCGAACCGACAAGGCATTGCCGTCGACCTCGGAGGCCCGCCGTTGGAGGCGATGCACTTTTTCTGCAACGCCTAGGACATTTTGCACATGGTGGCCGACCTCATGTGCAATGACGTAGGCTTGGGCGAAGTCGCCGGCTGCGCCGAGCCGGTTAGCCATCTCGTCGAAAAATGAGAGATCTAGATACAGGCGGTGATCGTTGGGACAATAGAATGGCCCGACGGCTGATGAGGTGGTGCCGCAAGCCGACTGCACCGCGCCGGTAAAGAGGACCATGCGTGGGTCTTCGTATCGGGAGCCAAGAATACCGCGCCACGTGGTTTCGGTGTCTGCGAGGACAACGGAAGCAAACTTGCCGAGTCGGTCTGTGGGGGCGCCGACGCGGCCCGATTCCGATGGAGCGGACGGTGCTATCGTTTCAGTGACGCTCTGGACGCCGGTCAAGAGATTGAGAATGGTCAAGGGATTGGCGCCGGTGAAATAACTGATCGCCAGTGCTAAGACAATGGTACCGATACCGAGACCCCCTCGACCTCCGAGAGCAGCTGGGCCCAGTCCTCGCCGATCTTCAATATTGTCGCTCTCTCGTTGGTCCTCGATCCGCATGGGATTTCTCCTGGCAATGACGAGTTTAGTCCGAGTCTTTCTCCATCGATTGAATGAATTTGTCGGCTTCGACGATGGATCGGTTCATATCTTTGACCAGCTGATCGACTTGGGCGTCGACCTTCACGAGTTCGCCCTTGATTGCCGAGAGCGCGCGCGCATTCAGGTTGTGTTTGAGATAGAGCACCTGATCGCGTAGCGGTCGGAGAACCGGCTCAATCCGTTGTTCGGCCCGTTTCATCGCCGACAGCATCTCACGGTAGCGGCTCTTGGTCTGAGTCAGTTTGGCCTGGCTCTTCCGGCGAAGATCGGCGTTGGAATATTGCCCGAGTTCTTGTTCCCATTCCGAGAAGAGCGCATCGGCCACGCTTTCAACGTCGCTGATCTTCTTCCTCACGGTTTTAGCGCTGTCTTCGCTGTCCTCGAGTTCTCCGTTGAGCTTCTTGTACGTGGCCTCCAGGTCTCCCCCTTCGTAGGACACTACTTTGCCGAATTGCTCCAACGTGGTTTGAATGTCTTTCTTGGCATCCTCTTGGGCGTCTCGTGCCGACTTGACGCGGCTGCTCAGGATGTCGCGTTTGGCATAGCCCATCTTTTCCATGGTGGCCATGTAGGCTTGATCGCAGGAGGACAGGCCGAACGGGAGAAGCAGAAGTAGGATCATGAGCAGCTTCGACATAATCACCTCGGAAAATTGAAACAGCAGAAACAACTAGGCCCCATCCCCCATTAGGCTCTACGGGTTCCACATCATAACCGATGTGGAACAGTGGGGGAAGACCCAGATGATACGGCTTAATCGAGGCGCTGCATCATGCTATAGTCGTCGCATGCGTGCAGTATCTCTCCTG
>CAZOHW010000330.1:0-5510 GCA_964579525.1 uncultured Nitrospira sp. | reverse complement strand
GTACATCCCTATCTGAGATCGCTGAACAACTCTCCAGGCCTCCAGTCATGTCCACTCCAAGAAGACCACCACGCTCCTGCGTAGGAATTGCGCGGACTCGTTCTTTATTCTCCTTGCTGGAATCACTACCCTTTGATATTCCCGATCGGACGCAACTCGGCGACGGCTCTGGTAATCCCCGCGCGATCGACCGATTCAACCACCTCGGAAATATTCTTGTAGGCAAATCCGGCTTCTTCCGCCAGGCCAGACATCGAAACCGCCTTGACGAGGATGCCCTGTCGTTTCATCTGACTCTGTACCTGCTCTCCACGAATCGCCTTTTTTGCCTGGGCTCGCGACATGGTGCGACCAGCGCCATGCATCGTTGAGGCAAACGTATCACGCATCGCTCCGATTGTTCCCGCCAACAGATACGATCCGGTTTCCATTGACCCACCACAAATGACCGGTTGACCAGTCGCCCGATATCGCTCTGGAAGATATGCGCTGCCCGGCCCCAACGCTCTGGTCGAGCCTTTCCGATGTACGACCAGCTCTCCTTCTGGATACTGCTCAACCTTGGCAATATTGTGCGCAACGTCGTACACCAACTCCATGTCCAATTCCTCCGATGAACGGCCAAACACCGCGGCAAAGGCTTCACGAATCTGATGGGTCATCACTTGACGATTGGCAAACGCCATGTTGGCGGCACAATTCATCGCAGCAAAATACTCCTGCCCTTCGGCTGAGGTAAACGGAGCACAGGCCAGCTGTTGATCTTTTACCGAAAACCCATATCGCCGCATCGCTCGTTCGAAAACTTTCAGATAATCGCTGGCGACCTGATGACCGAACCCGCGCGATCCGCAATGAACCATGACGACGATCTGATCGTGACCGGTGATCCCCCAGGCGGCGGCAGTCTCCTTATCAAAGACTCGGTCATTGGAGACCACTTGCACCTCTAAGTAGTGGTTTCCCGAGCCCGGAGTTCCCAGCTGATTGATTCCCCGATTTCTCGCCCGGTCGCTAATTTTTGATGGATCAGCAGCGGCTAGACAGCCTCGCTCTTCAATCGCGTCCAGATCGCGATGCCACCCCATTCCTCGCTCAATGCATCAGCGTGCTCCCTTGGTGATCACCTCATCGAACGAGTCATGGTCTAATCGGACGAACCCGCCTGCCCCGACGCCTGCCGGCACTCTCCGGAACAACTCCGTCATGAGCTGTTCGAGTCTCGGTTGGACATCCTCTCGAGTCAGGTCCGTTCTGATGAGCCGCATCCCACAATTGACGTCATACCCGACTCCCCCTGGTGAAATGATGCCACATCGAACATCGAAGGCTGCGACCCCTCCGATCGGAAAACCATACCCCCAATGTCCATCCGGCATGCACAAGGCGTATCGCCTGATACCCGGAAGACAGGCAACATTCGTCACCTGCTCGAACACCCCGACATCCATCGATTGAAGAATCGTCGGCGTCGCATAGATCCTGGCCGGGACTAACATCCCTTCCTTTTCGGTCGGCGCAATCTCCCAGACCTCATTGGAAACGCGTGTGACTTTCATATTAGTATTGAGTTTCATTCTGGTCTAGCTAAGCGCCATCTTCATGATAAACCCAGTGCAGCCACCACATTCTTACAACAAGATATGATCCACAGGTTTCAAGTCATCGCTGCTCGCTCCTCCATGCATGTAAGAAACAGGATGTGAGATGATTCTAGACATTCCTCAAATGACTTCCAATCGTCCCGCATAGAGCACCCCTCCCGGCAGTTGTCACAGCTGCAATCAGAGCCACATCACCGTCACTACTGAGATATTTCTGGGAACTTTCCTTCAAACCACGTCAACAGTTGAAGAATAACATTAATAATCCACCGTTTTTGCTCTTTTTTTCTGTTCCCTTCTCCAGATCTCGGGCCCAATGAGAGCAAACATCACATCGTTCGTCCTGTCGCCGGGACACGATCAAGTTTTGCACCGCAGCGGTCACCTATTGAAGTTCTCATTGTTTGCTGGAGGGGGAGTAGAAACTTGTCTCTACCGCCAACATCCTTATTGACGTGATTCATTGAAGTTCGCCTGACCAACCGCCACCAAAAGCTCTGTAGATCGAGACCAGAGAAATGCGCACCGCGGTCTCGGCCTGGGTGCGCTCGTCGCTGGTTGAAAGCCTCGTCCGCTGAGTGTCAAGTACCGACAGGAAGTCCGCAGCACCGCGTTGGTAAAATGCTTGAGCGTGTGCGTGGGATCGCTCCGCCGCCGTCTCGGCCCGGACCAATTGATCGCGGCGTTCGAGAGCCGTCGTATGCGCGACGTAGGCGTTTTCCGTGTCCTCCAAAGCGAGCAGAAAGGTCTTCTCGTAGTTAGCCGCAACATGATCGAGCCGCGCATCTGCCGCAGTGATATGGGCTTTAATGCGACCAGCATTGAATATCGGCGCCGTGAGACCAGCACCGAGCGCATATACACCTTCTGCCAGACCCGGAAATCCGCCGACCGCCAGTGCGCCGAATCCGCCGCTCGCTGATAGTACGAATTTCGGAAATAAATCTGCTCGTGCCGCGCCAAGTTGGGCTGCGGCCGCACTGACCTGGGTCTGTGCAAGCCGCAGATCCGGTCTCTGCTCCAACATACTCGACGGGAGAAGCTTGGGGATGCTCGGCAGGGTGACAGACAGTGGCATGGAATGAGCCAACCGCTCTTCCAAGTTTGCTGGGGTTTGTCCCAGCAGTACGCTGAGTCGATGGATCAAGGTTTTCGCCGTGCTGGTCAGGACCGGCAGCGTCCCCATCGTATTGTGCAGCAGAGTCTCTTGACGGGCCACATCCATGTCAGTGGCCAAGCCGGCTTTATAGAATGCTTGCAGAACTCTCAACCGTTCACGCTGAACCGCAATGTTGTCCAACAGGATGTCGGTGCGTTGCTGTATCCCACGCAGTTCCAGATAATTCGTCGCTACCTGGGCCAATAATCCCACTTGCACCGCGCGGTGAGCTTCTTCGGTTCCCGTTGATTGCGCGATGGCAGCCTCCGCTTCAAGATGTCGGCTGCCGAACACGTCGATTTCCCATCGGGCCGCCAGTCCACCGGTAATAACATCAGCAGTAGGCGTGATCAGCTCGATGCCCTGTTGACCCGGCACTCCGACGATCCTGTCTATTCTCTTTTCCCGACCGCCGAACGAGAACAGATCAATGCTGGGGTAAAGCGTCGATTCGGCGACGATGGTCATGGCCTTGGCTTCACGCACGCGCGTCTTGGCGACCCTGAGATCGTGGTTGGCGATCAGTGCTTGCCCGATCAAGTCATTCAGCACGGGATCGCCGAACCCCTTCCACCATTCGCTGAGATCTTTGGGCGCTGAGACCGGTCGAGCATCTGGAGCGTTATGCCAGCGCTCCGGAGCGACGAGCGGCACGCGGTCGCTGACTCGCGTCGGTGTGCAGCCGCCCATCAACGCCAGAGCCAAAACTATTATTGAATACCAGGCTTTCATGCGACACCTCCCGGAACAACAAGCGACTGTTCCTCTGGCGTACCGTTATGCGTTGGATAAAACGGAAGAGCAGTCTCTGGACGCTTCGCCTGAGACGTCCGTTCGACCTTGAACCATGCAGCATAGAGTGCCGGAACAAAGAAGATCGTCAGCACGGTGGCTACCGTCAGCCCGCCCATGATGGCGATCGCCTGGGGCCCGAAGAAGTCGTTGCGCGACAATGGGATCATGGCCAGGATGGCCGCCGCCGCGGTCAACAGGATGGGCCGGAAACGCCGCACCGTCGATTCGACGATGGCGGACCAGGTGTCGCGTCCGGCCTTTTCGTCCTGTTCGATCTGATCTACGAGGATCACCGAGTTGCGCATGATCATGCCGGCCAGCGCGATGATGCCGAGCAGAGCTACGAAGCCGAAGGGTGCCCGGAATAGCAGCAGGGCAAATGCCGCGCCGATCACCCCCAAGGGCGCCGTGACGAACACCAGAAAGGTCCGGGACAGATTCTGCAACTGCACCATCAGCAGAACGAGCGTCGCGATCACCACTAGGGGTATCCAAATCAGGATCGACTTCTGGGCAATCCAGGCGTCCTCCTTGGCCGCACCGGTTTCGATGAAATAACCAGCCGGTAGTTGTTCCTCAATAGATTTCAGTTTCGGGATGATTTGCGCCGCTACGTCGGGTGCCAACATACCATCGGCCACGTCGGCTCGGACCGAGATAGTCGGAAAGCGGTTGCGGCGCCAGCGCACGCCGTCCTCGAACATGGTTTCGAACTTGACGAATTGGGCCAGCGGTACTGATCGACCGTTGGCCGTTCGAACCGTGACGTCGGGTAATCCGTCGGCCGTGACGCGCAGACTCTTTTGCGCTCGCCACACGATATCGATGAGCTTGTCGTTCTCGCGGAACTGCCCGACGGCGATGCCCGAATAGTGCGCTTGCAACGCTTGCGATAGGCTTGACGTTGAGACGCCGAGTGCGCGCGCCTTCTCCTGATCGAGCAGGAGACGGAACGAAGGCATGCGCTCATGCCAGTCGTCGTTGACATCCACCGTATGGGGGTTGGCGCGTACGACCTCGGCCACCCGGTCGGCGATGTGTCGAAGCAGCGCGGGATCTTCGCCCAACACTCTGAACACCACCGGATAATCCATGGGCGGCCCGACATTGAGGCGCATGACACGTCCACGCACTTCGGGGAAATCCGTGGCGAAAATGTCTCTGATGCGTTGCATCACCCGTTCGCGGGCTCCGTTGTCCCTCGTCATCGCCACAAATTCGACCAAATTGGTGTTCGCCAATTGCTGCACGATGAGCAGAAAAAACCGTGGGCTACCGCCACCGACATAGGCCGCATAATTCACCACGTCCTCGTCCTTCGCGAGAAACGCTTCCATACGTTTGGCGGCAGCTTCGGTTTGCGTGAAGGAACTGCCCTCGGGCAACCAAAGGTCGATGATGACTTCGGGTCGATTGGACAACGGGAAAAACTGTTCAGGAACTTGGGCCAGCGTCGCGACACCGACGCCGAATAGCGCCACCGTCCCGATGATGACTGTCTTGCGATGTTCAACACACGCATCCACCCAACGGCGCAGATGGTTGTAGAACGGTGTATCGAACAAGTCGTGGCCGAGCGCAGCGCCGTTCGCCCGGATTTTGAGCAGTAGAAAGCCCAAGTAGGGCGTGAAGACTACCGCGCCGATCCACGAGAGCAACAGGGAAATACCCACCACCTGGAAAATCGCCACCGTGTATTCACCGGCTGCGGACTTCGCCAGACCGACCGGCAGGAAGCCCGCAATGGTGATCAAGGTTCCAGTGAGCATGGGAAACGCCGTGGCGCGATAGGCATAGGTCGCGGCGCGCATCCGATCCCAACCCTCTTCCAGTTTGCGTGCCATCATCTCGATGGCGATCATCGCGTCGTCTACCAGGAGACCAAGGGCAAGAATCAACGCTCCCAGCGAGATACGATGAATTTCCATCCCAAACAGCAGCATACACAACAG
>CAZOHW010000329.1:0-5512 GCA_964579525.1 uncultured Nitrospira sp. | reverse complement strand
AGGGCAAGCAAGTGATGCGTAATTGCTATGGCCCGCTGCCCAGCCTTTTGAATTTGCTGCATGTGATTGTGTATGCGTGTGTCAATCGGCAGATCCTGTATCACAAGATCGGCAAATCCATTGATGGCGGTAATGAGATTGTTGAAGTCATGCGCGACTCCGCAGGCGAAATTCCCCATTGCGGCGAATTGTTCCGCTTGCCTCAATTGCTGATCAGCCTTATTGAATTTCTCTTCCATGGCATGCTGTTCCGTGATGTCGATCAACACGCCATCTCGATTCGGTAATGCTCCGTTTGCAGGTCCAACTCCCTGTCCACGATCAAAAAGCCAACGAACTTCGCCATCTTTTCGGCGGATCCTGTACTCGATTGAATAGCTTTGTTTGCGGGTCACTGCTCCCAGCACCATGCACATCGTTCGTTCCCTATCGTCCGGATGTACTAAATCCCAATAGCCCCCCGAGGCATTCGCCATGAATCCCTCTACGGAATATCCGGTCAATTTCTCGAACGCAGCGCTCGCAAATAGCAGAACCCCACGCCTATCGCTTTGACAGCGATACACCACCCCGGGGATGTTTGCTACCAGCGATCGGTAGCGTGTATCGGCCGCCTTTCGTTCAATGGAGTACTGAATCACTCGTATCAAGGCATCCGAGTTCATGGTTCCCTTCAAGAGATAGTCTTGCGCACCATGCTTCAGAGCCTCAAGCCCCTGTGCCTTATCGATCAAACCGGTTAAGACAATAATTGGCGTATCCTTCGTCAGAGGTTGCAATCGTTGAAGCCCATCGAGCTTTTTGCTATCCGGCAACGAGAGATCGAGCAGCACTGCGTCGAAAGCTTGGTTTGACAGTACTTCGATGGCCTGTTGGAGACGATCGACACAGGTCACCTCAACTTTGAAATCCGGCGATTCGCGGAGCATTTCCTGAGCCAATCTAGCATCGCCGAAGTTATCTTCCACGAGCAGCACTCGTTTCATCATGGCCTCCTTTGTGGCTCGCGTGAATGTACTGGCTGATCTTCCGACCGGTTATCCGGTTATGATGTGCCGTTATTCGTTCTGACCGGGTCTTATCGGCGGCACGTTGCGCCTTCTGTTCCTTTCTATCAACAATCCATACAGAGGCATTCTGCAAAAAGTTGAACGCGATAAAACTCCTGTCCGGCTTTGACGCGCAAAGCGCACTGAAAAACATGATTCTCTAGGGTTTGTCGGATAAACACTCGAAAACTTTAGGTTCTTTAATGAACCCTTAACCTGCCACAACGGCGATTATCGAATAGGGAAAATGGTTGCATCCCCTGTTAGACATTGACCGCAGTGGCTGAAGTATTGCCTTCGAAAAAAGGAATCCTAGCAGGATGCGGGAAAAGACCGCCTGCGGCGTTCTCGCCTCGCACACCTCGCGGAGTCAGCAATGTGGCTCAGAGGCTCACCCTACGGCCTGGTACATGCCTGTTCACACAGGCGATGGGTGAGCGGGTAAAAAACAGAGTACGATTCGCCTCTTCGCTCACTGCGGCCTTGCTTGTGGAATGGCGCGTCTTGGCGCGCCGGAGCTGGGTTGGTGCAATGCCTGCCCCCTGGGGAACAAGCTAGTCGACACGCCGCTTGTCCTGCGTTACGAGCCTACAAGTGATGTTCCGAATCGAAAGAAACGACGAGTTATCAATGCATTTCGTTGGAATGGCTCGGAATCATGTCGTCATTCATAGAAACCAAGCACTAATGGGTTGCATGCATAAGATCGTTTGTCGGTCAGCAGTAGCCAAACAACTCCTACACATTCTCATCTTAAGCCACGGAGTCGTATGTCATTTTGGCCAATGACTCTCGCGTTGATTGTGGTGGTATCTCTGCTCGTGGAGAATCCGGCCTGGTCGCAACCCGTTACTGACGAATATATTTCTGGCTTTGCCGCGGCGATCTTGCAGCACGAGTTCAAGGTCGTCGACTCCACGCTGCAGGTACACAATGGCGTCGTCACGATTCGCGCGCAATCGCTTAGCGGGATCAACCACGACAAGGTCAGGCGCGCACTCTCGAGTATTGCAGGCGTACAAGAAGTCGTGATCATCGAAGGCGAAGAAATCGCGACCTCCTCGTCCTCAGATCAAGGCGTCCTGGTTGACATCCCTAAGAGAGAATCCAGTTTTCTGCCCCGCGGGCTGCTCTTTGCTCCTCTGCATGCCGATCTTCGATGGCCCCACTTTTCAACCGCCTATCGAGAGTACCGCACGAACAATCTCACATCGGCCTTCGCCGGCAATTTCGGCGAAACATTCGCGCTCTACCGTAACCGTGCTCCATTCAATGGTCAGTGGGAATTCGTTCTCCAGGCCGGTGTGTTCAGTGTGTTCGATCTGAGCGCCGCATCGCTTGACCTGGTAAACGCCGATTACAATGTGGGAATACTCACGGCCTACCGCTCCGGAAACTTTTCAGGCCTCATGCGCCTACACCATCAAAGCTCTCACCTCGGCGATGAATTTCTCCTGAGTCACCCACAGATCCGACGCGTCAATCTCAGTTATGAAGAACTCGATATGAAGCTATCCTATGAATGGTTCAGTTGGCTCCGTACCTACGGCGGCGCCGGGTATTTCGTTCACCGTGACCCAACGAATGTGGGACCTATCACGACGCAATGGGGTGTCGAGCTGACTAGTCCTGTTGCATTATTTAATGGCTCGATCCGACCCATCGCTTACTCCGATATTCAGATCAATGAACGTTCAAATTGGGCGATCGCCCACTCGATGATGGCTGGTCTGTTGTTTGAAAACGCAAGTATCGGCAATCGAAAATTGCAACTTTTGGCAGAATATTTTGCAGGGCCCGCTCCCGATGGTCAGTTCTATGCTCACCATGCGCAATGGTTCGGTGCCGGTCTGCATTTTTATTTCTGACCGCACTCTCCCTCAAGGGATTTTCCCAGTATCACGCCTCAGGATAGGTCGATAGAGTGACGCCATGATACCCGCGAAGATATTCACCATCCCTTTCATGCTGCTCCTGTTGTCGTATGCCGTACCGAGCTGGAGTCAGGCGACACTGTGGGAAACCTACCAGTTGGCGGGGCACCAAGCCCTCCACGAACGGCGGATTGCGGATGCGGAACGGTTATTCCTCGCTGCGGCGAAACATACCGAGAATGCCGAAGATCCTCGTCTTGCCGACACTTTGAATGATTTGGGCGTCCTGTATGGCATGCAAAATCGATACATTGAAGCGGAACCACTCTTTCAGCGCGCCGTGGCTATTAATGAACAGGCATTCGGACGACAACACCCTTCCGTCGTCGTGACGCTTCAGAATCTTAGCGTCATGTATGCCACGCAAAAGAAATTTGCCGAGGCTCATAGGGTCGCACGCGAAAGCTTGGAAATCAGTCTTCGCCTGTTTGGAGCCAATCACCCTCGTATCGCTTCCACCTGTCGGACAGTGGCCACGGTCTATGCGCTGCAAGGCGACTCTCAAGAAGCTGAACGTTTCGCCGAGAGGTCCATTGCTATCTTTGAACGGACGTTGGGAGAACAGCATCCGGAAACGGTCACAAGTTTGGAACTGATGGCCAAGCTCATGTGGATGACGCAGCGAGAGCAGGAAGCCAAGCAGTTGGAGGTACGCCTCGATAATATTCGTCGGAACGCTCTGTCAGGATCTGAACTCACTCAAGATGCCGATTCGAGCAGAGATACGAGCCATCCATAAATAAGTGGGAGGTTTACCATGTTGAGTTGGGCTATGACATTTCTTGTCATCGCAATCATTGCTGGGGTTCTCGGCCTCTCCGGAGTTGCCGGTACGGCGACCAACATTGCCTACATTCTTTTCGTCGTTTTCCTTATCGTTGCCATCGTTGGGCTGGTCATGGGACGAAGACCACCAGTAACGTAGATACCCCTTTGACATGAGTAAGGAGAACCGGAGATGAACCATCGCATCTTAAATGGAGGCTGTCATGCTGAGTTGGGCTGTTACCTTCCTCATCATTGCATTGATCGCAGGGTTTCTCGGACTATCCGGAGTGGCCGGCACCGCGAGTTACATCGCCTATGTGTTGTTCATACTATTCTTGGTCGTTGCAGTCATTAGCTTTAGTATGGGACGACGACCGCCGGTTGCGTAATAGATTGCTGTCTCCTGAACCAGGCTTGTCGCAGCGGCGTATCGGCGGTTGCAGCACAAGCGTTCATGAATCTGCGGCTAGGACACGCTTGCATCCTCTAAGATGGTACCTTTCACCAGTACGGTTTTTGGCAACGCCATCGTAATCACGTGCTGTCTCAATCCAGAACCGAATAGGTCGATATCCTCCTTACGCTGGTTTCTCATCCTCCACTAGGAGGTCCCTAGGAACATAAAACCGGGGAAGCGCCTAGTGTCTTCCTCCCACACCTTTTCGTATGACAAATGGAGAATGAGCGCCCGTTAGGATACGTGCACGATGGTGGGAGCTTTGATGATCAGTTCAGGGTGTTCAGTATGCGGTGGCACTACAGAAGAGTTGGTGTGCTCTGTCACAGAAATCCAACAGCAACGGCGCTATCTCGAAACGTTTCATCGAAAACGGCGTCATGACGGCACCTCAGGGAGAGCCGATCGCACGGATTTTACGCAGAACAACAGTACAGATATTGTCGCGTGCGCAAATTGTGGATTGGTCTGGCGCAAGATGCGTCCTACAGCCGACTCAGCAACAACGGTCTATGCGGATGATCACTATGGAGAGGAACATTTAACGCGAGAGCATGAAAACCAACGCCGATGGGCCGAGGATAAATGCCGCACATTGTCGACATGGATTCATCGCGCGGCGCCCCTCATCGTTGAAGTCGGAAGTTTTGTGGGTGGGTTCCTTGCAGCGGGACGGCAACGGCGATGGAACATGCTCGGCATCGATCCCGGTAAAGAAGTCACGGCATTTTGTGCTAAGCGAGGATTGCCAGTATTTCGGGGAGCACTGGTGGATGCCTCTCTCGATCTTGGATCTGCCGATGCCGTCACCATATGGAATACCTTCGATCAATTGCCGAACCCCAACCCAACGCTTTCGGAGGCACGGCGGATTCTGAGACAGAGGGGTGTGCTCGTACTGCGCATCCCAAATGGCCTCGGATTCCGACGCGCGCTACATGCGCTTCGACACGCCGCTTGGCCAATGAATCGCGGGATTGCCGCTGCAATGGCATGGAACAATCTTTTGGGGTTTCCCTATGTCTATGGTTATACACTGTCCACCCTCGACACCCTGCTTGCTCGACACGATTTCGCGCGAGTCGCGGTGTTTCCCGATCAACTCATCCCTCTCGCGGATGGTGATGCGACGCCATATGCGCTGTGGGAAGAACGAGTCCTCAAATGGTATTGGCAATCTTTCAGCAGTCTCCGTCGCTGGTGGAACAAATCTGATGTCGATATAGCACCGTGGCTGGACGTGTACTATCGGCCTTCAGTGCAGTGATCTTCCCGATGCAGGGCATAAACGCTCCGGTGTACCT
>CAZOHW010000328.1:0-5512 GCA_964579525.1 uncultured Nitrospira sp. | reverse complement strand
CTGTGACCCGTCTCGACGGATCGGTACGCAATCAATTGTTACAGGCCACTAGTTGGGAGGCCGAAACCATCAGCGCCGCCAGTGCAACAGCCGCCTTGGAACAATTGAAACAGACCATGACCGTAGGTAAGCCTGTCGACATGGCGATTCTGGACATCCATATGCCGGACATCGACGGTATCATGCTGTCTTCTGCTATGAAAGCAGACCCCGAGCTCCGGAACATTCCCCTCCTTGCCCTTAGTTCGGTCGATCACGAATCATCCGGAGAAAGGACAAGTTCAACAAACTTTTTCGCGTGGCTCCGGAAGCCGGTTCGACAGTCCCTGCTTCGAGAGTGTTTAGTTCGGCAGCGGTACCGTGTAACTGAGACAGTTTCATCCACTGTCCCCCTGAAATCCGGGCGGTCAACGTTCACGGGTCGAATCCTCCTCGCCGAAGACAACCCGGTCAACCGTGAAGTGGCGCTGGGGATGCTGGAACTCTTCGGTTGCCGCGTCGACCTGGTTGAGAACGGACATCAGGCTGTTGAAGCCGTCTCGAAACAGCACTACGATCTCGTGTTGATGGACTGCCAGATGCCGGTCCTGGACGGTTACGCCACGACCGCGACCATTCGTGCCCATGAGCAAGAGCGTCAGCTGCCACGAATGCCCATCATTGCCTTAACCGCGAATGCCATGGAAGGTGATCGGGAGCGGTGTCTGGCTGCCGGGATGGACGACTATCTTTCCAAACCGTTCACACAGGACGGCTTGCAAGCCACCCTCCGACGGTGGATGGCAACGAAGCTACCCGACGCGTTCTCCAGTCCTGAGAGATCTGTTGACATGATGGCCCAGACGACGCCATTGGGCATTCCGGTGATCGACGAGTCTGCATGGAACAACCTCTTGGCGTTGGAACAGTCTGGCCGTACACACGTCGTGCAGAAAACTCTCTCGCTCTATCTCTCGGATTCCCGGCGGCTGCTTGGTGACATTCGTACCGCGATTCAAACCGGAGACGCTGCAGCACTCAGTACAGCAGCACACCAGTTGAAATCCGCTAGCGCACAGGTAGGAGCCTTGGCCGCCAGCATTCATGCAGGACACATCGAGCGGCTCGCGGACAAACAGCAGTTGGATGCCGCGGCCAACCTCGTGGAGCCGCTCGAAGAAAGCGTCGAGTTGTCCCGTCGAATTTTTGAAGACACGATTCGCCCGCAAGCCGCATAGCGTGATGGACCGGCGAAAGAGCCCGCTGCGCCGGAAGCGGCGATACAACTGTTGCACACTATCGAGGACCAGGGTACTCTCACCAACCACCATGGCGACCTACGTAATCGGCGATGTGCAGGGATGTCACGAGGCCTTGCAACGTCTGCTCCAACATATTCACTTTCATTCCGAATCTGACCGCCTCTGGTTTGTCGGCGATCTGGTGAATCGGGGTCCGAATTCGCTGAGCGTTCTGCGTTACATCAAGAACCTTGGTGATCGGGCCGTCGTTGTCTTAGGCAACCATGACCTCTTCCTGTTGTCTGTGGCCGAGGGAATTACCACGCTTCGACCTGAGGACACCCTGCAACTCGTCCTTGACGCACCTGACCGTAACGAGTTATTAGGCTGGCTGCGACGCCAGCGGCTCTTCTATCGGGAAGGCCCTTTTGCTCTGGTCCATGCCGGCTTGCTTCCACAATGGTCAATCGATGAAGCGGAGCAACTGGCCCGCGAAGTCGAAGCTGGTTTGCAGGGGCCATCCTATCGAGACATCCTTCGTGCCTTGTATCCCAGCAAACAGCTCCAATGGTCTGCAAACCTGACCGGCCCCACTCGGCTCGCGACTATCATCAAAGTGTTGACCAGACTCCGAGCCTGTTCACCGAATGGTCAGATGGAATCATCGTTCAGCGGTCCGCCTGAACGAGTCCCTGCCGGTTATTTCCCCTGGTTCACAATTTCAGGTCGACGTCACCATGATGCCACGATTATCTGTGGACATTGGGCCGCACTGGGGCTCCATTGCGAGGCGCAGCTCTTCGCCATCGACAGCGGCTGCGTGTGGGGACGACAACTGACGGCGGTGCGACTGGAAGATCGGAAAATCTTTCAGGTGAACAGTTCCGATTCATGAGACGGGGAACACTTCTGTGAAAGCTCGTCCCCGCTGGAATACTCGATTGCAGCGCGTTGCCTCTCCATACATGGGCATTGATGTCAGACTCATCTTGCACACATTACACGGGCATCTTGCTGACATATTCCATGCTTGCCGCTTATCAGCTTACAGGAGGACAAGAAAATATTCGGCAGTGAAATAAAAACCTAATGGTAGCTCTCGGAGTCGCTGGGAAATGTCCCCTGCTCGACTTCTTCCTTGTATCGACGGACCGCTTGGAGCGCATTCGCCTTCAGATGAGCATAGGGTTTGACGAATTTGGGAACGAAGTCATCGAAGAGTCCAAGCAGATCGTAAAGCACGAGCACTTGACCGTCACAGTGGGGTCCCGCGCCGATCCCGATGGTGGGAATGGCGATCGCTTCCGTGATGTCTTTGGCGACGCTGACCGGCATCGCCTCTAACACAAGTGCGAAGGCGCCGGCTGCTTCGAGCGTTTTCGCATCGTCGAGCAGCGCAGCGGCTCGATCTTTGACTTTCCCCTGCACTTTGTAGCCGCCTAGCACATGCACCGATTGCGGCGTCATGCCGAGGTGCCCCATGACGGGGATGCCGATGCTGATCATAGCTCTGACGCGATCCGCCATGGCGGCCCCGCCTTCCAACTTCACGGCCCTCGCTCCCGCTTGCAGAAAACGGCCCGCATTGCGCAGGGCATCTTCAGTACTGGCCTGGTAGGACATGAACGGCATATCGGCAATCACCAAGGCGCGCTGTGCTGACGACACAACCAGCTTCGTGTGATACAGCATCTCTTCCATCGTGACAGCCAACGTATTGGGCTTGCCCTGTACGACGATACCCAGCGAATCGCCCACCAAAATCGTCTCGATGCCCGCTTGTTCTACAATGCGTGTGAACAATGCATCGTAGGCCGTGACGACGGCCAGCTTCTTCTTGTCTCGTTTGGCCTGTTGGAATTCAGGGATCGTCATCAGCCTAACTCGGCTTTGGTGATGATCTCACCCAACCGATGGGTCGCTTTGATCGCCATGATATGGACGCCGTCACAGTGAGGCCGCACAGTCTTGATGGTTCTCACGGCGATCTCGACACCCACGTCTTCGGCCTTATCGCCGGCAGCCTTGAGTTCCGCGATCATATCGCTGGGAACTGAGATACCTGGGATATTGGCGTTCATAAACTCCGCCATCTTATGATTTCGCAAGATGAGGATCCCGGCCAGGACTTTCACCTTAAAGGGACGGACGGCCTTCATAAAATTTGTGAACTGCTCCGGATGGTAGATGGCCTGGGTTTGGAAAAATCGCGCGCCCGCCTTCACCTTGACTTCGAACTTCGCCAGCATAGGCCCAACTGGATCCGCCTCCGGCGTCACGGCGGCACCGATTGAAAATGCGGTCGCCCCATCCAGTTTATTGCCGGCCATGTCACGGCCATTGTTGAGCCCTTGTACCAGTTGCATGACCTGGACTGAATCCAGGTCATAGACCGGCTTGGCCTCTTTGTGATCGCCGACCGTCGGATAATCCCCCGTAAGACACAAAATATTCCGGATCCCCAGCATGTGGGCGCCCATCAGATCCGACTGCATCGCGATTCGGTTGCGATCACGACAGGTCAGTTGCATCACCGGATCGTGCCCAAGCTCATACAGCAAGCGACAGACCGGCAACGATCCGGCACGAACGACTGCTGCGGTATTGTCGGTGACGTTGACGCCATGGACTCGCCCCACGAGCTGCTTGGCGTTGTCTAAGACAGAGGAGATATTCGTCCCCTTGGGAGGGTTGTACTCAATGGTCACCGCAAATGCGCCTCGTTCAAGGACCTCTGCGAGACGCTGTGGCTCTCGGCTCATGGACCGCCTCTTATTTCACTCCCGCCGTTCGCTTGGCGGATTCGACCGTGTTCTCCAGCAACATCGCGATCGTCATCGGACCGACCCCTCCAGGCACCGGACTAATCCAGCCGGCCTTGTGACTTACCGGCTCAAAATCGACATCGCCGCACAATTTGCCTTCCGGCGTCTTGTTCGTCCCCACATCGATGACGACCGCCCCTTCGCGCACCATGTCGGCCGTGACAAATTTGGCCTTCCCAATTGCAACCAGCAACAGGTCCGCTTCACGGCAGACCGCGGGGAGATCCTGGGTTTTCGAATGGCAAATTGTGACCGTGGCATTCCGTTGCAGCAGCATCAAAGCCAATGGCTTCCCAACGATATTACTGCGTCCCACCACGACCGCCCGTTTCCCTTCGATTGTCACACCGGCAGACTCAATCATCTTGATCACCCCTTTTGGGGTACAGGCTTCGAACACGGGATGTCCCTCCACCAACCTGCCGAAGTTATACGGATGAAACCCATCCGCATCCTTCAATGGAGAGACAGCCTCAAGAATGACTTTACTGTCAATCTGTTTGGGCAGAGGGAGCTGAACCAAGATACCGTGAATTTTGGGATCCGCATTCTTTTTTTCGATTAACGCCAGCAGCTCAGCCTGCGTCGTGCTCGCCGGCAATTTATGATCGTCGACATGGATACCTGCCAGTTCGCAGGCCTTCTGCTTGTTCTTCACATAGACATGCGATGCGGGATCGTCACCGACGAGAATCGTCGCGAGACCAGGCTTGATCCCCTTCTGAGCGAATAAGGCAGCCGACTCTTGCGCCAACCGTTCTCGAACTTGTTGAGCCAATGCTTTCCCATCAATCAATCGCGCAGCCACGATCTCCCTCCCTGTTCACATGTGTACAGCCTGAAATTGTCGCACCTTAGCAGGGCAATTTTATGCAGTCAACGCTGTATGCTGGTCAGGCCAAAACCAAATTCTTCACACCCCCTTACCCCTGGCTCTTTACCCTTCATTGCCATTTCTTGACAGCTTCTTCCTCCCTTCGCTACGATAACCCCCAGCCTATAATTGGACGATCCCCCTCTTGCCTGTACCATCCATCTACTCCCTCGCGTTGGGCTCCATGTTCGCGCTTGGTTTCGCCTCAACCGGCGAAGCCGCACAAATCATGGGTTTGGAATCACCGTACAGCTTCGTCAGTGATCCATCCGGGAAAGAGTACTTTATTTCGAATATCAACGGAGAACCCGACACCCGCGATAATAACGGCTTTATCACAAAATTGGATGCCGACGGAAAGATCATCCATCTCAAGTTTATCCAAGGCGGAGTAGCGGATGTTCTGCTCCATGCGCCGAAGGGAATGGCCGTGGTTGGACTGATCCTCTATGTCGTCGATCTGGATCACCTGAAGGGGTTCGATAAGACGACCGGAAAACTGCTCACCACCGTGTCGTTCTCGTCGTTGTCACAATCACCGGTATCACTGACCGACGTGGCAGCTTCAACGAACGGCCAGTTGTACGTCTCAG
>CAZOHW010000327.1:0-5514 GCA_964579525.1 uncultured Nitrospira sp. | reverse complement strand
CGTGGCCCGCAACGCGCCGCCATGGCCATCGCCCACAAGATTCTGCTGGTCGCCTCTCATTGGCTGTCCACCGGCCAGCCCTATCGGGATCTCGGGGAGACCTCTCTCGACCAGTTGAACAACGCCCGGCTCGCCAAGCAACTGGTGCGTCGTCTCACGCACCTCGGCTCTGCCGTCCATCTGACTCCAGCTGGAGCCTGAGGCAGCCACGAGGCTTCGCCTCGCACCTCGGTTTTCATAGCAGTTGCTGACCCTAAATTGGTGCGAGCCGGTGTCATTCAGGAATGACTACATGGCTGTTTGTCAGGAAGTATACAAGTATGACGAGGCGGGCAAGCGCACCCCTGTCCTCCCGCGCCCGGGTGGGAATTCATGCACATGGATGACTTAGACCGAGCGCACTTGACCCATTTCCTCGAACAGTGTGAGCAAGAGGCTGTGGGTTCAACCGCCTTCGAGGTGGTTTAGGGTGATGGCCGCCGACAGCGCCCCACCGGATTTGCGGAGAACGGCCTACGGCCTGGTTAACCTCGCAAGCGGGCTCGCCATGCTCGTCGCGAGTGTGCTCGCAGGACTTCTGTGGGATCGATCCGGCGCATTAGCTACCTTCTATGCCGGGGCGATGTTCACGGGACTCGCCATCGTCGGCGTGGCCGTGCGTCTGCGAACCTTAGCGGCGCTAAACATAATCGTCCTGTAAGCATCCTAGGATTTTCCCTAGTTCGTTCCGGCCCGTCATCTGCTGTACTACTACCCCGCCGTATCAAGTTTAAGAAGTCCCGTGGGCGTTTGAGAAAGTCGAAAAAAGCACGTCCGTCGGCATGACCGATCCGACCTGTACGTTTCGCTGCTCTCCCAGCGGGCCATGGCCCGAATCGCCGCGGCAGGCAGCCCTGCTGCCGATGAAGACACCCACCCTAACGAATGGGAAAAGGTTGAGGCTCCCGTGCAGATCACGGGTCGGCATCCAGAGACGATCGTGATTGGACTGCCGAGACATGCAGACACAAAAATCACGAGGCGATAAGGTCGGTGCCTTGCGACTCATGACCAAGGACGCAGTGATGGAACAACTCGATGGGGGAGATTCGTGTCGCGTTCCAGCACTCGAACCTATCTCAAAATTGTTTGAGGAGCAGGGTGATGCAGGCGAGCGGCACAAACCCGAGGAAGTTGGTGGCGTCATACTCCCAGCGAATGAGGAGCCGCCGCTTCCATTGCAGCCAGGCAAAAAAGCGTTCGACGAGCCAGCGCCGTTCATACCGGCGGAGATGGCGGCCATCTTGGGTGTTGAGTTGACGTGTAGAGCGATGAGGCGCAATCAGGTTCACGCCGTCCTGCTTCAAGGCGTCATCAAGCCCATCGCTGTCATAGGCCCGATCGCCGATGAGATGCTCGGGTTTGGCTTCGAGCATGTAGAACTCGAAACTGAGTGGGACCAAGGTGACTTCGTGGTGATTCGCCGCATGCGTACTGACGGAAAGCGGGAGCCCATGCCGATCCATAATCGCCAGGATTTTCACGCCTTTCCCGCGTTTCGTGAGCCCCACGTCGTCCCCGCCACCCTTCGCGGCTGCAAACGTCGCGTCGATGAAGCGCTCGCGCTCGTCGATCGCCCCTTCGTCCCGCAGCGTATTGGCCAACTGCGTGAGGACCTCGCGCAGCACCTCCCGTTGACACCACTGTTGGAACCGACGGTGGACGGTTTTATAGTTGGGATAGCACTGAGGCAGCAAATGCCACTGGGCGCCAGTATTCAGAATCCAGAGGACCGCTTCCAAGACCGCTCGGGTCGGCACCGACTTGCGGCCGGGGCGACTGTCCGGGATGTGTTCCTCAGGAAAATGCTCTCGAATTCGGTCCCAGTGATCGTCCCGCAGTCGCAGCATGCCCGGACTTATACGGAGAGGAATTCATACCGTCAACTATTTTGAGATAGGTTCTAGTGCACCTCGACACAATACACGAGGTTCTGAAAGGAGATGGCCTTGAGTGATAAGGAAAACCGAACCACGATGAGCATGTTCCCCTCTGGAGTCAATGTGGACGATCACACGAGGCCATGCCACAGCGGCGCACCCAGAAAGCACACCCTATTCCGAACACTGACCGCGATGAACCCCATGGGTTTGCTGGCAATCGTCGTGGGGAGCGCCACGCTCCTCCGTCTGGCGCTCACGCCGATGTTTGGGACGGGGTACCCCTTTATTACGTATTATCCCGCCATCATGTTCAGCACAATTGTCGCCGGATGGAGATATGGGTTCGCAGCAACGACCATGTCAGCGGTGTTGTCAAGTGTCCTGTTCATTGATGCACTTGACACTCCCGAGCAGGTGACGGCCCTGCTGATGTTTCTAACAGCCAATGGGTCATGCTTATTGCCGCCGAGGGGATCGGACGTGCTGGCCGACGGGTGGAGCAGGCGAGGATCGCCCTGCTAGTGCGCGAAGAGCGATTGCAGCATGAGGTCGCCGCACGCCAAGTGGCGGAGGCGGCGTTGCGTCAGAGCGAGGCGCAATTGTGGTTCGTCACCAATCATGCCCCCGTGGGCATTGCGCAGTACGACCGCGAAGGGCGCTATAAGTTCGTAAACCGACCGTATGCGTCCATGTTCGGATTGCAGCCGGCTGAGGTCATTCCCAAGCACCCACGAGAGGTGATTGGCGAGGACGTGTATGTTCACGCCAAACCTCACATAGAGGCCGCATTAGCCGGCTATCCACGGGAGTTTGAGATCCATTTACCGGCTACCGGCCTCGATCGGCGATCCATGCATGCGCAGGTGAGTTATGAACCGGAGCGTGACGCGACCGGTGCGACGGTCGGCTTCCTCGCAGCGATCACGGACATCACCGAGCGCAAGCGGGCCGAGCAGAAACTGCGCGAGAGCGAGGAGCGGTTCAGCGGAATTTTGTCCTCGGCCACGGATGCGATCATCTCCGTGGACGAGCGGCAACGCATCACCCTCTTCAATAAAGGGGCGGAAGCGATGTTCTGGTGTGCGGCCAAGCAGGCGATAGGCCGGCCGCTTGATCAATTCTTGCCGGAACCGTTTCGACAGGCGCACCGTATTCAGGTGGAGGAGTTTGGACGGAACGGGGTCACCGCTCGCCACATGGGTCGAACGGGCATGGTCTGCGGGCTTCGGACGAACGGCCAAGAATTTCCCGCCGAAGCCTCGATCTCCCGGATCGAAAGTGGCGGAGAGAAACTGTACACGGTGATCTTGCGGGATGTGACCGAACGCGTCCAGATGAAAGCGGCGCTGGCTGACGCCAAGCGGCGCACCGACGCGATTTTGGAGTCGGCGGGCGAGGCCATCTTTGGATTGAATGGAGAGGGGCTCTGCACGTTCATCAATCCGGCCGGTGCCGCGATGTTCGGCTATCACGTTGACGAGCTCATTGGGAAAAATATGCACGAGATGGTGCATCATTCTTATCCGGATGGGCGTGTCTATTTGGTTCATGACTGTCCTATCTATACCTCACTGCTCGACGGGAAGACGTTCCGAAGGGACGACGAAGTGTTTTGGCATCGCAGCGGCGCTCCTATACCCGTGTCGTATACCAGCACCCCGATTTTGGAAGAGGAACGTCCGACCGGTGCCGTGGTGGTCATTCGCGACATCACTGCTCGCAAGCGCGCCGACGATGCCTTGCACGAGGCGCAGGAGCGTCTGCAGCGGTGGAACATGGAACTGGAACAAGCGGTCCGTGTGAAGACGGCTGAGCTCAAGCAGTCGCACGAGGGCCTCCGCGCCATGGCGACGGAATTGAATCTGGCCGAGCAGCGCGAACGCAAGCGGCTCGCCATCGAATTGCATGACCATCTGCAGCAGCTGCTGATCCTCGGCAAGTTGGTGATGGGGCAGGGAAAACGAACGGCTGCCGGGGTGACAGACTACGACGCGTTGATACAGAAGGCAGACGGCATCTTCTCTGAAGCCCTCGCCTATACCCGCACGCTCGTGGCGGACTTAAGCCCGACCGTTCTGCGTGGTCATGGATTGGCTGCGGCTCTGAAATGGCTCGGTACCTCTATGCAGAAGTACCATCAAATTGTCACGGTGAGTGCACCTGACGATGGGGACGTCAAGTTGCCCGAAAATCAAGTGCTGTTGCTCTTTCAATGCGTACGGGAGCTCTTGATCAACGCCTCGAAGCATGCAGGTATCGACACGGTCACGGTCCTAATGGAACAGAATGACGGTCACTTGAGAATCGAAGTCCGCGACGAAGGAGCCGGGTTTAATGTGACGACTCCGGTGCCAGCAGCACCAGGGACTTCTAGTGACGGCCTCTCATCGAAATTTGGGCTCCTTAGTATTGGCGAGCGCATGCGAGCGCTAGGAGGATTATTTCATATTCAATCCGTGCCCGGTCAAGGGACGACCGCGATGCTCACCCTGCCGTTGACGAAAAGCCAACAAGCCCTGAGTCCGCAGGACTCGGACGTGCAAGACCCGGCACATAGCCCGTTTTCACGACTTGGCGAGGCCAGCACTCAATCCTTAGAAACTCAGAAGAAGACGGCCACTCGGGTTCTCCTTGTCGATGACCATGCCATGGTCCGACAAGGGTTGCGGTCCGTCTTGGACGCGTATGCGGACATTCAGGTCGTTGGCGAAGCCTGCGACGGCGAAGAAGCGGTCCAACTCGTGGAGCGGCTGCAGCCTGCCGTCGTGGTGATGGACATCAATATGCCGAAGATGAATGGGATTGAATCGACGGCCCACATTAAGCTGCGCCGTTCGGAGACGATCGTCATTGGTCTTTCCATCAATGCCGCGCGCGAGAATCAAGAGGCGATGGCGAAAGCGGGAGCTGAGCGGCTCATGACAAAAGAGGCGGCGGTCGAACAACTCTACAGTGTCATTCAAGAGGCGGTAAAGAAGAGAGGCGAGGGATGCTTCATGCATTACGCGAAGCCATAACCAACGTTGAGGCGCTGATGCTCGTGTTGATCGCGGTGGGCTACGATCTCAGGGACATGAGGTAGCCAGAGTTTACTGATTCCACGAGCACAGTGGCGAGGTTTACGCAGAGCCGGTGTTATTCAGGAATGACTACATGGCTGTTTGTCAGGAAGTATACAAGTATGATGAACACGGTAAGCGCTCCCATCTCCTTATCATTGTGATTATGGGACGAAAGGGTCTGGTCTGATCTTCCTATGAAACGCAGGAGAATTGTCCCCTCTTGCCTTGCTCCGGTGCGAGATCTTGAACCAGTTTAGCCATCTCTCTTATAGTACGCGCTCCTGTGACAGCCATAAGCAGATGCTGATCGCTTGTATCATCCCGGGACGAACCGGCCCGTGAAGTCTTGTCGTAATTTTCAATTAAATATCTTTGACAAGGAGACATCCCATGTTGAGAGCCATGATTGCGATTGACCTTTCCCTGAAAACTAGACCGTGCCGTGCTGGAAATTTGGTGCTTCTTGCAGCCCGGTTTCGACCGTTTGGTCAGTAAACTCCTGGGGTGTTAAGTTCCCCAGTGAACCATGC
>CAZOHW010000326.1:0-5526 GCA_964579525.1 uncultured Nitrospira sp. | reverse complement strand
CCAATCGGCTGGATCTCACCTTACTGATTCCCAGAGCCGGTGACGGCTAACCATTGAGGAATCGGCAGATCGGCGAGACTGGAGAGAATGGCGATCAGCTCGGCCACGTCGGCGCTGTCACCTTCCACTTCAGAATAGGTCTGTTCAAACGTCAACGAGGCGCTCATGGCAAAGGGATGCGACCCGGAAAATTTTCCGGCGAGGTACCCGGCCAATGTCAACACCCCCTTACTGTGGATCATTCCGGCCAGTTCGGCTTCCCGCTGAATATCGATCACGCCTTTTGTACCGACATAGGTACGAGCGGTAATCCGAGTGGGGCGGCCGAACGCATAGTCACCAAGCTGATGGACCGAGAGCCCGTTGACCTGGCCGACCACGTCACCGGCGAGATCGATTATCAACGTGCCTTCTGTAATTTCATCTTGGATCCAATGTTCCGCCAAATTGGAGCGATGGCGTTTATGAGTGACAGCGGCATCGACGTCCGTCCGAGTCGCAAAGGGATGGCCTTCTTTTCTGGCCCAGTACCCGGCCTCGCGGATGAGGTCGCTCACCAGGCTGAGCCGGAGCGATAGTCGATCACGGCGATCGGCAAGGCGGAGCCCTTGCTGGATGATTTCCGCGACAGCATCAGCACCGAAATGCGGCAGCCCCTCCTCATGGCAGAGCTTAGCGATGAACCGGGCATACTGGCGGTCCTGCCGATCGCTCCGTACGACCTCTGTATCGAAGTCCGCTTTCACCTTGAAGAGCTTCCCGAAGTCTTCTTCGTAGGCTTGCAAAATATGGTAAAGCATGGGCGGCCCAACCATGATGATCTTCACATTCACAGGGATCGGCTCCGGTCTCAGTCCCGCCGTGGAGAACCCGTAGAATTCTCCCGGATCTTCAATTTTCACCTCGCCGGTCTTGATCACCCGCTTGAGCGCATCCCATGAAAACGGTTGGCGCAACATGTCCAATGCATTCACAATCAGGTAGCCGCCGTTGGCTTGCAGCACAGCCCCTGCACGGATCTCGGTGAAGTCGGTGTACATCACGCCCATATGGGCCCGCCGTTCGATCTTGCCGATGAGATTGGTATAGGTCGGGTGTGATTCGTCGATGACAGGGGCGCCTTCCGTTGAGTCGCGTTGCACGATGAGATTGACGAGGAATCGCGACATGTCCGGTCGTTTGAACTCCAAGCCTGGGATGGCAATAGTGGGACTTTCGCGAGGAAGAAAATCCTTGTAGTGGTGCACGATATCGTCGCGAACCTGTTCCAGAAAAGTTGTGATGGCGGCCGCATCCTGATAGGTCCGCCGCATGGTTTCGTAGCGACCTTCCAAGATATGCATGACCAACTGGCGGTCGAGATGGTGCTGTTGATGCTCGGCTTCCTTCTCGAGGCTGTGGATTTTGACATGGAACTCACGGATTTCTCCCTCAAGGGACTTACGTCGCTCACTCAAGTCTCGCTGGTCATCTTCGGACAGTGCTTCTATCTCGGCGTCTGTCATGGGGTGGCCGGATTTGAGCGGGACGATTCCGAAGCCCACCGACGTTTCTTCAAATCCGAATCCTCGCGATCGGCTGAGTTCCGTTAAATCCTGGAAGAGCGCCTTTTTCTTCGCATCGATATCATCGTGCAGCTTGGCTTTGGCATCGAGATGTTTCTTGCTCTCAAACGCCAAGGGAATGTCGCGCCGCAATCCGTCGATGAATCCCGCCATCTCTTGTTTGAACAAGGCACCCTGTCCGGCTGAAAGCGCGAGCGAAATCGGCCGAGAGGGGTCCTGGAAGTTGTTGACGTAGCACCAGTCGGGTGGTGCAGGGGCGGCCAAGGCCATGCGTTGGACCATTTGCCGAACGAGTGTGCCCTTTCCTGTGCCGATAGGACCTGAGACGTAAAGGTTGAATCCGGGACTCTTCATACTCAGTCCGAATTCCAGGGCCTCAACCGCCCGTTCCTGGCCGATGATGTCCGTGAGGGGTTCCAGCTCGCTGGTGTCTTTGAAACCAAGTTGACCGGGATCGATGCCTGGGGCGAGCATTGAGACGGGAACTTTGAATTTGTCGATCGTCATTACGACACCTTCGTTGCCATCGGTGGAGGAAGGGCGACAACCGTTGCTTGTGGGCCTTTCTCACCTTGTTCTTGACCGAAGAGGACTTCAGTCCCATCCTCCAGTCGGTCAAAAGTCAGTCCCTGCAGGGCATTCGCGTGGAAATACACCTCGCCACCCCCTTCTTTGAGGATGAAGCCGTATCGCTCGTTAAGGAACAGTTTGCTGATGACGCCGCGATGGGGTGGTACAGGCGACAATCGTACCTCGGTCTTCGCGCGTTTTTCCCGATACCGACGGAGTTCGGTGTTGACGGCGTCAAAGGCGGCTCGGATTGCTTCCTCGAACGTCTTGTCCTCTTTTCTGGAGGTCAGCGTATGTCGTCCCGACAGCGTTACGACGACAAGAGCCTCTGCGACATTCGCAAGCTTCTTGTGGTGCCGGTTCTTGGTCAGAGTGACTCGGCTGTGAATGACATCCCCATGCTCTCGATGCAGATCCTCCATCCGGGATTCGATCTCGGTCTTCCACCTGGGAGTCATGGTAACGTTGCGGCTTTGAATTTCCAGTTCCATTGTTCCTCCATTTTTTGTGATTCATGCTCTTGTATCAGACAAGAGTCGCAAACGATATGCCGACTCGGAAAGAACGATGAGAGCCTGTCGCACGAAGAGGACCACATGATGGGTACGAGACTTCTGGTCCTGTTTCATGCGCGGTCTATGCCCCATGTGACGCATTTCTCCACAGTAAGTGTTCGGCGAATGGAGCCGAATGCGCCAGTTTTTGAATCGGCAAGGGGTAAGGGTAAGGTGATAACTCAATGGGTGTCGGTGGAACATGATTTGCGAGAGATTGGGCATGCCCCTGTTGCATAAGCAAGCTCTGGAGCATTATCTGCAGACCCGCTTCGGCTCGGAAGTGCGACTCTTGTCCTATGGAGTGATTGGGAAAGAGAGTTCGAAGGGAGGGCAGAAGCGGTATGGGTATGGTATGCCGGTCAAGGTGGTATTCCAAGTCGGGCGTGTGGTTCAGTCTGCCGTGCTTGAAACGATGAAGCCCGGCCCATTCGGACACGAACATATGGCCGATCGCGCGCAAGCCATGTTATGGGACTACGATTCCTATGGGCGCCTTCCGCGCCATGTGAAGGCCCTTGATGTCGGGGCCTTTGACGCCAAGCTGGCGCTTGCTTCCTTCGCGAAAGCCCGTGAGTTCTTCGTACTGAATGAGTGGACTGAGGGGGAGAGCTATCACCTAGACCTTGAACGGTTGGCCAGAGGCGGGACGTTGCGAAAGCTGGATCGGCAACGCACGATCGCATTGGCACAGTATCTGGCTCACATCCATGCCAAGAAACGGCGTGATGCCGACCTCTACAAACGTCGATTGCGTGAATTGATCGGCCACGGTGAATGTATTATGGGACTGACCGACAGCTATCCCAAGCGCTGTGGTTTTATCACCGGCGATCTGTTGCGCACGGTGGAGGAAGCCTGTAATCGGTGGCGGTGGCGCCTCCGTGACAAGGCCGATCGGCTTTCTCAGGTCCATGGAGATTTTCATCCGTACAATGTGCTGTTCAGAACAGGGACGGATTTTGCCGTGTTGGATCGGTCACGAGGCGAATGGGGTGAGCCCTCCGATGATGTCACTGCGATGACGATTAACTATCTACTCAACTCGCTCATCATCCATGGAAAGCTTCAGGGGCCCTTCGAAGTCCTGTTCCGATTATTCTGGGACACCTACGTGGAGGCCAGTGGCGACAAGGAAGTCACTGAAACGGCTGCACCGTTCTTCGCCTTTCGCGGCCTGGTTGTGGCCAGTCCTCTCTGGTACCCCAAGTTGTCGATCGATATCCGACGTAGCCTCTTTCGTTTCATGGAAAACGTGCTCGATGTGCCACGCTTTGAGCCGGACCGAGTGAATGAGTACTGCACGATTTAGCAGGTCATTGGTGAAGAATTGTATGAGTCAAGAGCTTCCAAGTAACTCTCATAGTTCACACCGACTATTGACCGATGACGATTGACCATACCCCGAGTTTTGCTATTTGGCTCACAGGATTACCTGCATCCGGAAAGAGCACCATCGCTCGTGAGCTCACTGCACAGTTTAAGACGCTGGGCAGTCCGGTAGAGGTATTGGAATCGGATGTGGTCCGACGAATCCTGACTCCTCAGTCGACCTATGACCAGGCGGAACGTGATCTCTTTTACCGTGCACTCGCGTTCACGGGGGCAAAGCTGGTTTCACACGGTGTCACCGTCATCTTCGATGCGACAGCCAACAAGCGGGCCTATCGTGATTTTGCTCGAAGCCTCATTCCAAAATTCATCGAGGTGGCTGTGGAATGTCCGTTGGAACTGGCGATGCAGCGCGACTATAAAGGGACCTATCAGCGAGGCCTGCGCGGAGAATCCTCATCCGTCCCGGGCTTACAAGATCCCTACGAAGCACCGATCAATCGGAGGTCAGGATTGATACGACGCAACTCTCAGCAAGAGACGCAGCGAGAAACATACTGGACATGGTGAAACAGAAATTCAAAGAGGATTCGACTCACGTACTGTAGCGCCCATGATCTCCGCCCTGGAGAAGGTTCATGCTGTCATCCTGGGCAGAGAAGGAGCGGTCTCCTATCTGCCTGAAGAATGATCCTTTTCTGACCAAAAGCTTTTTACCCTTCCAGTCCAGCTTTCCGGCTAGCTTCAGATATCGCTCAAATCACTTGCTCGCATGCTCAGCTACCTGTTCCAGTGTGCCTGGTTCTTCAAAGAGGTGGGTCGCGCCGGGCACGATGATGAGTTTCTTTTCGCAAGTCAGTAGATCGTATGCCGCCCGGTTCATGTCAATGACCGGTTCATCATGGCTTCCGACGATCAGCAACGTTGGAGCGGTGACTGTTGGCAGATAGGATTCGGCCAGGTCCGGTCGTCCCCCTCGCGACACGATGGCCTTGACGTTCGACGGTTCTTGCGCAGCCGCTTGCAGAACCGCTCCGGCCCCTGTGCTGGCGCCGAAATAGCCAATTGGTAGATCCCTCGTCCGCTGCTCCGTCTCTACCCAGCTTTTTGCCATCAACAGTCGATCCGCTAGCAGATCAATAGCGAACACCTTGCGCCTATCATTAACTTCTTCTTCGCTCAAGAGATCCAGCAGCAACGTGACGAGTCCTTCTTGTTGGAGCCGGCGCGCGACGAAATTGTTACGAGGGCTCAGTCGCCCACTGCCGCTTCCATGCGCAAAGACCACAAGGCCGTGGGGATTGACTGGGAGGCCCAGAATGCCCTCCAGGGTGATCTGTCCTCTTGGGATCCGTACGGTATGCTCGTGAAGAGAGGTCATGGCCGTATCTCTTCTATTCAATTGGTTTCTTTCGACATGGTCGCCTACAAGGGAAATCAGAGGTCACCATTAGGGAGGGTCTGATTTATTCCCTCCCGCTTGATGTGGTAAGGCTGACGCCTCA
>CAZOHW010000325.1:0-5533 GCA_964579525.1 uncultured Nitrospira sp. | reverse complement strand
CGCCAAGCGCCGTGCCATAGCCTGCTGTCGCCAGCGAACCCGCATTGCAGTGCGTTAATACCGTTTGTCCATCCTGAATCAGTTCTGCCCCAAATTTTCCCATGGTCTTACATAACAGAATGTCCTCATCCAGGATGGATTGAGACTCTGCCATCAAACTCTGCTTGATCATTGAGACCGGTTCCGTCCGTAATGACTCCAGCTTCCGTCTCATTCGCTCGAGGGCCCAGAACAGATTCACCGCGGTCGGTCTGGTCTTAGCCAGCACATCACAGATGTTGTGGACGGCTTGCGCAAAGGTTGAATAGTCCATCGTCTGGATAGACTGCGCACCGAGTGCGACACCCATGGCAGCCGTGACTCCAATCGCGGGCGCCCCACGGACTTTTAACGTTTGGATCGCATCAGCGACTGTCTGATAATCCTGACAGTCAAGGAACTCGACAACTCCAGGGAGTTTGCTTTGGTCAAGCAAACGGACAACCCCGTTGCGCCATTCAATCGTTGGAACCATAGGGAGATCTTCTAGCCGGAATGATGTGAGAGTGCAAGCCCCCTATGACGCTCCAATACACCTCAAACACCATGGCTAAAATCTGTTACTCGAAGCCGGTCTTGTAGAAGGATGAACCGGTACACCGAGATACTTGGGAGAATGCGACAGTCAACGGAGGGAGGGTGGAATCAGAACTCCTGCGTATATGAAAGAAACATTCGCTGCCAATTCTCTTGCTCACAGCGCCACGGACAATTCGAGAGGTCAACCGGCTGCGCAATCACCTCCTGCATTCGGTGCACAGTGAGCTCGGATGTCGAGAGTCTTCCCGTCACCCATACCGCTCCATCAACATCTGTCCGATAGAGTAGGATGTGGCGGTTCCGATATCCTTGGAGCACCGATTCGGCTGGATGCCCGTAGGGGTTCGCACGACCGACCGAGACCACTGCGTAGGTTGGATGAATGTCTCGAAGCCATTCGCCGTCATAGGAACTGTTCGCTCCATGATGCGGGACTTTCAGGACCGTGACCGGCTTCCGTCCCTCAGGGCCAAGACGGCTCAGGCCTTCAGTTTCAATATCAGCGGCAAAGAGGATCGAATGGATTCCGCACTGAAGACGGACCACAATCGACTGATTATTCAGCCATGACCCACTCTGAACCTGCCAAGCCCGTGGTACCAACGATCCTTCTGGAGGATTGGTCACTTGTAGTTGACAGGGGCCGGGCTCGAGTAAATTTTGCCCTCGTACAGTACGTCGCTCCTCAATGTGCTGTTCAAGCAGCACCGTTTTCAATTCCTGGACAAAGGTTTCTGGCCGATCAATGCCGCTCCCCCAGTACTGTCCGACCGGGAAGTGTCGAAACACCCACATCAACCCGCCAATATGATCAAGCTGCGGATGCGTTCCGATCACATGGTCGAGGCGTCGAATCCCATGATTCCAGAGAAAGGGCCCCACGACTCCACGTCCCATATCGAATCGCTCATATCGAGTTCCCCCATCGATCAAAACTGTTTGGCCGTCCGGCAATTCAAGCACGGCACTGTCCCCTTGTCCAACATCGAGAAAGGTCACGCGCCAGCGATCACCATCCCCAATGGACCGAGGGGAAATAAGCCACCAACTGATCAAGAGGATCGACAGTCCAGCACCTACCATGCGAATCGAACGCGGTGCGATCGCGGTGATGGTGACGAGCAGTCCAAGATAGCACACACCGAGAGCGAGAACGGATGGCGCGGCAACATGCCATTCTCCCCAAGGAAATCCAGCACACCACCGCAGTCCTTGAGCCATCCAATCGAATAATCGCTCCACGATGGTCCCCAAAATGAGCGAGTCACCTCCTATCGCAACCGTCCATGCGGCAGTGAACAAACCAAGCGGAACCAGTATAAAACCAGTCAGTGGAACGGCAACCACGTTCGTCACGATTCCCAACCAGGGGAATTGGTTGAAGTAGAATGCTACGATTGGGAGCGTGACCAGTGTGATGGCTCCGCTCATCAAGAGCGCATACAATCCATACCGAACCATAGGCCACTTAAGAGCCTCCAGAAGGTGTGCGTCTTTCTTCTCCCATGCGTTCAGGTGAAGAACCATATACACCATGACACAGGTGGACAGAAACGACAGCTGGAACGAAATATCAAAAATCGCCCGAGGATCGTGCAGCATAATCACAAGCAGCGCCGCCGCCATGGCGTGCCAGAGATGACGTTCATAGCCAAGCCAGAACGCCGCCATACCCAACGTGACCATGACCAGCGAGCGGATCGTCGCCAACTCGGCTCCTGCCAGGAAGGCATACAGCACCACCACCGGCCAAGTCAGAACGATGGCCACTCTCGACGGAGTCATGACTCGCGATAACGTCAGTAAGAGGAGGTGTGGAAGAAGTAGAAGCACTCGCTTGACTGACCAAAACGCCATGACCGCCACAAGTCCAAGGTGTGATCCTGAGATCGACAAGAGATGAATCGTGCCTGTAAGAAAAAACCATTCTTGAAGTTCTTGCTCGAGATACCCTCGCTCACCGATGATCATGCCAAGAAACATTCCCAGCGCGGGCTGATTAAGCGTGTGACTGGCTCCACTCCGTATCCTGGCTCTCCACTGATCGATGTGACTCCAAAAAATCCAATACGCCGATTGCTCCCCGTGCTCCAACACCTTCACGGCATCCACCCCACTCACTGTACCGGTAAACTCAATGCCCTGATGAGCGAGGTAGGACGCATAATCGAATCCTTTTGGATTGAGCGAGGCACGAGGACGATGAATGGTTCCGGAGAACTGGATACGATCCCCGTGATGAACCATGGTGCCTGGGTCACGCCACACAAGCCGTATTCGTCCTGATGACCTCGGCGCGTCATCGATCTCAACCGCCAGAGTCTGCCGAGCCGCACTCTGTTGGACTGGGGCAACCACGCGTCCAATGAACGTGCCTGTCATGGTGTCCGGGCTTTGCATTGAAACGCGTGAGGTTGATGGAGAGAAGACAGCGACGCTCCAATACAGCACGCCCAACAGAACGTAGAGGCACAGAAGCACGGCACGTTGCGCGTCTAAGAGTTTCGTCCGCTCAAGGGCACTCATCCCGACAACGAGGATGACGACGACAGCAGTAAGCGTAAGAGGGAAATAAGGAATCTGGGACCCGCACAGAAGCCCGAGGAGAAATGCGACTGAGAAAGATGGAAACACGAGCACCCTTGTGAGGGTGAAGCGATCTACCCGATATGCGCCTGTACAATACGAGCAAGGTCTTCCGCAATTTCTTTGATCACAGAATCCTGCTCACCTTCCACCATGATCCGCAACAATGGTTCGGTCCCGGAATATCGGACAAGTACCCGCCCTCCGCCATTAAGTCGACGCTCGCTCGCTTGGATCGCTCGATCGACTTCGGGAATCGATTCCAAAACCGGTTTCTGCTTCACGCGAATATTCACGAGCACTTGCGGCACGGCACTCATCACCATTGCCAACTCCGACAAGGGTTTTTTTGTTCGCTTCATCAAGGAGAGCATTTGGAGTGCCGAAATGATGCCGTCTCCGGTCGTATTGTGATCCAAAAAAATAAAGTGGCCGGATTGCTCTCCACCGAAGTTATATCCCTCGGCCAGCATTCGTTCGAGAAGATAGCGGTCACCCACCGGTGTTCGAAGGAGGGTAATGCCCGCTTTGGCCATCGACAATTCCAACCCAAAATTGCTCATGACCGTTCCGACCAATGTCTGCTTCACCAGCAAGCCCTGCTGGTGCAGATCAAGGCCCACGGCTGCCATGACATGATCGCCATCAATGATTTTCCCCTGCTCACAGACAAACACGGCTCGGTCTGCATCACCATCAAGCGCGATACCAAGGTCTGCCTTAAAATGGGACACCGCTTCCTGAAGACGCTCTGGATGGACGGCACCACAGCCGGCATTGATGTTCATACCGTTCGGTTCGTTGCCGATTACGTCAACCTTGGCTCCCAGCTCCCGTAAGATCATAGGAGCCACCTTATAGGCTGCTCCATTCGCACAATCAACAACCAGTTTGATTCCTTGGAAATCGAGATCCCTGGGCAAGGATCGCTTGACGAATTCGATGTAGCGCCCATCCGCATCACTGATCCGGTAAGCTTTGCCAATTAGATCCGCAGTTGGTCGAAGATGACGAATTTCGTCCGACGTGATGAGTTCTTCAATACGGGCTTCAACCTCATCAGGTAACTTGAACCCGTCACTCGAGAAGAATTTGATTCCATTATCCTGATAGGGATTATGAGACGCGGAAATCACAACCCCTGCGTCAGCACGAAGACTTCTCGTGAGAAACGCAATCGCTGGTGTCGGCAGCGGTCCAACCAAGAGCACATCCACGCCCATGGAACAGATTCCCGCCATTAAGGCCGACTCCAGCATATACCCAGAAATACGGGTGTCTTTCCCAATAACAATTTGATGACGCCCGGCTCGTCGCATGAAGATATGGGCCGCAGCCCGACCCAATTGCATCGCCATTTCACTGGTCATGGGATCAAGGTTGGCGATACCCCTGATGCCATCCGTTCCGAACAATTTACGCATCTTGCACCTGTCTATCCGTTGCCCAATGGGGATCCATTGCTGCCGTAAGTTTGACGACATCCATCATCATCGCCACATCGTGAACGCGCAGGATCTTGGCGCCTCGTTCGACAGCTAGCACAACAGCGGCTGCCGTGCCCCATTCTCGATGTTGAACGGGACGATCAACAAGCTGTCCAATGAACCCCTTTCGAGACAGACCAACGAGCAGCGGGCAACCCAATGTCGAAAAAAACGATAAGTGACGAAGAAGGTCAAGATTATGAGATACCAGTTTACCAAAGCCAAAACCTGGATCAAGAATGATGTTATTTTGAGGAATTCCTGCCTCCAATGCAATCTGTAAACGCTCTTGAAGAAACTGATGCACGTTCTGGACGACATTCGTGTAATTGGGGTGTAGCTGCATCGTTTGGGGAGTGCCCTGCATATGCATGAGAACGACGGCAGCGCCAAACCGTGCAATGACTGAGGCCATCGCAGCATCCCATCGCATTGCACTCACATCATTAATCATGGATGCCCCAGCATCCAATCCACGCTGAGCCACCTCTGCCTTCGTGGTATCAATAGAAATAGGAACCGTGACGCGACGGGCCAATTCGTCTACTACTGGAATCACGTGAGCTAACTCATCTTCTTCGTCAACCGGAGTTGCACCTGGGCGAGTCGACTCACCTCCAATGTCCAAAATGTCCGCCCCCTGCTCGACAAGGTCGAGCGCATGAGCAATAGCCTGTTCGATGCGCCCATAGCGCCCCCCATCATAGAATGAATCAGCCGTCACATTCACAATGCCCATGAGAAGCGGCCGGTGATTGCATCGAATGGTTCGACCTTTGGCAGAAAACCAATCGGATGATGATCCTTGAACTAGTCCCGCTTGACTCATGCCACTCATGGATGAAGATGAATATTCGACCACCCAGTCAGCTCATCAGAAC
>CAZOHW010000324.1:0-5535 GCA_964579525.1 uncultured Nitrospira sp. | reverse complement strand
GGCCGGTAGTGTCGTCCTTGGTGCTGTGAATCATCTTAGGAAGTTCAATGAAGCGAAGGCGCGGGTGGAGGAAGGCGGCGACGGCAATTTCGTTCGCGGCGTTCATCGCGGCCTGCATAGTTCCTCCGATTCGGAGCGACTCGTATCCGAGGTTAAGACAAGGAAACCGGTCGTGATCGGGCCGACAGAATGTTAGTTTTCCCACCTCCGTGAGATCCAGCGAGGGAAGATCGAGCGGCATCCGAGCGGGATATCGCATCGCATAAGAAATGGGGGTTCGCATGTCCGGCAATCCTAGCTGGGCGATGACCGACCGATCCGTATATTCGACCAGGGAGTGGATGATGCTTTCCCGATGGATCATGACATCGATGTGGGATTCCGGAATATCGAACAGCCATCGGGCCTCCACGACTTCCAGGCCTTTATTCATCAGTGTGGCTGAATCAATGGTGATTTTGGATCCCATTTTCCAATTCGGATGCTGAAGCGCTCGTTCGGGTGTAACGTCAATCAACTGCTCTTTGGTGAGTGTCCACAGTGCTCCGCCGGACGCCGTGAGGATCACCCGCCGAACATCCTCGATCCGATGGCCTTCCAGCGACTGGAAGATCGCACTGTGCTCGCTATCGACGGGGAAAATTCTGACCCCCTGTTTCCGAGCTTCATCCTGCATTAATTTTCCGGCCATGACCATCGGTTCCTTGTTGGCCAGAGCAATATGCTTGCCGCTGCGGATCGCAGCCAAGGTCGGCACGAGGCCGGCTGCTCCTACAATGGCCGAGATGACTAACTCCGCATCCGGTACCGAAGCGACATGGCTGAATCCTTCCTCTCCGGCCATGACCTCGACCGGTAAACCAGCACATCGGGTTCGGAGCGTTGCGGCGGACGATGCTGTCGAGACGGCGACGACGTTCGGTTTGAACGCACGGATCTGTTCTTCAAGCCGATCAATGTTGCTGCCGCCGGTGAGCCCAACCACTCGAAATTCTTCTGGGAATCGCCGGACGATATCGAGGGTATTCGTTCCAATCGATCCTGTGGATCCCAGAATAATGATCGACTTCATAGTATCTCCTCTCTAGAGAGGCGGCGAGAGGCCGCGAACCCAGGTGACATAGTAGTAGAACGTGGGGGCTGTGAACAAGAGACTATCGAGACGATCCAGCATGCCGCCATGGCCTGGCAGGATCCCACCCGAGTCTTTGACCCCTTGGCGACGCTTAATGACCGACTCGAACAGATCACCGAAGAGACCTGAGATGGTGATGAGAATCCCAAGAAACAATGCATCCATGAGTGAGAGCGGCGAGGCAAACCAGAGCTGAGCTAAGAGCGCAGCCGCGATAGCGAACAGGAGGCCTCCGAAGACTCCCTCGACGGTTTTCTTTGGACTGATGGAGGGAATCAGCAAATGTTTTCCCCACAGGGTTCCTGCATAGTAGGCGCCGCTGTCGGAGGCCCACGTGACGACCGCGAGGAAGAGCGCGAGCCATTCTCCAGCCGGTAACGAACGAACGGCGACGACAGTGCTGAGGGTCACGCCGACATACAGCAGACCGAGGAATGTGGTGACTGTGTCTGTCCATCGCTGCTCTCTCGATCCTGGGACAAAGAACATCGCGACGACCAGGCTGATAGCAGAGGCGGTGAGTGCCTCTGTCAGCGAGAGAGAAACATGGGTATGAGCCAGGATGAGGGCGAAGGCAATGAGTCCCACCGCGAGGAGTGGGCGGTTCGTCCGTGATTGGAAACTTATGCGGTAGAGTTCTTGGAGGGCAATGGAACCGACAATGAACAGCAACAAGGTCAAGGCCCATGGCGGAAGCAGGACGATAATCACGTAGACCAACGGAATAAGCACTGCGGCGGTATAGAGCCGTCGAAGGTCGAACCTCTTGGGGCCTGTTGGTGAAGTGGTCACAGATATCGAGGTATAGAAAGGTGGCATCTGAGGCGAGGCTCTGTGCCGCAAGGATTAAGAAGACAGGGTACTGAGGACTCGTCCGAAGCGGCGCTCCCGCCGTTGATATTCAATGAGTGCCAGCAGGAATTCTCGTCGGCGAAAATCCGGCCACAATGTCGGGGTGAAACAGAGTTCAGTATAGGCCAGCTGCCAGAGGAGAAAGTTGCTGATCCTCGTTTCTCCGCTCGTTCGAATGAGTAAATCTGGATCAGGAAGTGGATGAGTCGAGAGGTAACTTTGGACCATGGCCTCATCAATCTGGCTCGGCTGTATCGATCCAGTTTGAACATCCTCAACCAGGGTTTTTATGGCATCCACGATTTCAGCTCTTCCTCCATAGCTCAGGGCCACTGTCAATATCAGCTTATTCAGATGAGCCGTCTCTTTTTCTGCTGTGAGGATCCAGCGTTGAGCGGACGGGGGAAGCAATTCATGGCGGCCGATGGCGCGAAAGCGGACACCCTGTTCAACCAAGCTTGATCGTTCAGTGGAGAGATAATGTTCCAAGAGACCCATCAACGCACTGATTTCTTGCGTCGGGCGGTTCCAATTTTCCTGAGAAAAGGCGTAAATCGTGAGGGCCTGAATGCCAAGTTCCAGGCACAGGCTGATCATCTCCCGTACGGAGTTGATGCCTTCACGGTGACCAGCAATACGGGGAAGTCCACGGAATTCCGCCCAACGTCCGTTGCCGTCCATGATCACGGCGACATGTTTCGGGAGGAGGTCCAGCTCCAACTTCGCGGTTAGTTCGCCCTCGGTAAGGTGATCGAGGCCTGAAGACGGCTGGTGTGCCATGGAACGTTGATCGTGCTCCTCATCTTTGTCGGCGCGATACGGAAAGGAAGTGCTCAAAGTCTACTGGCGAGGGTGGGGAATGTCAAACAGTAACTCGTTCACAAGACCGTAACTACTTAGAAATACGCTGTGTCGGCACTCGTTGCATTGCGGCTGCGGAAATGAATGGGCTATACTCGACTACTCACCCACTTGAGACGGAGAGGAAGCCACTTATGGCGGAGCCGGTGTATTTAGCGAAATTCGGAGTTACCGAACATGAGGCGCAACAGGCGCTTGATCGGTTGAAGGTGCGGGATGTCGAGTATGCCGATCTCTATTTTGAATCCCGAACGTCAGAATCAGTATCGATGGAAGAAGGGATCGTCAAGCGTGCGGCAAAAAGTGTGTCGAGAGGGGTCGGGGTACGGGCGACGGCCGGTGAAAAGACTGGGTTTGCGTACTCAGATGAGTTGACCAAACAGGATTTGGAAATCGCGGCGGACACGGCGCGCTACATCGCCAATTCTCCGAAGGGCGACTCTCCAGTTCCGGTTCCTATTGCTCAACGACCGTTGAGGGATCTCTATCCGATCGAGTGGGACAAGGCTGAAGTAGCGACGGCTGAGCGGGTGGCGCTTCTGAACGAAATTGATGCCGAAGCCAGGCGGTACGATCCTCGTATCAAGAATGTGATGGCCTCCTTTAATACGGAGTATAAGGTGGTGGTGGTGGCCACGTCGGACGGGACCTTAGTGGGGGATGTTCAGCCCTTGTCTCGGTTGCAGATCACGTGTATCGCGGAAGAACGGGAGAATCGTCAGATCGGTAGTTTCGGGGGAGGGGGTCGGATCGGGTTTGAATATTACCGTGAGGAGAATCGACATTTAAGTTATGCGCGTGAGGCGGCGCGTGAAGCGATTTTGAATCTTTCTGCCGTCGATGCCCCCGCTGGGGTGATGCCGGTGGTATTGGCGGGAGGATGGCCGGGGATCCTGTTGCATGAGGCGATCGGCCATGGCCTGGAAGCAGACTTCAACCGGAAAAAAACGTCTGCGTTTTCCAATTTGATCGGGAAACGAGTCGCTTCCGATGTCTGTACGATCGTTGACGATGGGACATTGCCGTTTCGGCGCGGTTCGTTGAATATGGACGATGAAGGGACCTCGACCAGTTGTACGACACTCATTGAGAAGGGAATTCTCAGAAGCTATATCACAGACAAGCTCAACGCCCGGCTCATGGGCATCCCCCTCACCGGCAATGGTCGGCGAGAGAGTTATCAAAGTGTGGTGCTTCCACGGATGACCAACACCTTCATGTTGGCGGGTGAATCGGACCCCCAGGATATCATTCGGTCGGTGAAAAAAGGCTTGTATGCCGTTTCGTTCGGCGGCGGGCAAGTCGATATCACCAATGGAAAGTTCGTGTTTTCTGCTAGCGAAGCCTATCTTATTGAAGACGGCCGAATCACGAAGCCGGTCAAGGGAGCCACGTTGATTGGGAATGGACCGGAAATTCTCACGAAGGTCTCGATGGTAGGATGCGATCTGGAGCTCGATAACGGGATCGGGACCTGTGGCAAGGATGGTCAATCGGTGCCGGTCGGAGTCGGCTTGCCGACCATCAAGATCGATGAAATTACGGTCGGTGGGACACAGGGGTAACGTAGAGTCATATTGTCGCCAATCGAATGAAGACTGGTCAACGGATTTGACCTGGCCTGGAACAAGGGACTCCGATGCTTCAAAAATACGCAACGTTAGATACAGCGAATGGCTATGCACAGCTCGCGGCGGACGTCCTTGCTCATGCCAAGGCCTGCGGGGCTACGGAGGCCGACATCGTCGTCGCGGACGGAGAAAATTTTTCTGTCCAAGTTCGTGTCGGAACGGTCGATCGACTAAGCAAGGCGAGAGAAAAACGGCTGGGGCTTCGCGTGTTTATCGGAAAACGGTCAGCCACTACATCCACGTCAGACTTTTCCAAGGCTTCGCTGGATCGGTTGGTATCGGATACCTGTGCATTGGCCAAGGCGGTCATTGAGGATGAGGTGTCTGGGTTGCCGGATGCGGCATGGATGGCTCAAGACCGTCCGGATCTCGACCTCTATGATGCAACCGTTCTGGATACGGAAACGCAAATCGATTGGGCCAAGCGCGCAGAGGCCGCGGCGTTTGCGGCTGATTCACGCGTGACAAACTCCGAAGGTGCGGAGTTCGACTCGTCTTCGGGGCGGGTTGTGCTGGCGAACAGCCATGGGTTCGTCGGCTCCTACAAAAGTTCTAGCTTTTCACTGTCAGTCTCCCCAATTGCTGCTGAACCTGGGAGTAGTGCCATGCAGCGGGATGCGTGGTACGACGTCCAACGAAAATTTGCTCGGCTGGCATCAGCAGAATCGATCGGCCAAGAGGCCACGAGGCGAACTGTCCGCCGGCTCGGATCGCGCAAGGTGGCCACGAAGCGAGTGCCGGTAGTGTTCGATCAAGAGACGGCCGGTGGGTTGCTGGCCAATCTGTGTAGTGCTGTCTCCGGGTATGGGCTCTACAAGCGGGCATCGTTTCTTTTGGATCAGTTAGGGGAGTCGATCGCGTCTGACTTCATGACCGTATATGACGACGGACGTCTGGTCGGTGGCCTCGGGTCTCGTCCGTTCGATGGTGAGGGGTTGGCAACACGCAGGAATACCATCGTCGAGCGAGGCGTATTGAAGAGCTACTTGCTTGATACCTATTGCCGTAATATCGGGAGGAATATTGAAGATGACCCAGTGCCACCAGCCGCTACCC
>CAZOHW010000323.1:0-5547 GCA_964579525.1 uncultured Nitrospira sp. | reverse complement strand
GGTTTAGGCAGAGAAAAGAAGACTCGTTCCGTCGGCCGCGCTTCATGGAAGGCCGCCGCCAGAGGGCCGGAAATCGTCGCTACTTGCTTAGCCGTGAAAAGGGGGACAGGCCGCGGTATGTCCAGTAGCCCGACGAGCGTGCCGCTCCACCCACTCACTTGAATCACATGCAGCAGCGCTTGGAGCTCTTGGGCAGTGAGATCAGCGGGATGATTGTTGTACGCCGGCGGATCGGACCGGGCCACCGTAGGATCTTTCTCCATCCCGATACGGATGCCCTGTTGATCGAAGAGAACTCGTTCAGCAGTGAAAAGTCCACAGGCTGAAACGAATGCCATGGTGAGCACAAGAAACACAACCACCATACGATGGCAGCAAGCTAAAGTTATTTGCATGTGAACTGTATGCCCCATATGCGATCGGTGCCAATCTGCGGCCCCCAAGCCCGATCCGCCGCTCGGCTCACTTTGGGCAATTCGCCCTCCTTGACGATGTGTGTGCCTGCTGGACACTTTTCCTGCATGATCCGCAAGGCATCACGTCGCCCAGCCGATGACAAGACGTCGGCTTCGGATTGGATAGGAAACGTCACAAGACCACCTGCAGGCGTCTCACGCTGAAGCGACGCGTCATATCCGCAGCCGGCCAATCCCAACACACACACTAACGCGCTAAAAAGACTGCGAGCCCCATGGCGGGCCCCTCTGGAGAAGCAGGTATTAATAGTCCCTCGTTCCTAACGTGGCTCCGTGCATACAGTCTTTTCCTCAAGCGGCTCGTACCCGCCTCCGGTGTTAAAGGGAAATTCGGCAATCTCACGTCCACCCGTTTTCCAGATGTGAAGACATTTGGCCATGACGCTCGGTAGGCTCTTCGGAAGGTCGTCAACGGAGACAACTTTCGGCGCCTGCGTCATGCCGACAACCATGATATGGTTGCCCCGTTGGAGAAATGAGGACTCGATTTTCCCCCGGTAGGAGATGGCAAATTCACCTTTACTCTTTCCCGTATCTTTCGGCCCATATGCCGGATGCTCCACGATGGGCAATTGAGCGACGACGAGAGTAATCGTCTCCCCCTTCGATTCCGATTGGACGATCTGCCCACCCAACTGGATTTTCTTCGCCTCCGCCTGGTTCGGCAGCATGCGCCAACGGGTAAAGTCAAAATCGGGATCGACGCCTTGCATGGCTTCCGGTGGAAATACTTTGGAGGGCGCGCAGCCGATGCTTCCGAGACCAGTGAATATCAGGATGCCCACAACGATCGATTTCATACTATTCTCCTTACTCCGAGCCGCTTCATAAAGCAACGCCAATTGTCAGGTCTACACAGGTTGATGCGGGCTACATGTACCGGATTTGGAACTGTATAAAGAAGGCATTCTGTGCAAACGGATCGGATCGGGAGTCAAACCCGGTTGCACCTGGGCCGGTTCCTTGATGATGACGGAACTCGTAGTTGAACTGGATTTTGGACTGCACCTTCGGAGGGAAATTTTCGAAGTAATAGGTCAAGCCAACGATGCTTCTCGTATACAGGTCGTTGGACATGGAGGTATTAGGATCAAATTGCTCATACATGAAGGTCGGTTCGAAATTTTCGAATGGTCCGCTAGTGATGAGATACTTAGAGAGGACGTACCAGGTTCTCCGATTCACGCCTGGGGCACCGGAACCGACGCACCCCGTTGCGCCTTGACACGCTCCACTCGCGCCTGTCCCTACGACAGTGGCGTTCGCTCCGTCATGCCCTTGCCAATACTCGCCTTGAACCATCAGACCGGGAAGAACCTTCGAAGTATAGCGGAAATCGAGCCCGTAGCGATCGAAGGCCCCTTTCCCGCGACCGTTGATCAAGGTGCCGGTGTTATTGGATTCGCCGACGATGGTGTTGAAGCTCACGAACGACACATCGCTGCCAAACAGTCGGACACGGCTGTAATAGGCTTTGGGGCCATTGGCTCCTCCGATGCCTGAGGTGGTGCTCACAAGGCCGTTGGCCGTGAAATTGTTGTTGTTCATGATGCCCACGACGTACTCCAGACGATTGGCAATTCTCCCTCGCACATCGGCGAAATAGTCGCGTTCTTGCAGGAAGTCAATCGAACCACCTGTCCCATTGCGGTTCTGACCTGGTGCAAGAGGGCTTCCGCCGCCTACGGACGTCAGGTAAGGAGAGCTGATGATATCCCGCAACCCTCCCGATGTTTCCGTAAAGATGCCGAAAGGCATACGGAAGATGCCGAGCCTGATCATATTGAGATTTGGAGCCCATGATTGGACAGGGCGAAAATCAATGTACGTTTCACGGAAAAAAGTTGCGGAACTCGGTGTTCCTTGACCGCTGGCGGGCGTATTGCTTGAGAGGCCGGCGCTCTGCATTTCAAACAAGGCATGCCAGCGAGGAATCGTGTCACTGATTTTGCCCCAGAAAATGAGCTCTGATCGCCGGACAGAAAAACTATCTTGGCTTCTTCCCTCGGGAACATGGGCATCGACATGGCCATAGAGAAACTGCAAAGCGTTGAGCCCAAAATTAACCTTGTCACGCAGCACGGGCAACAATTCTGTTTTGTATTTCCAATCCTCCAAACTATCCAGCCGTCTGGTCTGATCGGCGACTTTGTATTCCTGCTCCGCGCGGATCTGGATCCACTCATCCATCGTGATGGTGCCCTTTTGGAGCAGCAGGTCCTCGATGGAGATTCCGCCAGGCGGCAATTCCCTGGCCGGTGACGGACCCTGTCCTTCAGGCGCACCTGAATCAACCTGCGCCGTCATCTTTGGAGATATGCTTGGGCTTCCCTTGCTCTCTCCGGCCTGGGCGGCCGACAGTCCTACGCCGAGCACGGCCAGTGCCGTAAGCTGGGCGATACCAGCCCACCTGTGACGTCGTCTCATCTCGATCTACCCCCTCTGTTGAAGAAGTGAAGACATCTAGTCGCGAGGCAGGTGTCGCATGGAGGGATCACGAGACAATTTCGTCGATGTTACATGATTGTTAATAATCCGTCTGCGTTGCATTGCGCACTCTGTGCGAAAGGGGTTCAGAAGGGATTAGGTGAGGAGGAGTTAACAGAGAGTTAACACAGCGGTAACAGCGGCGGAAACAATGACGCGTAGCGTCACTCGTGGTTACATGCGGCTTATGTCTACTGAGAAGGAGTCGACACATGCAAAGACCCGGCTGCTACGTATCGAGCACGAGCGTCATTCTGGCTATGATAGGCCTCATGGTGTGGCCGCTGGCTGACACCCACGCGGAATCCACTGCGTTGGTCAAGGTCGATGGATCGAGCACGGTCTTTCCGATCACCGAGGCGGTGGCGGAAGAGTTTCAAAAAGACACGAGAGGTTCGATCAGAGTCACGGTCGGCATTTCAGGGACAGGCGGCGGCTTCAAGAAGTTCTGCCGGGGGGAAACCGACGTGCAGGATGCGTCCCGCCCCATCTCGCCGGGTGAGATGGAAGCCTGCCGAGCCGGCGGCATCCAGTATTATGAGCTGCCGGTGGCATTCGATGCGCTGACGGTTGCGGTGAGCCCGCAAGCGACATGGATCGATTCGGTGACCGTGGCGGAGCTGAAGCAGATGTGGGAACCGTCCGCCCAGGGGCGCGTGACGAAGTGGAAACAGATTCGATCGGCCTGGCCGGATCAGCCTCTCAAGCTCTTTGGCGCTGGCTCGGATTCAGGCACGTTCGACTACTTCACGGAGGCCGTCGTCGGAAAAGCCAAGGCGAGCCGCGGCGACTACACGGCCAGCGAAGACGACAATACCCTCGTGCAAGGTATTGCCAACGACAAGCATGCGCTGGGCTACATTCCCTATGCGTATTTTGAGCCGAATAAGAAGCGACTGAAGGCCATCTCCGTGGATGGGGGGCATGGGCCGGTGCTGCCCTCCCGCGAGACCGTGGAAAACGGAAACTATCAGCCGCTGTCGCGTCCGATGTTCATTTATGTGAATACAAAGTCTGCGGCCAAGCCGGAAGTCAAGCGGTTTGTCGAGTTCTATTTGGCACAGGCTCCGGCTCTCGTGCCACAGGTGAAATATGTCCCGCTCCCCCAGCAGGCCTATGCCGTGGCTCTCTCGCATTTTCGCAGCGGGAAAATCGGTACCGCGTTTCAAGGCGTCTCGACCATCGGCATGAAGATTGAGGATGTGCTGCGGCGAGAGGCAAGATTATAAGACCGGATGCGATGAGTGCGAATGTGCTGGAATCGAGTATGGCCGAGAGGGTCACGGCGGGCTCGGTGTCTCTAGGAATGTGGCCTCGGCTAAAAGAGAAGTGCATCGAACTCCTTCTGTTGTTCGCCGCACTCACGTCGGTGGCGATCACGATGGGTATTGTCGGTGTGCTGGCGTACGAGTCGATCTTGTTCTTCGGGCATGTCTCCCTCGTTGAGTTCCTCACTGATCGCCAGTGGACCCCTCTCTTCGCAGAGGCTCATTACGGGATTCTTCCTTTGGTGTCGGGCACGCTCGTCACCACGGGGGTGGCGCTGCTGGTGGCGGTTCCCATGGGGAGTCTCATTGCGATCTATTTGAGCGAATATGCCTCGCGACGAATCCGGGAAATAGTGAAGCCGGTCCTGGAATTGTTGAGCGCCGTCCCCACCGTCGTGTACGGCTATTTCGCGCTCTTGTTTGTGACGCCGGCCCTGCAAACGATCTGGCCCGAGCTGCCGGGCTTCAACATGCTGAGTGCCGGTTTGGTCATCGGCATCATGATCGTGCCGTATGTCAGCTCTGTCAGCGAGGATGCCATGCGCGCCGTCCCCGTCCATCTTCGTGAGGGCGCGTTTGCGCTGGGAGCCACACGCATGCAAACCGCGCTGCGCGTGGTGTTTCCTTCAGCCTTGTCCGGGATTACCGCCGCCTACGTCTTGGGTGTCTCGAGGGCCATCGGGGAAACCATGGTGGTGGCGATCGCCGCCGGCATGCAGCCGACCTTAACCTGGAATCCCCTCGAGCCGGCGGCTACGATGACCGCCTACATTGTGCAGGTAAGTCTGGGTGATCTGCCGCATGGCACGGTGGGCTATCAGACCATCTTTGCCACCGGTCTGACCCTGTTGCTCATCACCCTTTTCTTTAACATTGCCGGCCATGTTCTCAAAAAACGCTATAGACAGGTGTATTAAGTCAAGCTCGCTTCACCGGCTGATCGCGAGGCGCAAAGCACTCGATCGGTTTTTCGCGCTCGAAGGACTTGCGGTGATGGTGCTGGCCCTTCTCGTCTTGCTCGCTCTATTGGGGCAGCTGGCGTTCGATGGCCTGGGCCGTTTATCCTGGCAGTTCCTGACCTCGTTTCCTTCACGGTTTCCGGATCAAGCCGGCATTCTCAGCGCATGGGTCGGCACGATCCTTGTGATGTTTCTGACGGCGCTGACAGCGGTGCCGCTGGGCATCGGAGCAGCCATCTATTTGGAAGAGTATGCGCCGAAAAATTGGATGACCGAGATGATTGAGATCAATATCGCCAATTTGGCCGGCGTGCCGTCGATTGTCTACGGACTGATGGCGCTCGGACTCTTGGTATA
>CAZOHW010000322.1:0-5555 GCA_964579525.1 uncultured Nitrospira sp. | reverse complement strand
TTCTCTCCCGCAACGTGACTCCGATAGTGACCGGTCCCTATGGTACCGGCATAGAATACTCTGGGATCGATGTCTCTCTTGGCCATGGCTCTGACGTTGGTCGTGGAAAATCCGTTGTTTATCGCCTTCCATGTCGCCCCCCCAACATCACTTCGAGGCACTCCGGCACGCCCCGTGATATAGAGCACGCCTCGACGCGTTCGATCCAACACCATTGATATAATCATTTGATCCGCGAGCGACTCCCCGATTCGCTTCCAGGACTTAGCTCCGTCTGTGGTTTTATACATCCCTGCCAATGTGGCCGCATACACCGTATCCGGCTCATACGGATCGACCAGAATCGAGGTGACGTTCAAAGCTCTCGACGTTTTCACCATCTCCGGCGGTACCAGCCCATTGTTCACCTTTTCCCAATGGCCGGCCTGATCGATCGACTTGTAGACGCCACCGCTTGTTCCCGCGTAGAGAATCGACGGACGGGTGGGATCCATCCCAAGCGTCACGACCATGAGCACTTCCTTCATCCCCTCCATCCGTTTCGTCCACTGTTCGCCACCATTCTTGGTTTCGAATACTCCCATCGTCGTGGCGATGAAGATATGCTGTGCATCAGCAGGATCGAAGAGGAACTGATTCACCACAGAGGTGATCGTTGCATCATCAAGCCCCCTACGCATCGAAGCCCAACGTTGCCCTCCATCGTGGCTCTTGTAGACGGCATCGCCTTTAGTACCCGCATAGACCGTCGCAGGATAGGCAGGGTCAACTGCCATAGCGATCACTCGGGAATAGCTCATCCCTTGTGAAAGGTTCGCCCATGTCCCACCACTATCACGGGTCTTATAGATGTAGTCGTTGGTCGCAACATAGATGATGTCAGGATTCTTTGGATGGAGCTGAATGAGGACAATCGGATCACTACGATTGCAGCCGATCAGTCCGACACTCAATAAGAGAAAGAGAAGCGATGCCAAGAACTGGAAAAACTCGTCGGAGCTTTTCCAACCAAGAAGGTAGTTGGGTGAGCGCCTACTGCGTGCATGCATCGGGCACAACCCATAATAGAATATTTCGATCACTTCCGAGTGCGCGGAGCGCGAGCAAAGAGGCTCACTCTGCCGCCTGATCCTTATCTATAGTTCGTGAACTGCAAATCTATCCCAAAGTCCTTACCCTTCAAGAAGGCGATGGCCGACTGGAGTTCATCTTTGCTCTTACTCAACACCCGCACCTGTTCACCCTGAATCTGAGCTTGAACCTTCAATTTGGAATCTTTGAATGCTTTGGTAATTTCCTTCGCCTTCTCCGAAGCCAGTCCACTCTGGATCTTCGCCACCTGCCGCACTGTTCCACTGAGCGCCGGCTCAACGGTGCCGTAATCGAATGCTTTCAGCGAGACCCCTCGCTTCACACACTTCGCCTTGATGATCTCCTGTACAGCCTTGAGCTTGTAATCATCGTCCGACACAACAACCAGCTCTTTTTCCTTCTCCTTCAGCGTAATCTCCGTCTTCGAGTCTTTGAAGTCGAACCGCTGCTTAATCTCCTTCGTCGCCTGATCGAGCGCGTTCTTCAACTCCTGCATATTCACTTCCGACACCACATCGAATGAGTACTGATCAGCCACAGTTCCCTCCTTGTCTCTCCCCTACCTCACTAAAGGGCGTCCTGGTCGTTCTCCCACTGCGCGCATGCACCGAGCACCGTCCATAACATCACAATTCGATTGGTCCCAAGTGCGCGGTGCGCGAGCATCGGAGATCGACCAGGACGCCCTAACAACACCCTGTTCCATGCGGCAACTTAAATCGGCACTCCTCATCGTGATGACTAATCGCCGTTTGCATTCGTCCCGCCGACCCTCCACCTGCCATCACCACGACTTCACTCGACGTAAACGGCTTCTTCAACACCACGTAGCCATACCACTGTCGCATGCTGTCACTCAAGACAATCAATCCCAGCACAGCGACCAATGCCACCAGGACCGCATCAAGATAGAGTGCAAAGGCCTGGCCTGATGTCACCGCGCCTGCTTTCTTCAAGAACATCCAAAACATCTCATACGAACCGGTCAAGGTAATCACCCCCACAAAGCACATGGGCAGCATCGTCACCCAGAGATACGGCGACTTCCACATCTTGATCAACACCGTCGTGGCGATACAGAGCGCCAGGGTGCCAAGCAACTGGTTCGCCGCGCCGAACATCGGCCAAATGGTTGAAATGCTCCCGGTCCCGATCAAGTAGGCCCAGCCCCCTACCACCAGACCACTGCTTAAGAACACCCCTGGCAGCCAGTTCATCCGGCGAAAGGGTTGATAGACCCGCCCAGCCATTTCTTGGATGAGATAGCGCGCCACACGTGTCCCTGTATCAATCGTGGTCAAGATGAACAGTGCCTCGAACACTAATGCGAATTGATACCAATAGGCCATCAGGCCTGACATCCCGGGTAGCGCCGAAAAGATCGACGCCATGCCGACCGCGAGTGACACAGCCCCGCCTGGGCGTCCCGCCACGTCCACTTCGACCATCTTGGACAATTCAGCAATCCGAGATGGGGCAAAACCCATGGCTTCCAGCGCATCCGCACCCAACGTTGTATTGATGGCCAGATAATCGCCAGGAATCAGTACTGAAGCCGCGATCAGGGCCATCACGCCGACGAAACTCTCCAATAACATCGCTGCATAACCGACGACGGCCTGCGACTCCTGCTCGATCATCTTCGGCGTAGTACCAGACGAGACCAACGAGTGAAAGCCGGAGATTGCCCCGCAGGCAATCGTGATAAAGAGAAACGGGAAGAGCGTTCCGGGAATGATCGGGCCACCTCCAGATGCGAACGAGGTGATTCGCGGCATCTCGATCGTTGGGGCCATGAGAATGACCCCGAAGCCAAGCAGGAAGACCACGCCAAGCTTCATGAAGGTTGAGAGATAGCCCCGCGGCACCAGCAACATCCAGCCCGGCAATACCGAAGCGAGAAACCCATAACCGGCCAAGAGCCAGACCAGCGACGGCTTGTCGAACTCAAACAGCCCAGCATACGGCGACTGCGCCACCACTCGACCGAACAGCACCGCGGCAATTAGTAGGACCACTCCCATCACCGACACTTCCGCCACTGCACCGGGACGAAACTTCTGAAGATAGAAGCCCATGATCAGGCCGATGGGAATCGTCATTGCAATCGTGAACGTGCCCCAGGCGTTATGATAGAGCGCATTCACAACGGCGAACCCCAACCCCGCGAGCGCCACCACCACAATAAAGAGCACCGCCACTGCCGTCGATGTCCCAGTGACCGTACCAAGTTCATCGTGGGCGATCTCGGGCAATGAGCGGCCATTGCGTCGCATCGAGGCGACCAGAATAATGAAGTCCTGCACCGCGCCGCCGAGTACCGCACCGATCACCAGCCAGAGAAATCCCGGCATGAAGCCAAACTGTGCGGCGAGCACCGGCCCCAGCAAGGGCCCAGCCCCCGCTATCGCGGCAAAGTGATGGCCGAAGAGCACGACTCGGTTTGTCGGATGGAAATTGACGCCGTCGTTCAGCCGCACCGCCGGCGTCACGTGCTGATTGTTCAGTCCGACGACTTGCCTGGCCAGCCATCTCCCATAGAACCGATAAGCCAGCACATAGATGCAGGCCGCCGCCACGACCAACCAAAGCCCATTTACTTTTTCATTGGGATTGACCATGCCGACCACATGGGCCAGCGCAACCGCACCAAGGAGTGAAAGAAGTATCCAGAGAAAAGTCATCATGATACACCGGAACGGATGCTAACAAGGTGGGGGCTGACTTGCAAAGAGGGCACTATCCATCTCCGCGTCGTGCAAGCAGTAGAGTTCTCAGTTCTTCATACACATTCCGACGAGGGCCGACAAACACAATATCCAGACACGATGCGTCATCGTTGACTCGATAAATTATGCGATAGGTTCGCACGCGATAAGATCTAAGCCCGGCTAGCTCAAACTGGAGGGAATGCCCTGAGAGAGGAGATTGGAGCAGCTCTCGGATGCCTTCTCGAATTTCACGTTTAACCTGCGGATGGAACTTTCGGATCCGATTGGACGCTTCAGGCGTATACCGAGCCCGATATCCTCTCACGCGACTTCACGTCCAAAGACATCGTCGTGACGCACCCACTGCCCTTTCTCAGCCTGTTTCAACGATCGTCGAAGCGCGCGCATCGTCTTCTGATCGCTGAGAATCTCGATCGTCTCCATAAGCCCCTCGAACTGATCCATACTTAACAGAACAGCAGAGGGCACTCCATCACGCGTAATAGCGACGATCTCCTGCTTATGCTTCATACGCCGAATCAAGTCCAACAACTTATTTTTCGCCTCACTGACTGAGACAAACTCATCGACCTGTTGCATAGCAATCTCCTACTAGCTTCATTAATGGCCATTATATTGGCTTGTCTTAAAATCTGGCAAGCTATGGGCTAGAAGCATGGATCGAGCACCCCACCAGTGATAGAACCGATAGGCCAGCACATACATACAGGCCGCCGCCACGACCAGCCAGAGCCCGTTTACCTTTTCATTAGGATTGACGACACCGACCATGTGGGCCAGTGCGAGTGCACCGAGGATGGCGAGCAGCGCCCAGACAGATTTATATCCACTGCTCACGCACCGCGCACACGCAAATGATCGAATTTCAATAGTACGGGCTGTGTTCGGTGCATGAGGGCAGTAAGAGATCAACCCAGGCCACCCTTTCAGGAAAACGAAACAGCAAGATTGGACGGAGCTTTACCATTCAAATGGAATCATTTGATTCAGAGAATATTCAAATTAGGGAGCGCCCGTCTAGCCTGCCATTCCAGCCATATGTTAACCTCTCGGGCAACTTTCAACGGCCCGCCATTATTATGAATGATGGCCCTCCAGTGCCTCAGACCAGCATCGCCATGGCCACTCGAACTCTGCTTGCTGCTGGATTTGAAGTTAGTGGCTGTCAGAGGCAGCCTAATTACGCTGAGATTTCTTGTGAACGAGTCTCAACTTTGGGCGCCCGCGTCCAATACATCCTTGCACTAAGGGGAGACGATAATTTTCTGAATCATGAGATCGAAGACATCCGAAGAAATGCCGCAACTTCTGGGAGAGCGGTGGTTCTAATTGGAGCATTTTCCACCGAAGACCAAATTGGGTGGGACGATTTCTTAGATGCCCTAGGTGGCGCCATTCCTTCTTGGCGAGCCCTGGACGCCAAATATGGTCAGCAGCTTACCACATCTGCAACAAACAAGCTCCCACCAGATTTAACTGGTGAGGCGTGGTTATTGTTCGAAGATCTCACAGCTGATGGATTGGAATTTATCTTCTGTCGTCATGTTAGACGACTGGGAGGGAGAAAGAGAGGTCGGACCGTTAGCGACATGATTGCTCAGCTTCCCGACTCACATCTCCTAGTCATAGACACTAAGGCGACCTCCAATAGCTTTGATGCTACATGGTCTAACCTCATGTAGTGCTCCCCATTTGTCAAGCGGCCACGAACTGAGTGCTGTGGCTGAGATG
>CAZOHW010000321.1:0-5561 GCA_964579525.1 uncultured Nitrospira sp. | reverse complement strand
TCGTTACTCCTTTCGGAGTCTACTCCATAGTGGTCGACCATCGCGGTAGGCGAGCATCACCATGATGAATATCGAGTCCAGATCTGTCGGATTCATTTAGAAAAAGCGATTAGGGCCAATAAGGCGCTTGCCTGGATCACCGTCATTGCAACGATCATCGTGCTGTCTGCCCCGCACCTCTCCGCAATCGACAAAGCCCTGAGGTGCCGGCAGGTATTCCCCCACGAACCGTTGCTGAGATCTCTCCGACCGAGACGATCAAGACGAGTAATGCGTTTGCCGTGCTCGGTCGTGTGCTCGAAGTTCAGGATTGGTTCACCTATCGGGAGATTGTCCGATCGATCTTCCTCGGCCCTTGAGCTATGGGGCAATTTCACAGACTTCCAATGGGTCCTGTATACGGCACGCACGGGAGGACTCGATTTTCCTCAAGACCTGGTCTAGTCCCATTTGTGATGCAGGCGGCCCAATCTAACGATCCTAAGGTGCATTATTTGGGTTGGGGAACGTCAACGATGACCGTGCCCGAGAGTTCCTGAACACGTTGGCAACCGATACGTCACTCGCATCATATGAGCGTGACTGGGGCAGAACTGCCTGAAACGCTGGGAAAGACAGAAGCCCTAGCCCGTGAAGTTGAAACAAGGGATCTACTCCTTCCTTATTAACAAACGAATTGCTCCAAGAACCCTAATCGGCTCACCTCCCAGTCCGGGGACTCAATAAAATATCCCGTTCGACCGATAGAGAAAAGTCCACGAGAACTCTACAAGCACAGGACCCTATTGACAAGGAGGGAGTCATACCATGTGGAAGCCGGAAGAGGCAGGGGGAGAGGCAGGCCGATGGGGAGAAGAACGACGCAGCTCGCCGAAGAATGGGCCCATCCTTCCTGAAGAGGTGGCTTTTGTCGGGAAGGATGTCGAGTTCAAGGGGGTAATCACCTATTCAGGCACGGTACGAATCGATGGAGCGTTGGATGGCGAGATTCAGACAGATGGCGGCTTGCTGGTTGGGCCTGATGCGAGATTAAGGGCCAAGATTACGGCCGGGACCGTCGTCTGTCATGGGACCATTACCGGTGACATTGAGGCGAAGACACAAATCGTCCTCTGTGCTCCGGCAGTCGTCGAAGGGAGTCTCATCACTCCGATGCTGTCCATGGAAGAAGGCGTTGTATTCAATGGGACATTAGAAATGAAGCCGCAAGCGAAGGCCGAGGCGTCATATGAACCAGAAGTCACTGTTGTCCATCCGGTGAGCCGATTGCCGATTCAACGTCTCGCTGCATGAGAACGATCCAGGCTTCTAGTACTGCACAGGAGTATATGCCGGAGGTCTCGCAGGATGCTCTGAAAAAGTCCGAGCGTTGTGCTCGCGTCGCTCAGAGGCTCACCGTACGGCCTGGGTAAACGCCTGTTCACCCAGGCGATGGGTGGGCGGTAAAAACAGTCTACGATTCACCGCTTTGCTCGCTACGGTCTTGCTGGACGGTCTTTTTGACCATCCTGCTGGTTTTCCTGCAGCAGACCAGCACTTTTCAGTGTCGTATGTTTTACCTGGTCCAAATAGCTTTTCCACAGGCTAGCCCACGGTGAACGCACCGATGCACAGCAAGATGTGGGAAGAGATTCATCTTCCGCAATAGACGCCCCGCAAGCGTTCCGCTACAATCCGACTGCATGTCCGACTCCTTCACTTCACCTGATTCATCGGAGACCAAGCAGAACGAAACACGCTCGATGGTCAAAGCCGCGGGCGTGATCGGCTTTGCGACGTTCTGTAGCCGTATTCTTGGGTTTATCCGCGACATGGTCTGGGCACGGTTTTTTGGCGCTACCCCCGCGTCCGATGCCTTCTTTGTCGCCTATCGGATCCCCAACTTGCTACGTGAACTCTTTGCCGAAGGCTCGATGTCCGCCGCCTTCATTCCGGTCTTTACCGAATACTACACCCAGAAATCGAAGCGAGATGCCTGGGAGCTGGCGAGTGCCGCCTTTACGACGTTGTTGACAATCGTGACTGGTGTCACGCTACTCGGAATCCTCGGTGCGGCGGGCATTGTCTGGTTGTTGGCTCCTGGTTTCCATGACGATCCGGTCAGGCTGCAGATGACGACGCTGTTGACCTGCATCATGTTTCCCTATCTCATCTTTATCAGTTTGGCTGCACTGGCGATGGGCATTCTGAATTCCCTACGGGCTTTTGCCGCGCCGGCGTTCTCACCCGTATTTTTCAATATGTTCATCATCGGCAGCACGCTCTTTCTTGCGCCCAACTTACCCGAACCGATTTTTGGAGTGGCGATTGGTGTGGTGGCCGGTGGAGCGGCCCAGTTTGCGATGCAGCTGCCGGGGTTGAAGTTACGGGGCATGTTGTTCGGATTCACATTTCAGCCAGGCCATCCTGGTGTGCGTCGGATTGGCTGGTTGATGGTCCCCTCGCTGCTCGGTTTGTCGGTGACACAAATCAATATTACCGTGAGCACCATCCTTGGGTCGTTTTTCGCCGGTGGCCCGACCTATCTCTTTTACGGCATGCGATTGATCCAGTTTCCGCTCGGGATCTTTGGCGTGGCACTGGCCACAGCGATTTTGCCGACATTGTCAGCTCAGGCGGCCCGAGGCGCCTTGGATGAATTGCGGATGACGCTTGGGTTCGGCCTGAGGATGATTTTCTTCATCATCCTTCCCGCCATGGTCGGGTTGATCTTACTGCGGACACCAATCGTGCATCTCTTCTTCGAACATGGGACCTTCACGGCCCATGATACGGCCGAAACGGCATTGGCTGTGTTGTGCTATTCCCTTGGCTTATGGGCCTTTGGAGGGGTTCGGATAATCGTCTCGGCGTTCTATTCGATGAAGGACACGAAGACGCCGGCCGTCTCGGCAACGATTGCCGTGGCGGTCAATATCCTTTTGTCAGTGCTGTTGATGTCCCCATTAGGGGCCGCAGGCTTGGCACTGGCGACTGCGTTGGCCTCGATGGTCAACGGTGGAATCTTAGTCGTGGTCCTGAATCGACGGTTGGGTGGAGTCGAATGGAGTAGCGTCGCACGATCGGCTGGTAGGGTCCTTCTGGCTTGTGTTCCAATTGTGATGGCCTGTTGGTGGGTCGCGGAAGCAGAGCTCTGGGCTCACCAAGACGACTGGATCGCAAAGTCAGGGATGCTCGCACTGGCAATGGGACTGAGTGTCAGCGGATATCTCGGCATTCATGTGCTCTTGGGATCTGAAGAATTGAACGTAGTCTGGGGGATGGTGCGTCGAAAGTTGGGTCGGGTCATAGGATAACCAGGAGTCATCAATGCGACAAGCTCTGATATTCAAGTCATCTTGGGGATGGATAGGCATCTCTGAATCTGCGAAAGGGGTCGACGGAATAGCATTGCCGAAACAATCCAAACGGGCGATTGAAAAAACACTCCGTGACCAATCACGTGAACCGTTTCAGGCTGCATCGTCTCCTCGATTAGAGGCAGCACGTTGTCAGCTACTCGACTATCTTGCAGGCAAACGGAATATATTCGATATGCCGCTCGATCTTTCACAAGGGACATCGTTCCAGCGTCGTGTGTGCGGACCCTGCAGCTGGTCCCATTCGTGAAGCTTCAGTCCTATCAATGGATCGCCACACGGGTGGGGGGACGTCAGTATGCACGAGCGGTGGGCAATGCGGTGGGGGCGAATCCCTTACCCATCGTGATTCCCTGCCATCGAATCGTCGCGCATGATGCGTCACTGGGTGGCTTCTCTGGCGGGTTGTCTATGAAACGCAAACTACTCTCGCTTGAAGGGACATTGGCCCAACTCCAGCAAGGCCGGACCTAATCGATGAAGGCGGTTTTGCAGCGCGTCACCAGTGCCTCGGGTGAGGTTGATGGACAGATCGTCGGGCGGATTGAAGATGGGTTAATGGTGCTGTTAGGTGTCGCAAAAGGCGATGATGAATTGGACGTCCGTTACACGGTGGACAAGATCCAGAGTCTCCGCATCTTCCCGGACGAGCAGGGGAAGATGAACCGGTCACTGGTAGATGTAGGCGGTGCGGTCTTGCTCGTGTCTCAATTTACCCTGTTGGGTCGAACTTCGACAGGTCGCCGTCCCAGTTTTGACGAGGCCTCCCAGCCGGACGAGGCCAAGCGGCTCTATGAACAGGTTGCCGCCGATCTGCGGAGAGGCGGCATTTCTGTTGAGACAGGCGTCTTTGCGGCCCATATGCAGGTGGCCTTGGTGAATGATGGGCCGGTGACGTTCGTGGTGGATAGTCGTGGAGGAGGATAGAAAATAGGAGGGCCCATTCTTGACTTGCTACGCTTCACTTGGAGGGGGTCGCGTAGAGTTACAAAAAACTCAGTCTGTCAGTAAATACGAACAATGCAGCTTCTTAGCGGCTCGTTGAAGTGATCCGTCAACTGTCCAGAGTGTGGCATCCGACAGAAATGTTGAAGCCAGCAGGTGAACATCGACCCAGCCTAATCCTTGCCCGAACAACTTATGGGATTCTACAAAGGCCAGCACTTCATCAAACTCAAGAGCCGGGGCTTGTGGGAGGGTTTTCAACGATTGCAGCATCTCACCGCGGCGCTTCAACTGCCCGCATGCCAGTTCTCCGATAACGAGAGGGTGGCACAGCACAAGATCCTGTTCGAGTAAGCGATGAAGGCCTGGTAGGTCAAAACGTAAGTGCTGAATCCATACCGAGGTGTCGATCAGCGTGGGCATTGCTACGCGGATCGGCGACGACGGATCGCTCTCACATGGGGGTCACTTCCACCGAGTTTTGCGAGCCGCTTGGCAGCTTCGCGCGAGATCAGAGCTTCCAGCCCTAATCGCACGAGCTGTGTTTTTTCCTGTACCCCGGTGAGCTGAGCCGCCCGCTTCACAAGCTGGTCATCAATGTTCAGCGTCGTCCTCATATGTATTAGTATGCATGAGTGATGCATCATGGTCAAGGATGCACGGCAAGGGACAGGGAACCACGCGTGCGTCGTGAAATGAAAGCTTGTAAATATGCGAGGCAAGAATGAGATCAATACTCATGCCTGGCCCTATTATTTTGTTGCGGCTTATCTGCGAGCGAGTGGGACTTGGGTGGAAATAGGTGTCTTTGCGGCACCTATACAGGTAGCTTTGGCAAATGATGGGCCGATGACCTTCGTGGTGGACAGTAGAGCTGGACGCGAGTAGTCCATTCTTCTCATTTTCTACCAGGACTAACGGCGCGATCACCGATTACCCCGAAGTGCTGCGGTTCAGACCCGACGATGCGGAGGCCTACAACAACCGAGGCAATGCCCTTCAAGGCAAGAGGGATCTGAACGCAGCGCAGGATGATTTCGACAAGGCCAAAAGCCTCGGCAAATAATTTTAAGACGACACTGTTTCTTCTGATTGTACTGAGCGATTGACTCCCTCACTCGTCAGCCGTTCAGCAACCACTCTCATTCCCTGTCTCGACCACATTCAGATTGCAGGTCAAAAGTCAACGTCCTTACAAATTGGGTAGTGCGTCAGTTTGAATTGACCCCTCGTTAAGTTCGTTTGAAATTGGCTCCT
>CAZOHW010000320.1:0-5566 GCA_964579525.1 uncultured Nitrospira sp. | reverse complement strand
CCTAGGGGATTCATAGACGAGGATCCGCACCATGCAGATCCTCAGGCTCAGCACACGTCTCGTTGTCCTTCACCCGATCATGACCAACCCAACATGGTCCTCGAATTCGAGCTTCACGCCGAATGCCGCGCATTTCGTGCCCATCGTCTTTTTCAAAAACGCTGTTTCCTGTTCATTGGCCGACCTGACTCCGAGATCCTCAATGCAGGTGGGATAGAGCTTGATACGCACGAAACGTCCTTGTTCGACTTCGAGCATGAAAAGAAACGAGAGATCATTGCGCTCGTCTTTGTCGATCATGTAGTCGTCGACGAAGTCGCCGGTCGAATAGAGGATCACTTTCCCTTTGTAACATTCGATGCCTTGAGGTGTGTGGTTGGAATGGCCCCAATAGAGGTCGGCGCCCATGTCGATGAGGTCATGCGCCAGCGCCTGGATCTCCTTGGACGGTGGGCCCCAGTTCGGACCGACGTGGGCACTGACGATCACGACGTCAGCTTGCTGTCGCGTCGACAGCAGCGTTTGAGTCATTCTGGATCGGTACGGCTCTATCAACCCGCGGTCGCCGTACCTGACATAGTTCACTCCCGGTTTCGTTTGTGTCGCTTTCCATTCCGGTTCATTATCCGTCAGAGCCACCACGGCCACGCGGCCTGCCGGCACGTCCAGCACAAGAGGAGCAAGTGCCTCCTCCATCGTGGCGCCGGCGCCGGTTCGTTTGATGCCAGCCTGGTCGAGCAGATTGAAGCAATCCAACAACGCTTCAGGACCGAAATCCAGCACATGATTATTCGCCAAGGTCACCCCATTGATCTTGGCCGCCGAGAGAAAATCAACGGCGCGGGGCCGGCCACGGAAGTGAAACGCCTTCGTGGTCGGATGCCACTCTTCTCCCCGATCGCTGATGACACATTCCAGATTGGTGAGCCGGCAGTCAGCGGCAAGCATGATTGGAAGGACGTCGCCCCAGAGTGCCTCGGGACGTACCGATCGGTTTTGGATCACATATTGATCGACTAACCGTCCGAGCATCACATCACCGGTTAACGAGATTTTCATCGTTGCAACACCAGATTCGTCTCCCAACAGACTCAGCAGGTCAGATGCAAGGCAGCAACGACCTTTTGAGTTGCTCTGAGCCTGTTGAATTCAGCGCAGGCTTTCTTGGTTTCACAGGCAATGAGCTGGATGCCCTCCTGCTCCACTCGATCAGTGACCGTTGGATCAAGGTGCATTCTCCCGAAGTAGCCGGTTCCTACAACCAAGATATCAGGACGAGCTTCCATGACAGCCCTCAGGTCTTCGAGCTTGAGCCGATGACTCTCTTCCCTCCACCAGCGATCATCCACATGCTCGGGGAAAAGTAAGAGATCGGAGTGATAGGTCTTTCCATTGATGGTAATCCGGCCAAATCCGTAGTCTTCGATCATGGCTGCTCGCGGAAAATCATCATGGAGTGCCAACCTTCCCAATCATGCACTCGCCGGCTGTGAATTCATCGTCGTTCGATGACGCCTCCTGGCCAAGGCTTCGATACGAATTTTCACTTCTTCAGGATCGCACACTCCCCGTATTGAAAGCATTCGATCGGCGGTCCGTGAATGAATGACCAGCGTACCGATTCCGAAGAACTGCGCGACGAAACCTTGCAGAACCGTCACATCGCGGATATCGCTCAGAAAAATGGATTGAATCTCGCGTCCCGTATAGCCGTTGCGCACCCTGATCTGATCTCTTGTGAGTTCGTAGTGCCCCCAGTGCCGCAGGAGCGCGGCGCAGGCAAGCAGAATCCCTGCCCCTATCATCCACATCTCCCACCCGCCCACGCCAAATCTATGAAACAGCGCCGCACGCAGGGCGGATAGGGCGCTCAAGAAGTAGAGCCAACTGAACTGCGCCCAGGAGGGAAAGGCCTCCCAGACCACTGGTCGCTCCGACTCCCGCTTTTCCATAAGCTGAACTGTCCTCATTTCGCTGCCCTTGAAAGGTTACGGTCTAGGTTTAGGCTGATGTGACGCCGGTCCACTCTTTTCTCCACCTTCATCACAACCGTAACCGCCTCCTCTACCATTTTAGAGCCATTCTCACTCTGCGTTCTCGGCCCGTTCGCCCCACAAGGCGCTGATGGAAACATCCGCAAGAGAATAGGCACCAGGGTCGAGGTCCGGCAACGCGCGGGCCGCCGCGAGCATAACCTCGGCCGTCACTACTACTTCATCGAAACGTCCCTCCAGCACGAAGTGATGGCGACCGAGCCGTTGTGAAGAACTCCGCCGGTCGAGGACGACACCCCGTCCTTCCTGTTCGAGCGAGGCAAGGCTCTCCATGGGGAATACCTGTGTCTCCTCGCCGAGAAACAGCGGATCGGCACGAATGGCCTGGGCCACCAGATCGGCGTTCGCTCCCTTCTCCAATTCGACATAAACGTAACGCAGCAACCGGCCGTCTGTCGTTCGGACTTCGGTACACAGCGCATCTTTCACACCCTCGACGCTCTTGGCCATGACGGTGTGGCGGAGAGTGATTCCAGGCCGATGCGTCGTCTCGGTCATCCCTCCGGGCGTGAGCAGGGCCAGCCAGGATCGAAAGACCGAGAGCGCCCCGGGATCCCACCCTGCCCCGACAATGGCCGGGGCGTTGTGATGAAGGGCCAGCTTGTGGATCGCCTCTCTGTGGGCATGAAGTGCATCACCATGCAGCGTGGCGCAGTCCACGATCGGAATTCCATGTTGAAGAATTTGAGATGCGGTCTCTCTAACGGCATTCGTCGGCACGCAGATGAGGGCTGCGTCAGCATCTTTTGCCTGGCCGATGTGTGTTGCCACAGGAATAGATCGGAGCATCTCCGGAAGCTTTTCCCCGGTAGTCGCCGCTCGACGCACAATAGCAGCCAATCTGAGGTCGTAGCTCAATGTCATGAGTTCCGCACAGACCTGGCCGACCCGGCCGAACCCGACGACAACAACCCGCAACGGTTTTGTGGGCGACATCATCTCCCTCTGGCCGATAAGGGCAGCGACGGTCCCGAGTCATCTCATCACCGAGTGCGCTAATTCTTTTACTCAGCAATCGGAATGCCCGGCAGGGTAGTCGGTATCCTGTCCCAGAGAATTCCTTTTGCGGAGCAATCACGAAGAGATCGAATATCCAGGAGATTTTCACCGTCAGGTGAGTCGGAATAGAAAATTCAAATCTTCGGATCTTCGGAATCCCGGCGACCTTTCGCCACAGTAAAGCCGGTCCCGTTGTAGCGGATCTCCCCAAGGAGCTGGGGAAAATTCCTCGATTGATATTGTCAAGCCCAGAGTATTCTACAGAAAAGAGAGCAGAAGATTGATGAGACTAAATGGTCCATTTCTTGCCCGGTAGCTCTCTATACCAGTCACTGAAAGTCATTGTATCAAGATCACGCAGGTGCTGGTCCAGTAGGACTGATGAGGTTCTTCCGGCACCATACGCTTCTCTTCTAAAGGAGGTTCCCCATGAATGTTCAGGATATTATGACCAGCGACGTGCAATGTTGTGGGCCCGACACCAATCTGGCCATCGCAGCCAAAATGATGTGGGACAGCGATTGTGGCGCCCTGCCCGTTTTAAATATTAACGGCCACGTGATGGGTGTGATCACGGATCGTGACATTTGCATGGCCACCACCACCAAGAACAAGCCGCCGTCAGAGATTACCGTGTGGGAAACGACGTCGGGCAAGGCCTACACCTGTAAGCCAACCGACGACGTCCACACCGCTCTAGATATCATGAAACGAGAACGAGTCAGACGCCTCCCCGTGGTGGATGATGAAGGAGTATTCCAAGGGATCATCGCGATGAATGATTTTCTCCTTGCGGCTCAGGAGGCAAAAGGAAAAGGCTTCCCCGCTGTGTCATACGAGGATGTGGTGCATACCATGAAGGCGATCAGTGCACACCGTATCCTGGTGGGAATTTAATACGTGTTCAGTTGTGAGTATTAAGTCCTGACTTCTGAGACGGTGCTTCTGTCTCTCAGCACTCTCTATTTGGTGCAATGGCGACTTTATGACGTTAAGATTTATGGAGTCTACAGCGAACAAGGTGGCCAGCAAACGCACGATGAAGGAGCAACAAATGCAAGGCTCCGCGGGGGGCGCCCTGCTCCTCTAAGTCTACACGGATGTGCTGTACGATGAGCTATGGGTGGTGGAGCGCTGAGATACTCGACGACGTCAAGAAACTCTTCCGGTGACATGGTACTTGAATGCCTAGGTAGAAGCCGCCCTGCAAGTGGTCATGGGTGAGGCTTCGCTTGCGGTCACGGTCGAATCAGGGGACATCTAAGCAGGTTTGCCCTTCCCGTTTGCCTCAACCTCGACCTCAGTCTGCCCTGTCGCCTGCTGCGCCAACACTCCCGCGCAAATGACGCCAATCTCCTCACTGACTGTCATCAGTGGGCCATCTGGTTCCGGACGCCGTCACGACCAACCGGCGGTTTGTGCTGCACCAGGGCACTCTTCCTGCGATTCACGCCACCGCGGCACGTCCGTTGCTCAAGCTGCTGTGCAGGATTCATGACCGTGTTACCCAATTTCGTGATCACCGGAACTGAAGAAGGGAGCTATCCATGAGAACACACCGATATACCTGCACCCGATGCCACGGCATGATGATAGAGACCTATTCAGATCTGCTCAGCCCAGATGAGCGAGGTGAAGCCATCTTCGTCTGGCGCTGTGTGAACTGCGGGGAATACGTTGACCCACTGGTCCTGCAGAATCGCTGGGCCGAGCACGGGACGCCGCCTCCCCTGCTGAAGCCAGCCAGGCGACCAGTGGCATACCACCGATCGCGGTCTATGACCGTTCGTCAACGCCAGGCGGCGTGAGCCACGTCGCTTGAACAAAGGTTGAGCGGACCGCAAATAGGGCTGGTGAGAGTGGCTCTCCTGGCTCTCCCAAGCGAAGGCCAGTGGGCCGTTTTTCCTCAATCGGAAAGGAGCTCTGATGTCTTCCAAAATACAACACCCGCCCAAGACTACAATGTCCCCACCAGGTCGATTCGCAGATCACAGTCCGCGGTTACTCCCTGTTTGCTGTGTGTGCAGATTCGTTCGGGACGATACCCATCGAGGCAATCAGCAGCGATGGATGCCAGCCGAGGATTTTGTCCAGACCTATTCCCTCGCACCCATCGCCCTCGTCTTTACCCATACCTATTGCCCAGATTGTCTCGAGGAAGTTCGGCGTCGAATCAGGGAAGCCCCTGTCAGCCCACGCCAATCAGTCAGTAGCTCATGAAGGGAAGCATGGATGCCTATCACCTATGACGTGATCGAGCACGGTGGGGTTGTCCTTCAATACTGGAGTAGCCAAGTGACCCGCGACGAGATCGTCGCACACGAGCGGCGGCATCTTACAGATCCACGCATCACACCCGGTGCCTCAATCCTGGTTGATGCACGAGAAGCCCATTTTAGACTCATGCCGGAAGAGGTGCCAGGCCTCGTGCACGAGTTCTATGTTACCTATCCTCGGCCCATGAGGATCAAGAAATGTGCGTTGCTGCTCAACGGGCTAACATACCCATTGGC
>CAZOHW010000319.1:0-5567 GCA_964579525.1 uncultured Nitrospira sp. | reverse complement strand
ATGCCCAGGCCCCATTGCTCCTGGTAAACACATACACTGTCCCACTGTTGTTTGAACTCTTGTTCTTCGCTGGTGCACCAACCACTAAGGTGTCACCACTCAGAGCTACACTCACACCAAAATTGTCCTCTGCTTCAGTATCGGTTGCTTTCAGATAGGCCTGCTGTGTCCAGGAACCGTTATTGTTTCTGGTAAACACATACACGGCGCCGCTGTTGGTCGCACTATCGTCGCCTTGATTGCCGTTGACACCCTTAGCATTGCTATCTTCAAACGGTGCGCCGACAACTAATGTGTCATCATCCACCGCCACACTTCGGCCAAAACCGTCACCCGTTCCGGTATTAGACGCCTTCACATAAGCCTGCTGAGTCCAGGTCGTCCCACGGCGTGAGAATACATATACCGCTCCGCTGTCATTGTTGAGCCCTTGGATTGGGTCATTGCCCTGATCACCATCAACTCCCACGGCACGGCTATCTTCCCCAGGCACCCCAACCACGAGGGTATTGCCGGCAAGCGCGACCTGACCGCCAAAGCCATCACTGCTATCAGTATTTGACGCCTTCACATAGGCTTGCTGAACGAGACTCTTCACGGGGGAAGAGGAGGGAGAGGTGAGATCAGGATTCTCACCGGCCGAACAGCCAGTGAGAAAAAGAAGCGTTCCGCACATCACCATCAACCTTCGACACAACATGAATCCACTTCCTTTCATAGAGGGTCATTGGTGCGAAGAAGAGCCATAGTCCAATGGCTTGACCACACCGTTGCCTATTCTCAATGTCAAATCATCAGCATGAATAGAGGGAGATCCAAAAATCTACTTTCATCAATCTTAACGATCAGTAGAACAGCTACGTTCTACTACTACGTACCCTCAACGCCAGCCGAAGCAACAATACGGCAATAGCAAAAGCATTCAATACCTCCTTAGTACGGTACGCGAACGTTTCCCTTCCGGCGTTTTCCTTTGCTCAGCACCTCCCCTACTACTCCAGTGTAGAAAAACCCCCTCTCCATTCAGTACACTCCCCAGAGCCGATAGCATGACTTGTCGGAAATGAGCGAATTCACAATTTCAGAGCGGGGAGTCGCATGGGCATTCTGAGCAGACTGTTGAACATGCCGTCATTCAATGGCGCCACCAATGCACTGTTGGTCGAATTAGCCTTGCCGGAATTCACGGAATCACAGCGGACCGAGCTCAAAGGCCGGGTCCTCCACCTGTTCCGAACACACCGACCATCAGATAACTCCATGGAATTAGTGTTGGCCGAGCTCAACCAAACCGCACGTATCTTCCAGCTGAATATGTTGGCGCTCGCCATGAAGGATCTGGGTTATCCAACCCCATTCAAGAAAGAAAAGTTGCTGAAGATCCAGAATCCGCTTGACCCAATCCATGCCGACGAATATGCGATGCGGGCCGTTGCACGGCGTTTAAAATGGAATTACGGCGTCGAAATCTGGATCAGGGAGGAGTCGATCAGTTTTGACTCCTGGTAGCGGGAGCTCGCTTGACAGACTGGTGGCGCCTCGTTATTCTTCACGGGTTTTTCTCACTCCTCAAATATCGAAGACAGGCAAGGAGACGACATGCGAACTTCCGTCGGACGTACAGGATTGAGTGCTCTGCTCATCACCCTTTTACTCCCGCTCATGCTGGTATCGGCGAACGCCGCAGAATTTAAAATGGGCGTCATCGATTCGCAGGCCGTGTTGGAGAAGTCGAAGGGAGGCAAGAAAGTCATCGACGCACTCAACGAGTATGCAATGGCTAGGCAAAAGCTTCTCGCCAAAGATGAGGACGATCTTCGCGGTAGCCAGAAGCAATTCCAAGACCAGGCATCGAAGATGAGTGAGGCAGAAAAGAAAGAAAAGGACATCCAACTCCAGACGAAGTTTCAGAGCTACCAGAAACGCAGACAGGAATTCTCCGTGGAAATTCAGAAAAAGAACAAGGAGCTTCTTGATGACTATGCCAAGAAGATCGCCGCAACAACACAAACTCTTGCAGAGAAAGGAGGCGTGTCCCTCGTGGTGGAAAAGGGCAGTGAGCAGATCATGAAGATTGTGATCTATCACAAGGACACGATCGATCTAACTGAGCAGGTGGTGAAGGAATTGGATCGAGTGAACAAGTAACCGAGGACGGTCGCCGGGCTATTCCAGCGGGTAGCCGGCTTCCCGCCATGCGCGAATTCCTCCGTCCATGGACAGGACATTCCCGTATCCCATCTGCTGCAAGGCATCAGCCGCCAATGCTGACCTATACCCTCCGCCACAATAGAGGACGATTACATCCCGCTTCTCAGGAACCACCGACTCAATATCCCGCTCAATGATCCCCTTCCCAAGGTGTCGGGCACCGCGAGCATGGTCCTTGGCGAATTCATGATCTTCTCGAATATCGAGAAAGTGAAACGGCTCGCCCCTCTCGAGACGGGCCTTCACGTCGGCCACGCTGCATTCTTTGACCCGTTGCTTCGCTTGTTCGACGAGTTTCAAGAAACCTGGATTATGTTTCATGCTCCTCCCTTCTCTTTAAAACAGCGATCCTTGTTCCACACCCGGACGACGAAACGTCCGGGGAATAGCGCCCATGTCATGTTCTGGAAATCCCGCTTTCCGTTTCGCAAGAGCGAATAACTGCTCGATCAGCTCCCAATATGGTCCCTGTCCCGTCTGCCGCTTGAAAAATCGGCTCTCCTTCAACGTTCCGCCTCGGACCTCACGAATCCGGTTGGTGATTTTTCCAATCCGTTCGGGAAACGCCTCGCGCATCCGTTCTAAAAAGACGAGCTCGACATTCCCGGACAGTCGTAACACACTGAATGTGGCCGTACGAGCCCCGGCTTGATACGCCCGCTCCAACAATTCAGGAATATCGTCGTCATTCAGTCCGGGAATCACTGGCGCGATTGAGATACCGGTTGGAATGCCGGCGTCAGAAAGTTGCTTCATAGCCGCAAACCGTTTGCTGATGGACGGGGCCTGTGGTTCCACCTTGCGCGCGATAGGCTCCGCAGCAAACGGAATACTGAAATACACCCTCGCCCATGCATCCCGAGACAATCGGGCCAGTACATCGAGATCCCGAAGGACCAATACACCTTTGGTAATCACGCCGACCGGATTTCGATACTCGGCACAGACCTCTAAGCAAGCCCTCGTCAACCCATACTCAGCCTCCAGCGGCTGATAACAATCCGTATTTCCTGAAAACACGATCAGTTCTCCACGCCATGAAGACTTCTCGAACGCACGTCGAAGCAATTCTGGCGCCTCCTCCTTCACCACAAGCTTACTTTCAAAATCGGTTCCGGCCCCGAACCCCCAATATTCGTGAGAAGGTCGCGCATAACAATAGGCGCAGGCGTGAAAGCACCCGCGATAGGGATTCACACTCCAACGAAACGGTAAATCGGGACTGTCATTTCGACTAAGAATCTCACGGCTCTCGTCGGTATACAGCTTGACCTTCGCGACACTGGCCGGCTCCAGCAACTCACGCTGATGCGAAATAAACGGATTAGGCGGATTAGAAATCTGACGCATGCGCACATGCTGTCCCTATCAACCGACCCATGTCAATTCCCCACTGCGACAGCATGTGGACAACCCAATCAGGTTCGGTTTCGTTGACTCTGATGGATTCAGATGCTAGATTCCAAACGCTTTTGCACGAATACACCATGCACGACCTCAGACAGCTCCGCGAACAGCTCGACCACATTCGCACCACCCTCGGACGACGTGGACATGACGTCCCATGGGATATCATCCGCACATTGAGTGAAGAACGGCGTGCCCTTACCGCGCAAGTCGAACAACTCAGGTACGAACTGAACAAAGGTTCTGAAGAAGTGGCTCGGCTACGTCGGGCCAAAGAGCCGGCCGAACAGGCCATGGCAGCAATGAAGCAATTGGGAGAACGGATCAAGGAGATAGAAGGCACCCTGCGCGGGATCGAAGAAAACCTTGCCGATCTTGCGCTGCGCATCCCCAATCTTCCTCATCCGTCAGTTCCGGTCGGACAAGATGCGTCAGACAACCTGGAGGTCCGGCGATGGGGAACCATTCCGACATTTCCAAGTTCCAATCCACCCAAACCACACTGGGAAGTCGGAGAGCATCTCGGAATCCTGGACTTCGATCGAGCCGCAAAGATTGCAGGGGCGAGATTTGCCGTCTTAACTGGGGCCGGTGCCAGGTTGGAACGAGCGTTGATCAACTACATGCTTGACCGACATACCACCCACCACGGCTATCAAGAAGTGAATCCGCCGTTGATGGTGAATCGTCCGACTATGACAGGAACCGGGCAACTGCCCAAGTTTGAAGAAGATCTCTTCCGGATGCGCGATGAGGATTATTTCCTCATTCCGACGGCCGAAGTCCCTGTGACCAATCTCCACCGAGACGAAATCCTCGCGGGAAGCCAGCTTCCGATTCGCTACACGGCCTATACGCCTTGTTTCAGACGAGAAGCAGGCTCCTATGGGAAAGATACCCGTGGACTCATCCGCCTCCACCAATTTAACAAAGTCGAACTGGTGGTCTTTACTACCCCAGAGCACTCTCACCAAGAACTCGAACGGCTCACGGGCCATGCTGAATCGATTCTCCAACAGTTGAAGCTTCCCTATCGCGTTGTCACATTGTGCACTGGAGATATGGGGTTCTCTGCGGCCAAGACCTATGACATCGAAGTGTGGTTACCGTCCCAACAACAATATCGAGAAATCTCCTCCTGCAGCAATTTTGAGTCGTTCCAGGCGAGACGAGCCAGCATCAAGTACCGGTCAGCCGGAGGAAAGAAGGATGCGAAGACAGAATTCGTCCATACATTGAATGGGTCAGGGCTTGCCGTGGGACGGACCATGGTGGCCATTCTGGAAAACTACCAGCAACCAGATGGTTCGGTGGAAATCCCGGATGTACTTCGCCCATACATGGGAGGGCTCGAGCGAATCACGAGAGAATAAGTCGACCCTATCGCACTCCCGTTCAGGATTCCTGGTTTCTATTCCACCCGAATATTCCCTTGCTTTCTAGTTGACTGAATTGACCTACCATCGTAGCCTGCACCACCATTTATTGTGGCTTTATAGAAGGAAAGATCCCATGTCAGTTCCAGACTTTCAGAGTTTCTTCAAGACGCTGCTAGATCTTGCTGCAGATGGAAAGGAGCATTCGATTCAAGAGGCTCGTGAGTCGATCGGCAAAACCATGGGCTTGTCAGAACTAGATATGAATGAGTTGCTTCCAAGTGGAACTCAGAGGAAGTTTGATAATCGTGTCGCCTGGGCAAAGAGCTACTTCGTTCAGGCCAAAGTCTTCGAATCACCTCGCCGGGGTTATTTTAGAATCACCCCACGGGGTCAAGAGCTTCATACGCGGGGACACAAAAGAATAGACATCAGAATCCTTAATCAGTATCCGGAATTCGTCGAATTCCACAAGGCCCGGGTTACCAAAGAAGAAGAAATCGAGCCGTCGAGTGAAACACCAGAAGAAACGCTTCAAAAATCATACGAGAGCATCCGAAGCGACCTTGCTAG
>CAZOHW010000318.1:0-5571 GCA_964579525.1 uncultured Nitrospira sp. | reverse complement strand
CCGGATCACCGGATCGGCAAGCTGCATGGAGGTCGCGTGGTGCGGAGCGCGTACCAACATGCACGCGGACTGGGCGTCACATGTTGCCTTCCCTCGAGCGTGCACCAGGTCGTGCAGTGAAACTCCGAGCAGGTCGTGCGGTGTATAGCCTAGCATCTGGGCAGCTGACCGATTAATGAACGTGCAGCGGCCATTGTGGTCCACTCCAAAAATGCCCTGTTCGGTGGTCTGTAACAAGAGATGATACTGCGCCTCGGCCGTCGTCGCGCGCAGCCCTTCCGCCTGGGCGAGCCGCCATTCCTTTTGCAATCGTCCTTGCATCCAGATGAGGAGACAGAAGATCGGCGCCACGATGGCAAACCCCACCGCCCCGACTTTGAGGTAAAACGTTTGAAGCGGGTGCACTACCGACGCTCTCGGGATGCTTGTCAGTACCGTCCAACGGAATGCATCGGGCTGCCCCGGTCCCTGTCTAGTGAAACTGTAGCCGGTGATGATGGGAATTTGCCGTCGATGGTTCATTTCCTCGATATAGCCGGCCAAACCTTCGCGGGCAAGTTCCAGCGAACGCACTTTCATGACGGAAAAATTTGACCGACCTTTATGAGCCAAGTCACTATCGACGTAGGCCACGCCGTCTTCAGCGATGATCTGGTATTCGATGTCGGTCAACATGGAATTCGTGTGACGCAATCTGGGAAGCGTTTCCACGGCAATGGCTTCCAAGTCTGAAAGAGTGATTCGGCTCGTGACCACGCCTGCAAAGGCCCCGCGCGAATCGTAGATGGCTCGGGAAAGGGCGATCGTATCAGGCGCGCCTTTCTCGGTCAGGAACGCATCCACTTCACCCAGCAGTGTAGCATCCGGGCCCACCATTGCCCGTGCGCGGGTTTTCTGAAACCACGGGGTTTGGCTGACATCCGCTCCTCGAGGCATTTCAGCTGAAGTGGAGCCCATCAAACGTCCCTGGGTGTCGGCCACCGCGACCCAATGGTATGTTTCGTAGGCCTCCCGAACCGTATCGAGGTAGTGCGGCACGAATGCCGGATCGTCTTTCATGCAGTTTGAAAAGGCGACCGCCATAACACGTAGATCCTCACCACGTTCCGAGATCATCCGATCGAATTTCGAGGCAATTTCCGCCGCCCCAAGCTGAGCGCTTCCCCTGCAGTCCGGATGAGCGATTGTTGAACATACTGCCAGGCCGCTAGCCAGGTGACGACGATCACCACCGCGATCGCCACGATCAACAAGGGCAATTGGGAAGGAATGGGTTTGGAAGTGCTCATTGGAGAATCGAAGGACAGCACTGTATGGAATTGTGCCAAGATGTAGAGCTAGGGTAACCCCTAGCCAGGTTAAGTGACAAGGCCATTGATGTCTTTCATGCCGATTTCAAATTGAGGGGTCGTGCATCAGGTTGAAGGGAAAAGATGAGAAGGGGAGATTGGTTGCGGGGAGAGGATTTGAACCTCTGACCTTTGGGTTATGAGCCCAACGAGCTACCAGGCTGCTCCACCCCGCGAACGGAGACTAACAAAGCACTGAACGGCAAGTCAAGGTAATGTGTTGCACGATTGCTTTCTGAGACACACGATGTTAAAGCGAAGGCATGCGTATCGTTTTCATGGGTACTCCGGAGTTCGCCGTTCCATCACTGGAGGCACTTCTTCGTTCTGATGACCAAGTGGTTGGCGTGGTCTCGCAGCCGGATCGGCCAAAGGGGCGAGGACAGCAGCTCGTTGCGCCGCCCGTGAAGCTCGTCGCGGAACGAGCCGGTGTTCCCATCCTCCAACCACTGAAGATTCGCACACCTGGATTTCTGCAGGCTCTATCAGCCTGGCAGCCTGACTTGATTGCCGTGACGGCCTTCGGACGTATTCTACATGCACCGATTCTTCAGCTCCCGCCGATGGGTTGTGTGAATGTGCATGGCTCACTCTTGCCGAAATATCGCGGTGCAGCGCCGGTTCAGTGGGCGGTCATCAATGGCGAGACCCAGACCGGCATTACGACGATGCTGATGGATGAAGGGATGGATACAGGCCCTATGCTGCTGCAAGAAAAGTTGGACATCTTACCCGATGATACGTCCGGCACCTTGGCGCCACGTTTGGCAGAACTCGGTGGGAGGCTGCTTGTCGATACGATCGCGCGTCTGAAGGCCGGGACATTGACCCCTCAGAAACAGGTCAATGAGCTGGCGACGTTGGCGCCTCTCTTGAAAAAAGAAGACGGTCTGATCGATTGGACCATGGGTGCCACGGCACTTGCGAGTCGAGTGCGAGGGCTCTCTCCCTGGCCTGGAGCCTATACATTTTTGGGTGAGGCACGTTGGAACATTTGGAAAGCGGTTCCGCATAGTGAGCCGACAACCGGGAAGCCCGGGGCAATCGTGACGGTGAACAAGCAAGCGATTCTGGTCGCGACAGGTAAAGGCCTGCTCGATATCCAAGAGATTCAGCTGGCCAATTCGAAACGAATGTCTGTCGGCCAATTCTTAGCCGGACATCAAGTCACGGTGGGTGGGCAATTCGGCCCATCACCAGCGTAACATTGCTCTCCAACCCGCAGTTATCTTCTGGCCATCAACGATGATTCGCAAAAACCATGTGGGTGTCACTGGGGTGAGACAATCACCGAGAGCAGTAGCCCTCTCCATCCTCCTTGCAAGTCAACGAACTGATGCCACCCTCGAAGAATTGTTCGAACGGCACGCCGCGTCAGTAACGGAGCCTCGTGACCGTTCGCTCAGCAGAGAGTTGGCCTATGGCGTCCTTCGTCGGCAGGAGACAATCGACTGGCGACTGGGTGCCATTCTCGCGAAACCACTTCATAAGTTGCCTTCCGTTGTGCAGATGGCCCTGCGCCTCGGTGCATATCAGGTGCTGTTCCTGGACCGTATCCCTGATTCTGCGGCAGTCAATGAAACTGTGATCTTGATGAAGGGATACAGCAGAAAATTAGGCCATGATTGGAGTGGGTTGGTAAATGGAGTCTTGCGCAATCTCATTCGCACGTCCGCACCGCCCTTTCCGGAGCTCAACGTGCATCCAGTGTCGTCGTTGTCCGTGCGGTATGGGATTCCGGAATGGCTTGTGGAACGGTGGCTCAGTCGAATGGGGCTTGAGCAGGCAGAGTCAGCCTGCCGAATGATGAGCGTTATTCCTGCTCTGACGCTTCGGGTGAACTTCCATCGACTTACCAGAGAAGAGTTCCTGGAGCAGCTACGAGTGGAAGATGTGGCGGCTCATCCTACTGTTATAAGCCCTGTCGGTGTCGTGCTCGAAAAAGGTCAGGATGTGACATCGTTGCCGGGGTTCGAGACGGGAGATTTTTATGTCGAAGATGAAGCGGCGCAACTCATTCCACCGATTCTTGATCCTCAACCAGGAGACGTGGTCTTAGATGCCTGTGCGGCACCAGGCGGAAAAACCACCCATCTTGCCGAACTGATGGGTGACTGTGGAGCGATCTATGCCCTGGATCGGAGTGAGGCTCGGTTAGATCGACTCCGACAGAATGTACAGCGACTAGCGATTCGGAGTATTGTTCCGGTCGTCGGCGATGCCAGAAAGCCCGGCGAATGGTCTGGGGCGATAGCTATTCGAGCAAACCGCCAGATGTCCGTGCCCTTATTTGATCGGATCTTGGTCGATGCCCCGTGCAGCGGCGTCGGGGTCCTGCGGCGACACCCTGAAGCGAAAGGGCGGAAAGACAGCTCAGCGTTTGCCAGGCACCAGAAACTTCAGTTCGAAATCCTTACGTCGGTGGCTTCCTGCTTGCGACCCGGTGGGGTGCTGGTCTATAGTACCTGCTCAACAGAAACAGAAGAGACTGAAGAGGTTGTGAGCTGTTTTTGCGAAGCCTATCCTGGATGGATGCGTGAATCTGTGGCCCCATGGCTTCCCCCCACCGCTCTCTCCTTTGTGACCGTTCCCGGCGCGCTTTCCACCATGAGCAATCATCAGGGGATGGACGGGTTTTACGCCGTTCGTCTGCGGAAGAAGGAATCATGAGCCATCCGATTTATATTGCCCCCTCGATTTTGTCGGCGGATTTCGCGCGATTAGCCGATGAAGTCGCCGCCGTGGAGCGGGCGGGGGCTGATCTGTTGCATGTGGATGTCATGGACGGCCATTTTGTCCCTAACCTGACAGTGGGACCGCCCATCGTCGAGAGCTTGAAGAAAGTCACCAAACTGCCGCTCGATGTCCATCTTATGATCACGAATGCCGATGCCTTCATTCCAGAGTTCGCCGAAGCCGGTGCAGACTATTTGACCGTGCATGTCGAAGCCTGTCCGCACCTTCACCGGACGATTCAGTTGATTAAGGAGCGAGGCGTCAAAGCGGGTGTGACGTTGAATCCCGCCACTCCAATGGTTTCGCTGCAACAGATTCTCAGTGATGTCGATGTGGTCTTGATCATGTCGGTGAACCCGGGGTTCGGGGGTCAGACCTTCATCCCATCGGTACTCAAGAAAATTACTGAGGCGCGAACGATGCTGGATCGGATCAAGAGTCAGGCGCTGCTGGAGGTGGACGGCGGTGTGAAAGTGGAGAATGCCAAAGAGATCATTGCCGCCGGTGCCACGGTCCTTGTGGCGGGCTCCGCCATTTTTTCAAAACCGGACTATCAATCTACCATCACCGCTCTACGAGCGGCCGGGCAACCGGTGGCCTCTCTGTCGCCAGGTACTATGCCCCATTCGATAGGCAATTAAACTAGAGTGGATATCTCCGCGCTCATCGACAGTCTGCATCCTCTTGAAATCAAGGTGCTCACGACGTTGGGCACCCGTCCAGCCGGCACCGCTTTGGATAGTGAACAGTTAGCGAACGCTGCCGAGCTTGAACCGTCCCAGTTCAGTATGGCGGTCGAATGGTTGTTGGCGAAGTCGCTGATTGCCGTGCAGACGGAAACGGTGACACCGATGGTGTCACTGACAAAAATCGGGGAGGAATACTGCCGTACCGCTTCGCCTATCGAGCGAGTTCTGACGGCTGCTCGGGAGGCGACGGGCACCGGAAAGCGATTAACCATTCCCGATCTTCAGTCCCAAGGCAGCCTGGACCCTTCCGATGTCAGCAAGGCAGTCGGGCGACTCAAGAAAGAAGGGGTGGTCCTGATCATCCAGGGAGGTTGTATCGAAACAACCGGACGTCCGAGCCCCACCATCGATGCACTCCGGACCCTTCTGGGACAGGTGCAGGAATCGACAAGAGAGCTGGCAAGCTTTTCGGACGCGCATCGACAGATTATCGAAGACTATGCAGTGAAACGCGGCAACGCCAAAGAGCCGTTCCGGGTCGATGAGCGGGTGGCTCGCTCCTTTATCTTATCGGCGCAGGGGACACAAGCGGCGGAGCACTTGTTGCAGCACGGGGTCGCTGAAGAAGTGTCCCAGTTGAGCCCAGAATTGTTGAAAGATGGGAGTTGGCGTCACAAGCGATTCAGAAAATACACCATCAGCCTTCGTCCTCCTCGTATCGGCACCGGAAAAAAGCATCCCTATCGCGAATTCCTGGACACCGTAAAAGCCAAACTAGTGAGCATGGGGTTTCAGGA
>CAZOHW010000317.1:0-5589 GCA_964579525.1 uncultured Nitrospira sp. | reverse complement strand
GTCCCGTACGCTTCGATTGATGGCGGCCAGATCCATCGCGAACAGGGCGTGCAGCATCCCTTCGATGGAGGGACACCTTGCCGTCTGCTCGTTAGCATTCATCGTACGGACCTCTTTAGCCGAGGACGGTGGGTTCGTGCTGCGATTGGGAGAAGCGGATGACATCGACGATCGAGCTCGCGATCAACCCTCCTTCGATCATGCGGTCGAGGTGCGGAAGCAGTTTCTGAATCTTGTCTTCCGTATCTATGACGCTCACCATGATCGGCGCATTCTTCGAAATGGACAGGCTGCGGGCATGATAGATTCTGGCCGACGCGCCGAATCCCTCGATCCCTCGGAAGACAATCGCGCCCGCGATTCCGAGATCCATGCAGGTCGAAACGATGGCCTCATGCAGTGGCTTACCCTCCCATTTGTCCGCTTCCGTGAAATGAATGCGCAACATTCGCGCCTTGAATTGTTCCTTCATGGCTCACTCCTTGTCGTTGACGATCTCCGTGGCCCGGTGCGCGTACTTGATGATGTCAGCGTCGGAGAGAACGACCAGACCCTCCTGGACCATCTTCTCGACAATCGGCAGAAAGGAGTTCAACTTTTCCTCGGTATCGACGACGGTGAGCATAAGCGAGCTGTCGTGCGATAGATGAAATGTTTTATCTTTATGAATCCGGCGGTGGGCGCCATAGCCGAGAATGCCTCGGTAAACGGTCACCCCCGCCAGGTCGTTGGCGCGCATGGCCCGGACCAGGGCTTCGTGGAGAGGCTGGTCCTGCCATTTGTCGCTGTCGCCAATGTAGATCCGCATCATCTTTGCCTTGCCCTCGATCTTTACGTGGTCAGCAGGCGCGGCACTCTTCTTTGGTTTTGAGACTTGTGCCGGCTTGGCGATCAGGGTTTCCTGCACCTCGATCATGCCGGACCCCGCCAGTTCTTCGAGTTTCCCCATGAGCTCGTTCACCTTCTCGCGGGTTTCGACAAATTCGATCTTCAGAGGAAGGTGGTCGGAGATTTCGACGAAGTTAGCGGAATGGATATGATGATCTGCGCCGAAACCGGCGACACCTTTGAGGACTGTAGCACCGGCCACCCCACGGAAATAAAGAAAGTCGAGAATGCTTGAGTATGTCGAGGCCCCATGGTGCGTTGAGCCCTCACTGAGATAGATGGAGACTTTTACGGCTTTGCCAGCGGTTAACATAAACCTCCTTTACCGGCGCAATCCACGTTGGGCTGCCAGGAATTCGGCAGCATGACCCAGTACGCCCCACTTGGCGTTGTCTGTCTGATGCTCATCACGCAGGCGTCGCAGTTCCTGCATGAGCTGTAATCTGTAGTTCTCAAGGATGGAGTCGATTGCCAACGCAGTTACCTGGGGAACCCCCTGCTTCAACTTCGTGCCGTGCGCATAGCATAAAATCGGCTGTAATCGTAGCCACTGAGCAACGAGCTTGTGGTTCAAAAGGCTGGCGAACTCCCGGATGCGGCGATCCTCTTCCATTTCGAGGAGCACGCAAATATCGCAGGTGGAAGCAGCAGTGGCCCCGGTATGCCTCTCCAACATGTTCAGGAAGTGATGAGCTGCGGAAACTGCGCGCTGTGTCGCTGCCAGCCCCCAGGTGTGAAAGTTACAGAGATGGTGAATCTCTTTTTCGGCAGGGTCCTGTAGCAGGCCCGCCTGATAATTCTTCATAAAGCGGCAAAAGGGACAACCGGTTTCGCCCAGCACCTGAAGGATCGATTCGTAATTGATGATTCTGTTGGCTCTCATGGAATGACCCCGGCAATCAGCACCCCGCACCAGACAGCAACCAGCCCGAGGAGGATGCTCAAAGCGACATAGAGTCCGGCAATCAGGAAAGAGCCGAGTTGGAGATTGGAGAAGGTTTCCCACTCAAAGGTTGAAAACGTGCTGTATGCGCCGACAAAGCCGACCGGCACCAGGAATCTCCAGGCGGGACTGAGTTCGGTCCGCTTTCCCAGAAACGCGAGTGAGAATCCAATAATCACGCATGCCGTGATATTGATCACAAACGTGCCATAGGGGAACTTGGTTCCCAAACGGCTGGCAATCACCGTACCCACCCAATACCTAGTTAGAGATCCCAGAGAACCACCAAGCGCGATCATCAAATATTTCTGCACGTTCTAACTCTCCTCTTGGTTCACGCAGGTTGTTCCTTGAGGGCGTCCCTTGGGCTCGCACTCCGCTCCATTAACAACTTGAGATCCTCTTCCATTTGCCCCAGATCGGCGGTCTTACCTGAAACGCCGCTCATGCGGTGTAATTGAACACGGTAGGCATCGGCATAGGAATTAACTAGGGCTTCCAGCTTTCGAACGATCTGTTCGCTCCACTGCGATAGGGCCATTCCATAGAGGTGAAGCTCGTCACGAAGATGAGCTCCGATGCTTTCGCGGAGGCTCGCACGAATCCGCGAGCGAAGCACTCCCTCTCCCCAAAGGTTCCACCGGCTGAGCCCAATTGCTTCCGGCAAGGCGGCGAGTTCGAATCGCGGCAGATCGCGTAGTAACAGATTGAAGTCCTCTTGACTCGGTGCGTCTGTACGTCCGATCGAACGGGCAATTTTCTGCAACGATTCGATTGCGCGGTTTCCCACTGTCTGCAGCCGGTCGATCGATGGATGGATAGATCGCCCCACAACCTCATGAATCCATTCCGATAGCTGCAGAGAGGAAATTTGTGTCACTGAATGCGCCCGAACCCAGTTCACAGCGTCTTGGGCTGCCGCATCGAGGACTTTCTCTGGCGTTTCACCAAACCGTCGGAATGCATGATCAAGGACCGTGTGTTGTTCTCCGACCTCTCCAGTGACCACACGCAGGAGCGACTCCATTTCCTGAGCATCGCCATTATCAGCTTGCTGGGGCGATGTCCCTCTCTTCTCTCGCTGGATGCTGCTGTCCATCGCCGCGACGATGGCTTCGCGTAGCGAGCCGATTTTCCTTGCGACCGAGGCCTCGCGCAACGCGCGAGCTTTCTCAAAGCGAGGAAATAACTCGCGTTCGAAGAAATGATCTAGGAGAACGGAGTACTTGGTCAGAGCGCTTACGGGGTGAACAGTGACATCGAGGCCAAGGTCCCTCTTCACATGTTCCTGAATGTAGGTGACCGCGCGGTGCAAATCACCTTCCGCCAACAGGTCTGCTTTGCTGAGAAGAACCAAAGCCGGTATCCCGGCTTCATAGAGCAGGCGCAACGTACCAATGTCTTCATCGCTGAGCGTGGCCCCCGCATCTATCAGGAGCAAGGCCAGATCACAGGAAGGCAGATAGGCCAGTGTCTCGGCTGCGCCGCGTCTTGCCAGAGACCCGAGGCCCGGTGTGTCGACCAGCAAGATGCCCTGACGCAACCGCGGCGATGGGACTTCGACGATGGCCCGAACTATGTTCTTCAGATTGCCGGGATTGCCCTGTTCGGTGACAAGCTGCGACAGCTCCTCGATGGTCACCTCTTCGCTGCGGCCACTTCCATAGGCCACGGCGGCTCTGAGCTGCGGACCGTAACGGAGTTTGGTTGGAACCGCGGTGATCGGATTGATGCCTACCGGCAGAACATCCGTTCCGAGGAGAGCATTCAGCAACGAGGACTTGCCACAACTGACCCGGCCGAAAAGAGCCAGTTCAAAATTATCATCTTCAAGCCGCGCGGCCAGGGAGTCGATCCGAGGACGGAATTCCACCAAACCATTTCTGGTGATGATCTGTTCAAGCAGGCGCAACAGCCCAACATCGACCCCCGTGGATTCGAGGCGTTTGAGGCGTTTCTCAAGGTCGGTCGTCAACTCTTGCTTTACGTAGCGTTCCATGCCAGTGATCAGAGAGCGCAGCTCATGGACGACGCCGTTCAACTCGCTAATCGCATCTTCGGGAACCTCTCCCGAACCCCGCATGTAACTGGGCTTCAATTCTTCGACTGCAATATCGACGAACGCAAGGTTCGTCAGGACCGCGCGAGTGGCAGGAATATTCGGCGGCTCGGGTTTCATGTGCTGCCATGCGATAGTGCGAAGCAGCTGAGAACGAAAGCGGCGAATGTAATCTTCAAGAACTCTGATCTGCGCTGGGCACACATCCACGATGTAGTGAGGAAAGGGGGAGGGTGAACTCGCGGCGTGAAGGACGTCAGCCACGTCGGCTAATAGCTTATCGATGTACTGACACGTAATCCGCAGTCTTAACTTTTGAGCATCATTCAGCTCGCCAGGCTGTCGTTCCATCTCGGTATTCCGGGCTCGTTCGGGCATAACTCCTCCAGCAATGCAAGGAGTCATTTGCCCAGGCGAGCGATTAAGGGTGGACTCCAACACCGCGGAATGTGTAACTACTTCACAAGTACTGCGTCGGACTTGCGCAAATCCTTCCAGCGGGCATACGGCGTTGCCCCGGCATAGCGTGCTTTCGCTCCCAATTCTCGTTCGATCATGAGCAGACGGTTGTACTTCGCGATGCGCTCACCGCGACTGGCAGAGCCGGTCTTGATCTGACCCACGCCGGTGGCGACCGCGAGATCGGCAATGCTGGTGTCGTCGGTCTCTCCGGAGCGGTGTGAGATAACAGCGCCGTAACCATTTTCTTTTGCGATGGAGATGCATTCGAGCGTCTCGGAGACGGTGCCGATCTGGTTCAGCTTGATCAGAATGGCATTGGCAATACCGTCCCGAATACCCTGGCGGAAGAGCCGTGGATTCGTCACGAAATTATCGTCGCCTACCAGCTGGATTGTGTCTCCAAGCTGTTTGGTCAGCTGCTGCCAACCGTCGCGGTCCTCCTCGCCGATTCCGTCTTCGAGAGACCAGATCTCGGGATAGCTCTTCAGCCACTCTTTCCAGAGAGCAATCATTTCGGCCGGAGTGCGCCGGCTCTGATCCGACTTGCGAAACACGTAGACACCGTCCTCATAGAACTCGCTCGCGGCCGGATCCAGCATGACTACGATGTCTTTCCCCGGCCTGTACCCGGCCTTTTGAATTGCTTCAAGGATGAGCTCTACCGCTTCGTCATTCGATTCGAGTTCAGGCGCAAACCCGCCTTCATCTCCTACCGCGGTGCTGTAGGTTTTCAGTTGGAGATTCGATTTCAGCACGTGGAACGTCTCGACGGCTGAACGTAGACCATCGCGGAACGATGGGGCACCGACCGGCGAGATCATGAATTCCTGAAAGTCCACGCTGTTATCCGCATGCCGTCCTCCGTTAAGGACGTTCAACATCGGTGTGGGCAGGGGAAAATCAGATCCGTGATTCAGGTGTGCATAGAGCGGAACTCCACGGGCGAGTGCCGCAGCCTGAGCCGTTGCGAGGGAAACACCAAGAACCGCGTTTGCTCCCAACCTTGCTTTGGTGGGAGTTCCATCGAGCGAACAGAGACGTTCATCCAAACCTGCCTGGTCATTCGCGTCCAGGCCGCGCACAGCTTCCTGGATTTCGCCTTCCACGCAGGCGCAGGCCCTCAGCACTCCCTTGCCGCCGTACCGGGTTTTGTCTCCGTCCTGTAACTCGACCGCCCCCCGTAGCCCGGTCGAAACGCCGGCCGGACACTTCGCAGTGCCCCATTCGCCCTCGTGCA
>CAZOHW010000316.1:0-5594 GCA_964579525.1 uncultured Nitrospira sp. | reverse complement strand
AGGAGCCAATTTCAAACGAACTTAACGAGGGGTCAATTCAAACTGACGCACTACCGATGGAGCTGAAAAAACAAGAGTGGAGGGGCAATCGTATCAAAGCCACCGGAGGATTTACTCTCGTCGAGGTCATGATTGTTGTGGCCATTATTGGCCTTCTATCGATGATCGCGGCTCCGAATTATTCGATCTGGAATTCGCGTACGCAACTACGTGAGGCAATGGCTTCACTTCAGCATGATCTCTACCTGGCGCGGATGACTGCAGTGAGCCGCAATATCCCGGTCACGGCCACCATCACATTAAATAACCGGGCCCTGACCATGACATTGACGAATACGGCAACCGGCGTCGCGTTGGGGATAGGGCAGTCGCATGAGACACCGCAGATTGTAACCTTGAACGTGGGGCCATCACCAGGATGGACTGCAACAGCCAGCGCGACGGTGTCGTTCAATTCCATGGGGATGAGAACCGGAGGGCCTGGGGCTGCCGTCAATCAAGAACTGGCGCTGGTGAATGATAAGGGACTGCAGTATGCGATGAAGATAACACCCCGAGGGGCAGTGAATTGGTGCAAGGATTCGGTATGCCTATGAGGCGAGATCGTTTACATGATACGGCTTCAAGAGGGCAAGGCGAGACGGGATTTACTCTTGTTGAAACGATGGTCGCCTCGGCGATCCTTACGGTGGGATTACTTGCGTTGGCGGGAATGCAGGGCATGGCATTGACCCGTAACGTGGATTCCACCGAATTAACAAGGGCCACGCAATTGGCTGCCGAGATGATTGAGCGGATCCAGAATAATCGGGCGAATGTGACCCAATATGTCATCGATACCAACAACGGGACGCCCTGCCCTCAGAGTGCGGTGACTCAACCGATGGCCAAGGGTGATTGCGATCAGTGGGTCGCCTTACTTGCTAACCCTCAAGCATCGGGGCTGATCAATGTACGGGGAGTCATTACGGTGCCGCTCACGCCGACTCCAGCGGGAACACTGGGAACGTTGTTGAATCAATACCCGATCACGATCACGATCTCATGGACCGGCGCAACTGGTGCGGCCAAAACTGCCCGCCCAAAACAAGTTGTCGTCTCGGCCACGATTGCTCCAGAGTGAGGACGTCCAGGATGCCAAGTTCGATGAGCGTCATTGCCATGGATAAGAAGATGATCGGCGACGATCGCGGATTGACCTTGATTGAATTGATGATCGGGGTGATCATCACAAGTTTGATTGTTGCCGGGGGGATGGCCATCCTCACGGCGAGCGACAAAGCCACTCGTACGAATGACGAGACGGTTGATACCCAGCAGAATGTCCGGACCGCCATGGAGTTCCTCAGCCGTGATCTCAAGCAGGCAGGGTTCGGCCCGTTCGATCCGGGACAGGGCGCGATCGGTGGCTGTACGAATGCGATCATGCCCAAGGATAACGTTCCTACAGGCGCAGATAAAGGTCCCGATCGGATCAGTCTGGTAGTCCCTGTCGGGAATCCGACCGGGACCGCCATCGACCCGGCATGGGTGTTTGCCGCGGACACCACCGTGAACATGGGCACCGCTACGATCATTGCCATGTCGGCGGCGTCTGTCGTGAACAGTATGGCCACGGCGGCGGGTGGAAGTCTGACGACCCCTCAGGCGACTCTATCCATCGGTGGGGCATTGACGGGAAAGGTTACAGCTGCAGGGGGAGCCAATCTGACCATGATGTTCACTGGCCAGCCCATCGAGAGCCCGGTCAGGAAGAATACACCGGTGTTCCTGTTGCAATGTATCACTTACCAAATTATTCCACCCCCGGATGCTACGAACCTCTGTGGAGGCCGTGCCCCCTGTTTGGTGCGGGGTGTGGCTGGCGGTGTCGATGCCAACGGGCAGCCGGACTGTACGGTGGCAGGGAGCGCCTGCGCCTCCATTGCCGATGAAATAGAGGATATCCAGTTTGCCTATGCCTGTGATGGGTGTGTGGTGGCCATTAACAGCGGAACGCCGGACAACATCATCGATAATCAAGGGGGGGCGGCAGGTTTCGATCAGGCCGACTTCGTCACCAATTCCACCTGGGCCACATCCCCGATGACACCCGACACGATGCGGCTCGCGCAGGTGACCGTCGTTGGGCGCCAACGGAGCACTGATCGGGGGTTAGGCGAAGGGAACATGCAAGCGGTCCAGAGTCCTGTGGCATTACAAGTGAGTGACCATTTGCACTCTGACGGAGTGTTCGTCTCAGGGGACTATGCCACGTTGACGCCCCCGTACAGCTCAACCAGGCGACGCCTATTAATGCGCACGATTGAACTTCGGAACTTTAGACACTAAGGAGCGTATGTGCTGACGGCAAAGATGGTACGGCGTAGACAAGCTGAGTGGCGCATGGCCGATGAACAGGGACTCGCGTTCCTGAGCGTGATGATGATCCTGCTCATGATGACGGTGTTGGGCATCGGGGCGTTGACGGTGACCGGGCTGGAGAACCGCATCGCGGGGTTCTCCAGCTCAATGGAAGCATCCTCCGCAGCGGCGGAAGGTTGTGTGCAGATCGGGGTCAAGGTCATTCAGCAGACGTTAGGTTCCTCGCAGGGCGCTGCCACGATCCCGACCGCATTGTTGGACAATCAAACACCGCCTGGTCCTGTACCAAACAGCAATGTGGCCCAACTCCAGAGTGAGATCGAAGGAGGGAGCACATATGTGCCGGATACGCCGATCGGGCCTCCCTATCCAACCGGTGTGACGGCTGCGGTGCCCAATCTCTCGATGACTGTCGGGGCCTACTCGGTCGTGGGGGATATCGATTTCCTCTACCGAAAGCGTCGTGCGGGTTCGCCGGGCGCGGGGAGCTTTAACTATCACCAGGCGGGAGGAACCGGCGGTGGAATTGATCTGTACTATCTGGTCGACTGCGTGGCGACCAACACCGCCACTGGGCAGAGTAGCCGAGTGTCGGCCGTGTACTCCTGTCTCCTGACCGACGGGTGTCAACGAATTTAGTGCGTCAACAGGACGTCGAGAGGGAGCATGGGGCACTCGGCACCCAGAAGACATCGTCAGCAACTGATCCTTCGAGTTTCACCGGGAGGTTCATATGGCTGAGCACGTGCGCAAGAATCGCTGGGCGTCATGGGTTGCCGGTGCCCTGTTGGGTGGCGTGACCCTGTCGATGGGGCCTGCCCCTGGCTTGGCTCAGAATATGGCGGACTATACCAATTATCCCGCCTTCCTCAGCCAATCGGTGCCGCCGAATATTCTATTTCTCGTCGACATGGGAAACTTCACCCTGGAAGCGGCCTATAGCGGGACGGGGCATAGGTATCCCATCTCGTTTAAGACCGGGACGGCCACAGACAACCTGCTGGCTGCCAATGTCACGGTCACTGGCTTTAAAAACACCGAAGTCAGCTTGGTCGCAGTCAATACCAGCGGGGTTTCAATCAATACATCCGTTGTCACCTCGCCGGCCGACCTCTTTGTGTCGACAAAGTCCTACTATGGGATGTTCGACTCGCTGCGTTGTTATACGACCAACAGCAACAGCTTTATTTATGGATCAAAGAAAGCAGCAGTCTCAGATGGCTGCGGAGGATCCTACTGGGACGGCAACTTCTTGAATTGGTTGACGCAGCGGAAGAAAGAAATGATCTACCAGGTGCTGGTCGGCGGCAAACCGATTCCGGCCCAGGCCAATCAGGACGGGACGGCCAATCATCTTAATGGGGAGACCAAGACGGGAGAAAACGGAACCACGGCCAGTTGCAGTAATAACTCAAATTCATGCTGGCGGTTTGTGAAGTATGTGCCGAATGCGACGCTTGGTGGGCGAGTCCCTTCGTCCATCTCCGCGACCACCGTGAAGGTGTCAGGTGGAACGACTTTCAATACCGGGGTGTTCTTTGGATTGGGAGAAGGTACACTCTACGTCAATGACGATGCCACGGTGAATCCGTTTGATAACCAGCCGGGGAACCGGTATACGCTTGCAGTCGACTTGACGACCGAACCGAATATACCTGCGGGGACCGGGGCGATGACGGACTGTACCCCGGGCAATCCCGATGACAACAGTAGCCCGGACTACGCGGGCCATCTGACCTGTTATATGCGAGAACGGTCGTTGGGGTTATTCCAAAAAATGCGAACCGATAACATGCATGTGGCGGTGATGTTCGTCAATGCCGATACGGGACAGGGCGGCAGTCTGCAGTTCGCGTTCGACGACGCGTTTAATGCGTCAACAGTGACGAATATCCGCAACGAGCAGATTGAGGCCAACTCGCCGATCTCCGAAGCGCTCTACGAAGGCCTGTGTTTGTATCGCAAGGTCCAGGGTCCCTGTTACAGCAACAGTGGATCTTGGAAGACCGGCTATAGTGCCGGCGGCCTCAATGCGGTCGGCGATCCCTTCTTCTTCAAAAGCCTGAATCAGACCGTTCGGTGTTACAAAAGCTTCATCCTCATGATCAGTCCAGGCATTGGCTTTAACGATGGCAATGCCCCCGATTTGGCACAACCCTTTGGCAACCTCTTTACGGGAACCAATATCGGGGTGGTGAGTACGGGTGCAGCGGGGGATCGGCTGGACGACATCGCGAGCTACGGGCGGACGAACGATCTGCGGAGCGATCTTACCGGAACGCAGAATGTGACATTTTATGCGGTGAATGCCATGGGCGGGCCGACGGGAGCGACCTTGCTCGGTTCTGCCGCCAAGTATGGGGGATTTGAGGATCGGGATGGGAACAACGCGGTGAATTTGACGGGGAACCAGACCTGTACCTATCCGACGGGATCCAATTTGGGTAGTGGATCCAGTACCAGCAACGCGGAATGGGATCTGGATCTGGATTGTGTGCCTGACACCTACTTCGACGCATCGGAAGGTGGCGATATTGAAGGGCAGGTCAATGCCGCCATCGCGGCCATTCTCAAACGAGCTGCCTCGGGAACGTCGATTTCGGTGTTGGCTTCTTCGTCGACCGGTGAAGGGTCTCTGTATCAGGCGTTCTTTTATCCATCGATTACAGAGGGGACCAGCGAAATTAAGTGGTTGGGATTTGTCCAAGGGCTGTTTGTGGACGGCTATGGCAACCTCCGTGAAGATCGAGGGGGGCCGAATGACGCGCCGGACGGAAAGCTGGTGTATGACCAGGATAATATCATTCAGACGGGAATCGATCCGATCTCCGGTAATGTGGTTGTGAACCGATTCCACGATACGAGTCCGATGGATGGCCTCCCAGATAGTACCATCCCTTATGAAACGGTGAGCCTGCGCGAGATGCAGGGGATTTGGGAGGCGGGGAAGAAACTGACGCTGCGCGACCTCTCCAGCTCGCCACGAAATATCCAGACGTGGGTGGATATTGATAACGACGGCATCGTGGATGCCAATGAACAGATGGACTTCAGCACCGCCAATGCGAGCAAGTTGAGCCCCTACCTGCGGGCGAGTAGTTCCGGTACGAACCTGGCGACCAACATTATTAATTTACTGAACGGACAATCGAACACACGCATGCGGGACCGCCGGATCAAGGTCAATGGCCCGTAGCGAGCGTGAATGTTAGGCGCTGTCGTACACACCC
>CAZOHW010000315.1:0-5595 GCA_964579525.1 uncultured Nitrospira sp. | reverse complement strand
CGAAGCCCGCCCATCTGACATTGGCCCCACCTTGGCCTACCACACTGGTATAAAAATAGGCTTGATAGATCGATCCTTCACCAGTGGAGGATGAGGACAATACAGAGACGGATGTTCCCGAGGCACTCTTTCGCAAAATGGCCGTGATGGTGGCCATCAACCGATCTTGGAGGTCATCCACATCAGAGGATTCAAAGAAATTGTCGGGATAGCCATCGGTTCCTGGAGCACCAGTGGCGTTGACCACCTTATCCCATTCTGAGACGACGTCCGGAATATTATTGTTATTGGTGTCCTCAAAGCCTCCGAGCAGCGCGGAATGCATCAAGAGTTCTCGTCCAGCAATGTTGCCGAACGCAAAAAAGGTGTAGAACGTCAGATTCTGGAGTCCTGGCAAACAGTGACCGGTCGTGTTGATGACGGCAATCTGGCCGTCTGCAGTTCCATTACACGGCCGCAAGTCATTGATGTGGGCCCAGTAAGCGACGTCGTCGAGGTAATGGTTCCCGGTGCTGGCATAGTCGGTCTTGTGCTCTCCTAAAAGCGTTGCAGCCGGCGTCGCAGGATTGGTGTTACAGGTCCCATTGGGTGCATGGATGGTCGCATTCGAGCTGGTGCAATGCAGCCCATGCTTGCCATGCGCATAGTCTTGGAGTGCAGAGGGAACGTTGGTATCGGTGGTCGGCTCTCCGTCCGTCACGAGAATGACGAACGTTTTACAACAGGGCACCTGCGTGGAGGTCGATGCCCAGGGCGGTGTATGGTCACTTCCAAAAAAATAGGGGTCTCTGCCGCAAGCCTTTGTAATATAGCCGCTCGGGCAACTTTCGCTCCCCGTCAGGACTGTCAACTCTCCAGGCCCCAGCGAACCGACACCGGTTGAGGCTAATGACACGCCGTTGGATCCAGATCCCGAGAAAGCGATGGGATAGACATAGTTGCTTGGGTCGAAGGTCGAGTTGATCTGTGCAATGTACCGTGTTGCCTCGTATAAGGACTCAGACAACGGAGTATTGGTGGCAGGAAATGACTCACCAAGGGCGTCCAACATCGCAGCCATATTACTATTGAACGTCTCCAAGGTGGTCCCGGCCCAATCGATGGACTGGCGCAACCCCAATCCGACCAGCATCCTGGCTCCATCTCCGGCCCCCTTAAACTCAAAGAGCCCAAACCTCGCTTGCGAGCCAATCTGTTGAATGACGCCGGTCTGGTCAAACGCCACGGCAAGTCGAATCGCAAACTGTGACTCCACAAAGGCATCGTTGTCGCTACCACCTCCAGAAGTCACATTGCACGCTGTCGCATTACTGGCTGGGGCATCGCTGTCGTTGTCGACGCAGAAGGTCCCTTGCATTCCAGAGTTTCCGCCACGAAGATGAATGTACAGGTTAGCAGGGTTACTCCCGGTCCCACCTTGCACCACGGATTGAGGAATACGTCCCACATAGCTGGAAGCTCCCGATCCTGGCACGAGCGTTGGTGGGACAGCGACACTGGGCATCGCATTCGTCGTCAGGTGCTGACAGCAGGCCGTACTGCCGAAAATTGATTGGGCTTTGATCGTGATCTTCGCGGGGCTTCCTGTCGGAGGGCAGGTCCCATCTGGGTTACGTGTGACGACGCAGTCCCCTCCAGACATGGCTTTTTTGAGGGCATCAAACCGCCGAAACGCGGCCCAATTCAGAAGATTGCCATCCCATTCATTTGTATTGGAGCATGTCGCAGCCAACGAGGCTCGAACAGTCGACACCTGGAACCTGGTGTTTCCCGCCGTGGCGTCGTAGGTGTAGCAAGTCTTTGAGTCAAAGAACCCACTGTAGGAGCTCGCCGCCACAAAACTCTCATTGACAGGAACGAGCGATGCATCCGAATGGATACCACACCACGTTGGGTCACAAGCTCTGCCGCCCATACTCCCGGAGTTGTCCAAGATCAGGAGGATGTTGGGAGACACTTGGTCACTCACGAACGGTGGCACCGCATAGTATTGGTCCATCATCTGGGCTTGGGCTGCGGTACCCCCTAGCAGACAGCAGACCAGAGCAAGTATGGCGGATCCACGACCGGCAATGTTCCGGCTATTCATGGCACCCCCTTCTGACTCAAATCGATCATGACTCGATGCACAGCATTACCGAGGCAAGCTCAAGACCATCCTGTCGATCGTATCGTTCTGCTCTTTCTTCACATGAAACTTCACCTCAAGATCGACGCTGATGTATCCGGCATCGATGCGGTTCCCGCTGTCATCGTAGATCACAACATCGGACGCAAGGCGATAGGCTCGCCCGTCAATGAGAAACGTCGTCTGATAGACTGCGGTAATTTTTCCACTCTGGTAGCCCACCGTCATCATGGGAAGTACCTGATCAGCGTAAAGCGAAGTTGAGGAAAGATTAACCGCCATATAGATTCCCAAGGCGAATGCCAATGTTGTGACACGGTAGGCCGACACTACTGTGATCGCACCTTTCTTCATGGGTCTTGCCTCCATTCACCTCTGGTCGTACTCTACAAAAATCGAATCTGACAACTCTCACCATTCCCGATAAGACATTGATAGACCGCGATGACGCGGCTTGCTTCATAGGCCTTGCCTCCATTCACCTCTGGGTCGTACGCTACAAAAATCGAATCTGACAACTCTCGCCATTCCCGATAAGACATTGATAGACCGCGATGACCCGACTTGTCGCACCGGTTGCCGCATTGACCGCCTGGCAATCAATCCGATAGAAATGATCCGTGAGTGAACCCTGTCCTTCTACTTGGGTACCGCCAGCATGAATCTTGACGAACTGCTTGTCGATGTCACCATTGACCACGTAGTTATTCACATTCATCGTGATATTCGGAACTGCACCGGTGCCCCATGCGATATCAGGATTGTGTGACAGATAGTTGATTTCCTGTCCCAAGAACACCGCATTGGTCGATGGAACTGGTCCGTTCGGCGCAATCATTGTAGCCGGTACTGTGCCTGTATCGATTGCTTGCTGGATAACCCTCACACCCATTCCGACACAGGACTCAGCCGCATCTACCCCCTCTTCCACCATGCGCATGGCCCCGGCTGTCGAATTCTCCATCCCGCTCATGGTAAGCGCTGCAACCCCTAATGCACCAACCATGAGGGTGATCATCATCGTGGCCATGAAAGAGACACCGCGCTCGTCATGTGCTGTTTGTTTGAATCGTCCCAACTTGTCCTGTTGCTTCATAGCAAGGCCCTCTGATTTCTCAATTCGACGGTGCGCGTCAAAATCCGCCTTCGGAATTGGAGATATGACTGTTGTTGGGCCGGAGTCGCGTTATCCCCAATTGCAAATACACCATTTGCATGATTGTGATCGCTGACGACTGGAATGGCATTGGTATTACGGACCACCGTCGACAATCCTTCTCCCATTCCTTGCTCGACCTTGGTTTCCCGTGCCACGATGGTCACTTGGACCATGCGAATCCTATTCGTCGTCATGGCACTGTTCGGAGGAAGAAACCAATTGATGTTGGTCAGGAAGTCACCCTGATCGAATGAGTTAGAGCCATTCATGTCGTCCATCGCTCCATCTGGCGATGCAGACCCGATTGTGGCATTGCATCCATCACAGGCATAGGCGAGTTGTAAGTCTTCTACTCCATCCATAATCGGCACGCAGGGATGGGGTAGAGCCGGATTCGGGTTCGGGTTATTGCAATTAGGAGGGAAACCTGGAAGGGGAACACCGGGCGCGACGCCTCGAACCAGACAGGGTGCATTCCCCTGGCAGAGATTCAGGGCGTCCGGTGGGGGAATAATTTGATAGGTAATGCATTGGAGGAGATAGACCTGTGTCCCATGACCAAATGCTGACGGGCCCGGAATGGCGGGGTTTAACGTTAACCCCCCAGGGGTCACACCGCCAGCCGCGATGCGCGATCCAGCCACGCCTCCCACAGACACAGACATGTTTAGGAGCGCAGCCGTTCCGCCAGGGACTGCCGCGCCCATCGCGGTGGAAGCACCGCTGACCAACGGGAGTGCGGTAATCGATTGGTTTGGCCCTCCGATCGTCCCAGGTGCTCCTGGGATATTTAGCTGCCAAAGCGTCCCCACTGCGGCAACCGAATTGGTCATGGGGACGACCATTGAAATGGAATCGGGACCGAAATCTGCCCCAGCTGCAAGGGCAACAAGCGGATTATTATCTACCGGAATGATGGCTGCCGGTGTTCCATTCACAGCACAGTTGCCGACGGCTCCTCCCATCAGCCCTGTCATTCCAAAGCCCGCTAATTTTAGGTCCGCCGTAATCATGTCCAATCCGGTCCTGGCCGTGGTTTGTGTATTCACCACTTGATTCGTGGCTCTCGCCGTCTTTTGTGAGACCGTGAGGGCTCCCAATCCGGCTGCAATAACGGCGGTCGTCATCATCGTCGCCACCATGACCTCGGTAAGGGTAAATCCCTTCTGCTGGCCCAGGCATGTGGTTGACGAAGTACTCATCGACACACCTCTTCGTTTGTTCGCCATGGCATCTTCATTCGGGAACAAGGGTTGTTTGAAGGCTAACGCTCCTCAGTCGTTGTCCTGGACCACGATCATTCCACTGCACCTGGACTAGGACCTGACGCGCCCCCGTGACTTTCAATGTTGGATTGGTTGGTCCTCCATTGACGACCGACACAGACCCTTGGACATTCGAAAGATTTGATGCCAACACCAACGTGCGCCATTGAGTACAATTACCTTGAACACTTTGTGTCGCGCTGAGCGGAGTCCCTTTCGTAATCTCTGAAGGTTTATTCGCAAGATTCGGCAGTGCTGCACAATTGCCTGCCGCCGATGTCTGAAGATTATGGTATCCCCAGGCATACTGCCGATTGGCTTGAATCCGTTCCATCATATCCGCGGCAATGTTCGTAACTGTGGAGAGATCATTTGCATTACCATTCTTGGTAAAGGCCATGCCCTGCATGGCCGCCATACCCATGACACCGACACCGAGGATGGCAGCAGACACCATCACTTCTATCAAGGTGAAGCCTCGCTGGTTTCTGATCTTCCTATCGCCATCCATCTGGCTCCTCGCCCTCACCTTCGCTCTATTGGTTCTGAATGCAGGGACTGATTTGCCTGGCACACCACGTCACCTTCCCAGATGGAGCGACGGTAATTGAATAGATCAAACTAGGGTCTCGGACACTTTGGAGCTGGATCGTCTGGGAATTGAGTGGGACCGTACTGAGTCCTCTCGGCGTAAATCCGATCGGGGTCGCAGGTAACGGTAGAAGAAATTGCACATTGAGCGGAAATCTTTCAATCCACAGTGGAGCGATGGGAGCAGCGAAGGTCACCCCGTCTTCACCCGATGCGAGTGGATTCCCCGGCGTCGCGACAATCATGGTGTTTCGGCTGATGGCTGCTGAGCGGGCAAGAATGAGTCGGTTATATAAATCGGTCGTCGCCTGGTAGAGTTCATGCCGAGCGTACATCGTCAAAAAGTTCGGCACCGCTAGCGCTGCGCTGATTCCCACGATCACCAGGACGATCATAATCTCCACGAGCGTGAATCCTTGTTGGACTTGCCGTAGAGATCTCTTCATTGTGGT
>CAZOHW010000314.1:0-5607 GCA_964579525.1 uncultured Nitrospira sp. | reverse complement strand
CAGAAAATCGCTATGGACAGTCACTCATCATAATTACTCGGACAGACTCCTAGCATACAATTTCAACCCCAGGGCATACGGCCATTGATGCTTCGCCTGGCCGTTGCGCACTGGGATCCCTACCCATCATCGAAGAGGTCACGGTAGAGTCGGTCATGCACTTCACCGAAAGGAGGCCGTTCATGCGTTGGTACAACTATGTGGGGTTCACGATGCTGTTCCTTGCACTCTTTTTTAACGAGCTCTTCCTGGGAATGAACGCATGGTATGAAATCAACTTTGGAGCGATTGTTGTGGCGATTGTCTACATGACCGTTGCCCTGGCGTTATCGCTTTGGACGAGTCTCAATCATCAGCACGCGTAACGGTTGCGTCTGTTCATGTTTCCGTCTGTCGTGTGACGAGGGGTTGACCTACGTTCGTGGCGTCGGCCCCTTGGTCGATATTCTTCTCCTGCCTTTGTTCACGCATGTCCCGCGTCAAGTCTATGAAGCTTCTTTGAGTCCAACCCGGTACACCGACTGCCTGCACCCATTTTAACTACCACCAACCCTTGTTCGCCGTGATTAATCCTCAGTCGTCCCCACTGTACTGCCCCATGCACGGTTCGACAAGAGGGTTGATCTGCTCGGCTCAAATCCGCTAGGCTCATCCTCATTGATCACTCGCGAAACCCTGAAGAATTTTCTGCAGATGTGCGACCCACCGCCAAACTTAACCCAAACCAGAGGAGGGTATCATGGCAGACAAACAGTACAAACAACTCGGATGTCTGGATGTGCAACCGTCGGGAGGTTGTGGATTCCAAGTGCGAGCGGAGACGGAGGCGGAGCTGATGCAGTTGGTGGCTACCCACGCCAAGCAGTGCCACAAGTTAGACTCAATCCCGCAAGAAATGGTCGCAAAAGTGAAAGCGGCCATCAAGACCGTGCCCGTCGCAGTCTAGCAGAGTACACTCTATCAAAAGGGGGCTTCCCGGCATTACATGTTGAACGGCGGGAAGCCCCTCTCGCACCCAACGGTTTTACCAAGGAGGACAGTATGAGCTGGAGGGTCATGCTCCCAATTGCCGTTCTACTCCTCGTGAGTACAAGCGGCTGCAGTTATCTCTTTTATCCCCACGCCAAAGAATTCACCGCAAAGGCCAAGGGGGCAACGGGTGTCGAAACACTGATTAACTTGACCACGATGGCGGAAGCCACAGCACAGAGGGCAAAGGGTGGTAAAGGGATCGACCAACCGTTCGACGATCTCCACAATCAGTTTCATGCTATCGACGATGGGCTCTGCAACGTCGAAAAACCTGTGCGAGAACAACCGGCCTATGCCTTGGCTGTGACCCACAACAAGGAACTGAAGACGATCTTCAAGCGACTCTGGAAATTCAAAAGCGAGCAGCCCCAGCGGGATCAACACCTCGACCTCTTTGTGTCTGAACTTCAAGAAATGCGTCAGACCTTGCAATCACTGAGGTGAGGCTATGGCATTGCCATTGCCTGAACACGTCATTGAGAGTCAGCGGCAAGACTGGAATCGCGTCGCCGGGGGCTGGGAGAAATGGGATCGTTTCTTCGACGAGCAGCTGACCTTCCTCAGTCACCGAATTGTCGCCGACGCTCGACTGAGGTCTGGGATGCGCGTACTCGATCTCGGATCAGGCACCGGCTATCCCGCGCTACTCGCCGCACAGACAGTTGGAACACGCGGCAGCGTGGTGGGGATTGATGTCGCCCAGCAGATGCTCGAAGCCGCAAAACGAAAGGCGGCTTCTCTGAAGCTCTCCAACATCACCTTCCGAACGGGTGATGCCACGATCTTGCCGTTTGAAGAGGCATCGTTCGACGCAATCACGACCCGCTTCTGCCTGATGTTCCTGCCGGAAATCCCAAAAGCCGTTGCCGAGATCGTCCGTGTACTCAAACCGAACACCTGGGTCGCCTCGGCAGTCTGGTCTGCACCAGAAAAGAACCCGTATCTCAAGATCCCCATCGATGCCATCAAGCAATTCATCGAGCTTCCTCCACCAGATCCGGCGGCCCCGGGAATTTTCCGCTTAGCCAAACCGAATGAATTAGCCGACATGCTGCAGCAGGCCGGGATGGTCGATGTTTCCGAGCAAGAATTTCTTAGCGATGTGCGATTCGCAGCAGCCGATGAATATTTTTCTAGCCTCATGGACATTGCTGCCCCGATTCAGAATCTGTGGGCAACGTTGACTTCCCCGCAGCAATCTGAGGCGAAGCAGCAGATTCTCCAAACGGCTGAGCGATACCGCGTGGAGATGGCCATTGCCTTGCCGATCGCTGTACGAATGGTCGCGGCGAGAAAGCCCGGAGACGCATGACTGGGAAGCACGACGGCTTCAAAGATTTCGTCCTGGATCAGCTGGTTGCACTTCCTCGCGTGACCGCACGGGCGATGTTCGGAGGATACGGACTCTATCGGCTTACGACCTTTTTCGGCATCATTCATAAAGGCCGCCTCTACTTTAAAGTCACGGCTTTGACCCTGCCTTGCTACGAAGAACAGGGAATGAAACCATTTCGTCCGAACACCAAACAGACGCTCAAATCCTTCTACGAAGTACCGGTCGACATCATAGAAGATGCAGAAGTCCTGACTCAGTGGGCAACTGAGGCAATTGAGAGATGAGCAGCTCATGTCTCACCTGCCCTGGACCATCGGACATTCAACGAGACCAATCGAGGAATTTGTCGTCCTGCTGAAGGTACCTTTCTATCACATGACAACCATGCGGTTCTTATGCAGTCTTTGCCTCATCAAGGCTTGGACGGAGCAGGTATGGACCGTAGACCAGCGCAAAGAGAAGATAGGCTCCACTCCATCCGAACGCTGACAGGCTTAGTAGGAGATGGGTGAGAGCCGTGGGGTTGTCCAGATCTGGCGCACAGATCCGCAGTATTGCAGCCACATTTACTAGCAGATAGATCGTAACGGTCAGCCGATCGGCGTGCCGTGGTCGTCCTGTATGACCAAGACTCGCTCGAGTCATGACCGCCAATGTCATGGCCCCCATCGCGCCGCTGGTAAGAAGATGGATCGCATTGGCTTGAGAAAATCCTATTCCGAGAATTGAGCCGCCAAGAGCGATCAAATAAAGCCCCACCCATCCATACCCAATAGACAGAATTAACACCAGTGGTTCCCGCCAGGTCAGCCATCCCTGCCAGCGCAGTAATCGAACGATGCTCGCCACTCCAGCCACGATGAGGAGTACTCCGGCCCACTGACTCTCAGGCTGTACAACCCAGGTGATGACAGCAAGGGCGACGAGCAGAATCGCTACAGCATCCACAGGAGAAAAGATGACCGGCAACCTCGATTCGTTCTGTTGCTCCAAGTACTCGCGAGTGAAGGTCGGAGTGAGGCGCCCGCCGATGACCGTCAACATCAGCGTCATGACCGACAGCGCCAGACGCTCAGGCAGGTCTGTTGTCAGCCCCCGCAAGGCCGACAGGTAAAAAAGGATATTCGTCCCGGCATACAGCGTCACCAAGACACCAATTGGCGTCCGGTCCCATGCCCTTCCGAGGAGAATTTCTCGCCATACGTACGTCGCCAGCAGGACCAAGAAGGCTCCGTCTACAACCGCAGCTGTTGAGTGGCCAAACCATGAGGTGGCAATAAACAGACGTCCCGCCAGCCACAAGAGAAAGAATGCCAGGAGCGGTGCTCCCCTCAGCGGCATGCGATCCGTCCAATTCGGCATGGCCGTGAGCAAAAACCCCGCAATGAGGGCGGGGATAAAACCAAACAGCATCTCATGGACGTGCCATTCTCGTGGGGGGTAGAGCACGTCCATGTGCGCCGTACCAGCAAAGACCGCAACCCAGAAGGGAATGGCCAAGCCACCGAACAATGCCGCTCCAAGAAAGAACGGCCTAAACCCATACGACAGGAACGCCGGACCGACATAGGGAGAAAACGTCGGTTCGTCGTCCTCTCCAGCAGCAGTCACAACTGGTTGCAGGACGGGCTGAATATCTTTTTGAGACATACTGAGAGCGATTTTCCGGGTCAGATCAATTGCTGCACAAAAGTCGTCATATGGGGAAAATCGCCATGGACAGTCTAGCAAACATCGGCAGTATAGGGAGCAGATGACAATGGGATGGGCAGCTAGAATAGGTTTTTGCCGTGTCCTCCTCACTGACGAGTGGTGGACACCATCACCTATCTATTGTTGATTTTGTCGATCTTTTCAATCTTCTCGATCGTCCGAAGGCGTTTGGATTGCTCCGTTAGCTGATTCATCAGTGAGTTGATCAGGTCCTCTTGGACTTCCAGCCGTTCCTGGATACTTCTTGAAAGTGGACTCGCGGCTTCTTTCAACGTTGAAACTTCAGCCTGGCTCGCCTGCTGCTGCCGCAACCGTTTCACTTCCTGCTCAAGTTCCCAGATCCGATGCTTGAGATCTTCCTGTTTGTTTTCAAGCTCTCGAGATCGGTGCATTGCCTGTTCGACGGTACCGCGTAGCTGCGGGAGCTCCTTTTCTCGAAGCGACGACCATTCCTCATTGTGCCGTGCCCGGATTTGCGCTAACTCATTGTTGATCAGTTGCCCACCCTTTTTCTGTTCAGCCTGTTGCTCAGCGCATCCAGACAACCCTACCATGATCATGGTCAACCCAACAGCCCATACCAGCTGTGCCACACGGACCCCTTCGCACGATACCGGCGATCGCATCGCTCAATTCCTCCTGGTAGAACGGACTACGTACGAGTCTGTGAATGTCTACAGAGTGAGAGTTTTTACGCCAGTAGTCAAGAGCCTCGTGTCGCCGTTAGTCGAATACCGTTGGGTTGCTAAGTATCTATTCCATATCCAGGTCCACTGCGCATTGAAGCAATCGAGACTGGGATCTGGTTCATTGGCGCTGCTCATTTTTCTATTTTCTTCTTCCTCACCACGCATATCAAGAAGCTTCTGAGTATCGAATTGAATGCCATTCGGCAAAGTAGATACAGGTATGACGACAGTCCTGCTTCTTTACGGGAATGCCTGGCCCTTTGAATCTTTTTGGCTTCATGGACGTATCCATTGGGATGCAACCGGCACTGGAGCTACACTCCTCGTTGTCAATGGAATGGGGCCCCTTGGTGCCGGCCAAACTGCGTACAAGCGCCAAATATTGCGCAGTATCGCCTCATTCTACTCGAACGGAATCATGCTAAATCACTGGTCCTTCTACAATGAGAGTGCGCTTCGTGCCATGGCATTATCATTGCTTAATACATCAGTAGCCAATGCAGTGACAAATTGATTGATGGCAATCAGAGTTCATCAATCTCAACTCTTCTCCCGGAGGAATTCACATGAAGTGCACCAGATGCTGCGGGCTCATGGTTACTGATCATTTATTGGATATGGAAGAAAGTTTTCTGCCGATGTGGATGAAGGCTCAGCGATGTCTCAGCTGCGGCAACATTGAAGATCCGTTGATCCACCATAACCGCAAAGTTAAGGACAATCGGCGCGCGAAGCGACACATTGTACCTCTCGCACGGCCGATGGCAACACCGGCTCAGGCAGCCTAGAACCTATCTCAAAATAGTTGACGGCCTAAACCTTCCGCTCTATAAGTCC
>CAZOHW010000313.1:0-5647 GCA_964579525.1 uncultured Nitrospira sp. | reverse complement strand
TCTGCGCATGTGGGGGTAGGTACGAAGATGCGGAGTAACTTACGGTGCTGGCGGAAGTGTGGTGGGATGTCATCTGTGTTTTTATCGTACTGTGTGTCCTAGTAGGTGTGTTAGTCAAAGTCGGAGTGATTCGCGATCGCGCTGATCAATTGGTGTCGGTGACGAGAGGGAATCTGGCTGGATCCACGATGGTAGTGCTCTGGGGATCTGCATTGCTCTCTGCTGTGGTCGACAATATTCCCTATGTTGCCGCCATGAATCCCTTGATTGTTGATCTGGCTCGGTCGATGCACCCAGAAGTTACGGATTATACGGAGCTGGTTCATCAACAAGACATTGTGCCGCTTTGGTGGGCATTGGCATTGGGTGCCTGTTTGGGGGGAAACGGGACAATCATTGGAGCCAGTGCCAACGTCGTGATTGTCGACCTCGCGCGAAAGGCCGGCTATCGGATTACCTTTTGGCAGTTCTTTCAGTATGGATTTCCGGTCATGGTTGGCTCGGTGGCGTTCGGTGCCCTGTATCTCTGGTTGGTGTTTCTGAGCTGAAGGGCCTGTCGACTCCTAGCCGACAATGGACATTCCGCTCAAAGAGGTGGTGAGAGGAGAGGGGGCTTATGTGCCGTAGGTACCCGTTGGACGTTGGAGTACCGGAGGGAGGTTGGGAAAAGGGAGAAGTTTACCGGGCCAGGCCTGACCGGTCGAGGTGTTGGAAGAACCATGTTCGCGATGTTCCGGAAGCGTCAGGATAAACGTCGTACCGTACCCGACCGTACTGTGTGCCTCGATTGTGCCGGAATGTTCGTGAATGATTTCATGGACGATTGAAAGTCCCAATCCTGTTCCTGCATGTTCGGTGCTTTCATGTTTGGTCGTGAAAAATGGGTCAAAGATGTGCGGGAGATCCTCCGGTGCGATCCCACAGCCGGTGTCAGAAACGTGAATTTGGATCCAGCGAGTGCCATCGGGGCGTGTCAGGGGACGAGTCGAGACCGTTAACCGTCCTCCTCCGGTTTTCATCGCATCAATGGCATTCAAAATGAGGTTCATCAGCACCTGTTTCAGTTGCTGGCGATCCACCATGATGCGTGGCAGCTGTTCTGTGAGTTGCTTCTCGATCGAGACGTTGAGACTGCTCGCCTTGATCTCCATAAATTGGAGGGAGGAGCTGACGATCTCGTTTATCGATTCCAGCGATAGTTTCGGCTTCATATATCGAGCATAGTCGAGAATATCTTCGACGAGCCGCTCGATGCGTGCCAGGTCGTCTGCGACGACGGCCCCAAAAGAATCCATGAACTCAGGATCGTTCCTCCGTGATGGCGCCAGTTGGACGAATGTTTTGATGGTGGTCAGAGGATTACGAATCTCATGAGCGAATCCTCCTGCGATGGTTTCCAATGAACGGAGGCGATCCGCTCGTCTGATGACCAGTTGCGACCGTTTCCAGTCCTCATAGAGCATCGCATTGTCCAGGGCGACTGCTGCGCCAGTGGCTAAGGAATGGAGCAGATCAAGCTCGTCCTGTGTATAAAACGCGAATGACGGCTTGTGCCCAAGATTGATAAAACCGATGAGCCTCGCTTTGCTGACGAGAGGAAGGCAGACCTCGGAGTCCAGCTGCGTCAGCGTTGCGACCATTGTAGTCACGGTGGTTTGGTCTAGATCGGAATAGCCCCGCTCGAGCGCTTCCTTGACGATGGGCTGGTTGTAGTTGAGCAGAAACTCGTTGAATGGGACGTGGTTCGTGAGCTGCATCGCATTGGCCTTGGTCTCGTCAATCCCATGAGAGACCTTCAATCCATAATGTCCGTGCTCTTTCTCGAAAAGGAACAGCGAGATCCTTTCGATTCTTAAAATGATGTGCAGTGTTCCGACGATTTCCGCTTGCAGATTCGCAAGATCAAGGTTCATGGCCATGGATTGGCTAAAACGGGCGAGGGTGTTATAGGCAACGTATCGACTGGGGAAGAACAGCTTGTTCATGGCGAGTTGAAGGCGTGGCTGGACCGTCACGTACAGAATGGTGAATGCCACAGTCATTAGTACGAGTATACTTGCCAGGATCGATGGAGTGTGGGTGCTCAGGAGGTTTGCGACAAAGAACAAAGCCATTGCAAACGGAATGAGAGGAAGGTACGCCATACTCATCGACACCAACAATGCCATATCAAGGAGTTGATAGCGGAGGAGGGCGACCGCGGCGACGATAACCAGGATAAAGACCGGCACGTACCCGAAGGGATAGAGTTCGTAGCCGAAGGCCGAGAAGAAATCTATAGGGACTAGTATTTCAAGCGTGAGCGTGCTCAGTATGAATTTGATCTGCTGGCGGCGGATGGGCGTTGTGATCGCGCTGTAGCTATGAAGGTAGGCGAGATAGGTGGCGATGAAGAAAGTAATACAGAGTACGACCAACAACAGGCCGAGGGGTCCATATTGTGGGAAGTATCCCCACCAGTAGTGAGACACGCTGATGATGAAGTCGTGGCGAATCAGCGTCGTGAGCGCCAACGACATGGCGAGGAAGTAACCCAACCACACGGTTCGTGAACGATTGAGTTGTAGAAATTCCGAAGAACACGCATAAAACGCTACGGGAATACATGATGCACTGGCGCTGCCAAACTGGAACCAGCGTAAGGCGGTGGTGGAAGTCGTGGCACAGAGGCCAATTCCAGTGGTAGCGAGCCAAAGCGCACAACTGGTACTGAATACGAAAAAGTGACGGTGGGCAATAGACTGGCTGTCTGCATGGAGAACCCGCACTCCAAGTGCAAAGGCCACCATCCCCATAATCACCATGGGGACGGCATGGATATTCAGCACATAGAGAGAAGCTGAATCCATCTCACGCTCATGTCATGATGAAATTAGCAGGTATTACTATTATCCCTGCCGTCTGGTTTGTCAATGAAAGCGACGTTGTGTCTCCATCTATCTATGTGGCACAAGGGAGGGCGCCTCGCTGGATAATCACAAAATATCTAGGTATAAACATTCGGTTATTCGGAAAGCAGTCTTTTTAAGCGCTGCCGTGGAAATGTAAGGGATCATGCTGCAGAGCGTTTCAATCGACGCGCTCTACTAAAAATAGAGTATTTTCAATGGCTTCGCTGCTTCGTATCATGGCCCATTAGATTTCTCCCATTGGCGGCTGTATAGCCGTTCTGCACGTTGACAAACACACTTTCCAGCGGTGTACACTGCCACCTCAATATCCCCCCTATTCACTCCTACTATTCATTAAGGAGGATTCAATGGCGAACAGCTTCTGTATGAAGGTGCTCGGTGCTGTTGGGCTATTCCTTTTCTGCCTCACCAGTTGGGTCAGTGCGGAAGAGCCAGCAGGTGCCGTCAATGAGGCGCGATTGGTCGCGCAGTATAACTATTCGATCCACATCCTCGCCATGTTGGTGGTTGGGTTCGGATTTCTCATGGTGTTCGTCCGACGGTACGGGTTTGGGGCGACAACCGGGACCTATCTCGTGGTGGCCGCTGGGCTGCCCTTGTACATGTTGCTGCGGGCCAACGGGATCGTGGGGCATTCGATACAGGCCCATTCGGTTGAAACGCTGATGCTGGCGGAGTTTTCCGTAGCGACGGCATTGATTGCCATGGGAGCAGTCCTTGGACGCTTGCGGGTGTTTCAATATGCGTTGCTCACAGTGCTGCTCGTGCCGCTCTATGCGCTGAATGAGTATCTGGTATTAGATAATGGAGCGGGACTAACGAAAGGCTTTCAGGATTCGGCCGGGTCAATCGTGATCCACGCATTCGGGGCGTATTTTGGCTTGGCGGCGTCTTTGGTTCTGACCACTGCCGCGCAGCGGAGTCAGCCGATCGAGTCCGACTCGACTTCTGATCGATTCGCGATGCTTGGGTCCATGGTCCTGTGGTTATTTTGGCCGAGCTTTGCGACAGCGATTGTACCATTCGAGCAAATGCCTCAAACCATCGTCAACACGATCCTTGCCTTGAGCGGCGCCACACTTACGACCTATTTCCTCAGCACCCATTTCCATCATGGAAAGACCTCGATGGTGGATATGGCCAATGCTGCCTTGGCAGGCGGAGTCTCCATTGGATCGACCTGTAATCTTGTCGGTCCCATGGGAGCATTTTCTATTGGATTGCTCGCAGGTGCCTTGTCCGTCATTGGGTTTGTGTTTATTCAGCCTATGTTGGAGTCCAAGATCAAGCTGGTGGATACCTGTGGAGTGCACAATCTGCATGGGATGCCGGGCCTCCTTGGCGGACTCTGCGCCATCGTCGTTGTGCCGGGTGTGGTTGGGGTTCAACTGGTGGGTATTGCAATGACGTTGGTCACCGCCGTTGTCGGAGGCGTCATTGCCGGAATGGTGATCAAAGCCACGGGCACGACAGAGCAGGCGTACGAAGACTGCCATGAATTTTCCCATGTGTCCGGACCAGAAAGTGAACGCAAAGTGGAGGAACTGGCCTTGGGTGCCAAGGCCGATATTGAAGTCTTGCAAAAGGAGTTGCTCGCTAGGGCTGCCTCACGAGGTTGATTTGGTGAGAAGGGCTCATACCCAGTGACTGTCGTAGGCTTTAGTGGGGTGTTTCACTGGCTGATGTATAGTGAGGCACAGTAGCGTGATTGAGCAGAATGAATAGACTGGGAGGCAACGGCCGAAGTCGTTGCCTCCCTGCAAACCTTTCTCCCGAGCTGCTTGTCTGTGCAAACAATTGAGATAAGGGCGCAGCTGCCGGAAATATCATTCACCCTTCGTATTAGTAGGCTTGAGCACGAATGGCCTGTGGTGCGCCTGACTCGCGCCAATAGACCACGAATAATCATATTCAGTCGACATGGAAGGAAGCACTGGCGGTGTGTATCCCGTCGCTTTGAATAAGTAGGCTTCGGGTCGAGCAAGCTCTGTTTTGGTGCGCCCGACAGGACTGAATGTGATAGGCCCAGGTCCGTTAGCTAGCCCCAAAAGAAACACAGGTAGGTGTGGTGCGCCCGACAGGACTTGAACCTGTAACCCCCAGATCCGTAGTCTGGTGCTCTATCCATTGAGCTACGGGCGCATTTGAAGGCAGTGCTGCGAGATGGACCTCTGAAGGTGAGATCTGGTCAGCACCAGGTAGAGACAGTGGTTATACAGTTCTCAGTGAGAAGGGGTCAAGTGAGGAAAGTGAGTTCAGGCCGGAGTCGGTGTGGTACCGGCTCCGGCCTGTCGATGTGTTTATTAGTAGATGCTCTTGCTTACTTCGTTCGAATAAGAGCTTTCATTACCAACCGAATCATACGCAGTGATGACAAAGAAATACGTGGTCCCCGTCGAAAGGTTTGTTGCGGAGTAGCTGGTCGTCTTGCTTAAGGTGGCGATTGGTGCTCCGTATGAACCTGAGGTTGTCGCGCGATAGATTTTATATCCAGCGAGATCTGTTTCCACATTGGCAGTCCACGTGAGGGTTGCGCTTTTCGCGGTGGTTGAGGAAACGGTGAGTGATACGGGAATTGTCTTTGGACTATTGGTGGCACCGGTAGCCGAAATCGTGATGGTTCCGTTATAGGTTCCGGCCGCTAACCCACTTAGATTTGCGGATGCTGTAACCGTTCCAGTGTTGGTGCCTGAGGCCGGGCTTACGCTGAGCCATCCAGAGTTATCACTTACAGT
>CAZOHW010000312.1:0-5651 GCA_964579525.1 uncultured Nitrospira sp. | reverse complement strand
GGTGAAGCGGTATTGGTTCCGTCGAGGTCGAGCGGCCTCGCGAGCCTTACGACCGAGGGAACTCGCGAAAAAGCTACGAGGGGACCTACAGGTCATTCTCAAAATTCTTGAATCGCATACATAAGGCTCCATTCAGTCCGTCCTCATTTTTTCACAACTCATCTTGAGCAGGAAGGGCATGGGAGAGACAGATGTCGGGGCGTAGCGCAGCCCGGTAGCGCACTCGCTTGGGGTGCGAGTGGTCGTGGGTTCAAATCCCGCCGCCCCGACCAACCGCCTAACATAGAGTTAGGCGGGGTGGGGAACATAAGCTGGATCACAGAGTCCCTTTACAAGAGCTGCCTCTGGCAGCTTTTTTGTTGCACACACGATGCGTATTCTCGTGACAAACGATGATGGTATCCATTCGCCAGGTATTACTATCCTAGCGAAAGCGCTTGCGCAAGTTGGAGAGGTCTGGGTTGTCGCTCCAGATCGGGAACGGACGGCGGTTGCCCATGCGGTTACGCTCCATAAGCCTTTGCGCCTTCATCACATTGCCCCGCGTGTTTTTACCGTCAACGGGACACCAGTGGATTGTGTCAATTTAGCACTCCTCAAAATTATGCCTAAACCTCCTGCCCTTGTGGTGTCTGGTGTGAATAAAGGCGTCAATTTGGGCGATGATGTGATGTATTCCGGTACGGTGTCGGCAGCCATGGAGGGGACGATTCTCGGTGTACCGTCGATTGCCGTCTCACAAGAGGGGTGGGAAGAGTTTCGTTTTACTGTCGGAGCGACCTATGCTGTGCGTGTTGCCCGCCTCGTTCTTTCGCATGGGCTTCCGGATGAAACGCTCCTGAACGTCAATATTCCCAATCGGCCGTTGCGCGGCATCAAAGGTGTTCGGATTACCTGTCTCAGCCGACGCCGCTTCGATAATCCCATTATCGAAAAATGTGATCCCCATGGGCGGAAGTACTATTGGATTGCCGGGAAACGCGTCTCCTGGAGTCGGGATAAGGATGCTGATCACGAGGCTCTCGAGGGAGGGTTTGTCTCTATCACCCCTATCCGTCTCGACTCGACACATCATGGTGTACTCAGTCAGTTCCGTCTGTGGGAACCGATCCTCACGCGCGGCACCAGGAAGCAGCCAATGGGGAGCGCGGCACGACGAGTGAGAAGGGAGTTGAAGTCGTGATCGGTGAGTTGATTGAAGCGATCATCGGTGAGTTAAGCCGATTCGTGATCTCGTGCATTTCACGGTTCGGGTATGGTGGCATTGTGTTTACAATGGCCGTGGAAAGCGCCTGTATCCCGTTGCCGAGCGAGATCATCATGCCGTTCTCCGGGTACCTGGTTACGACCGGACAGTTTACGATGCTCGGCGTGACGCTTGCTGGGGCAGTCGGGAACGTGATTGGGTCGATCGTGGCGTATTATGCAGGAGTGTGGGGCGGACGCCCGTTTGCCGAACGGTATGGACCCTATTTCCTCGTCTCACGTCGTGATCTCGATATCGCAGATCGATGGTTTGCACAGTACGGTGAGGCGGCCGTCTTCTTTAGCCGCATGCTCCCGGTTGTCCGGACGTTTATCTCCCTCCCTGCGGGGATCGCCAAGATGAACTTCCCGCGGTTTGTCCTCTTCACCTTTATTGGAGCGTTGCCCTGGTGTTACCTGCTGGCTTACATCGGTCTTCGGATGGGCGAGCAGTGGGAACACCTGCGAGAGTACTTTCACCAATTTGATATCGTCATCGGGCTTGTGCTCGCCGTAGCAATCGGCTACTTCCTGTGGTCTCACTGGCCACGGCGCCGTATGAGTCCCGGAGCCTGAATCATGCTCACATTGTTTAATACCCTGAGTGGCCGGCAAGAGGTTTTCGAACCGATTGAACCAAAAACCGTTCGCATGTATGTCTGTGGTGTAACCGTCTACGATTATTGCCACATCGGTCATGCGCGCAGCGCACTCGTATTCGACGTGCTTCGACGGTATTTAGAGTATTCCGGCTATGACGTAAGGTTTGTGAAAAACTTCACAGACGTGGACGACAAAATTATCAAGCGGGCGAATGAGCAGGGGATCCCCTGTGATGCCGTGACCGCAAAATATATCCAGGCCTATCACGAAGATATGGGGAAGCTGGGAATTCGGCCGGCGACAGAAGAGCCAAAGGCAACAGAGCATATCCCCCACATTATTCAGCTGACGCAAACCTTGATGCAAAAAGGTCTTGCGTATGCCGTGGATGGAGACGTGTATTTTGCAGTCTCTAAATATCGAGACTATGGGCGGTTGTCGAAGCGCCGCCTTGAAGACTTGCAAGCCGGAGCACGGGTAGAAGTGGATGAGCGAAAACATCATCCAATGGATTTTGCACTCTGGAAAAGCAGCAAGCCTGGGGAGCCCTCCTGGCCAAGCCCTTGGGGGCTAGGTCGCCCCGGTTGGCATATCGAATGTTCAGCCATGTCGATTAAACATCTGGGTGAAACATTCGACATCCACGGCGGTGGGATGGACCTTATTTTCCCCCACCACGAGAACGAGATTGCCCAGTCGTGCGGGGCAACTGGGAAAGAATTTGCACGGTACTGGGTGCACAATGGGTTCGTGCAGATTAATAAAGAGAAGATGTCAAAATCTCTGGGCAATTTCTTTACGATCCGAGAGATCTTTGACAAGTCCGAGTGGTCAGAAGCCGTCACCGGAGAAATTCTTCGGTATTTCCTGTTGTCGACTCATTATCACGGCCCGCTTGATTTCTCCGACCAGGCGTTAAAGGAAGCCAAAAGTACGTTAAATGGGTTCTATGACCTCTTTGGTCGATTAACTGAATCCGGTGGCAATGGGATTGCGGATCAAGCGCTTGCTCTGGCAATCGAACGCTGCAAGGCTGCCTTCACATCGTCGATGGATGACGATCTCAATACACCGATGGCGCTGGCCTCTCTTCAAGCATTACGGAGCGATGTAAACAAAATGTTGGGGAATGGACTTTCTCCAGAAGGCAAACAGACCGCCTGCCAGGCGTTTCGTTTCCTCGGCAGTGTACTGGGATTATTCCAATTGGACAGATGGGATTTCAACGTTCGTATTCAACCCGAACCAGCGAACCTGGTCCTTACAACTTTTGCTCCAACAGTGACAGTGACCAACCAAGTAACGGACGAATATGTCGAAAGCAAACTCGCCGAGCGCATTGACGCCAAGAAACGTAAAGAGTTCAAGCGGGCCGATGCGATCAGGGAGGAACTTAAGGCTGTGGGTATTACTATCGAGGACAAGCCTGATGGGACAAGCCGCTGGAAGCGCTAATGCACAGGAAATTCTTTACGGACTCCATGCGGTTCGAGAGGCGCTCAAGGCCGGTCATCGATCCTTACAACGTGTGCTTGTTCTTCGAACTGATAAACAGTTTACAGATCTGATCCAGCTCGCCCGATCCCGCCATATTCCGGTTCATGTTCAGCCGCTTTCCTCGCTCGATCGCCTGGTGCCAGGTGGCAAGCATCAAGGGGTGGTGGCCTATGTTGCGGCACAATCTTACCAATCAGAAGAACAGATTCTTGCCCGGGCTGCGGAACGGAATGAGGTGCCGCTGGTGGTCATCCTTGACGGAGTCGAAGACCCTCACAATCTCGGGGCTGTGCTCAGGACGGCTGAAGGGGCAGGGGTCCACGGCGTCTTTATTCCAGAACGAAGAGCGGTAGGGTTGACGTCCGTGGTAGCCAAAGCCTCAGCTGGGGCGATCGACCACATTCCCGTTGCACGGATGACGAATATCAGCCGACTCCTGGAGTCGTTGAAGGCCGCCGGGGTCTGGATCTATGGCGTGACCCCGTCGGCCCAGAAGATGTTTACCGATGTCGATCTGCGCGGTCCTGTCGGGTTGGTATTTGGTGGAGAAGGGTCGGGTATCAGGCCCGGCGTGTTACACCATTGCGATGAAACCATCCGCATTCCGATGAAGGGCCAGATCCAGTCATTGAACGTGTCGGCTTCCGCGGCGGTCGTGCTATTTGAGGCCGTCCGGCAGCGCAGTCGTCAGCCATGAGACGATGCTGAAAACGCAGGGCATTCGAGATTGCTAACAGAAAGGGAATGGTCCGCAGGTTGTTCAAAAAGGCCGTCCAGCAAGGCGGCAGCGAACGAAGAGGCGAGGAGCATACTCTGTTTTGTATGCTGAGCCTCTGAGCGATGCGAGAACGCCGCTGGCGGACTTTTTCAACAGTCTGCTAGCGAATTTTGAGCACGCCACCATTGATGGCGGTCTTCAACAGCTGAGCCGTATTCGACACCCGCATCTTCTTCATCATATTGGCACGGTGAGCTTCAACCGTTTTGACGCTGATCTTCAGCCGGTGGCCGATTTCTTTGTTCTTGAAGCCTGCCCAAATCAACTCGATGATTTCCTGCTCACGCGACGTCAGCGACTCTGGCCGCTTGGTGCGAGGAGGTGGTTCAAGGTCCGCAAGAGATTTCCGGGGGCGAGGCTTCACAACCGCTTTTGCCATAATAACTCACTTCTCCTTCTGAGAAATCACTGTTTCGGGTATACTCCATCCAAATACGTAAGGTACCATTATGGAACGATCGTGAGGGAATGTAAATGCAGGTACTTTGGCCCTAGTAGGGTTACTAGGTAAGAGAAGGTCTTTGGCAAATATGTATGAGGGACAGATTCCATTTACACTATATATGGTGGTTGGTGTCTTTGGTGCACTCATCGGCAGTTTTCTCAACGTCTGCATCTATCGGTTACCCAGGGCTGAATCGATCTCGTGGCCAGGCTCCCACTGCACCGCCTGTTCCCGGCCGATCGCCTGGTACGACAATATTCCCCTCCTCAGTTACGTCATGCTGGCTGGGCGCTGCCGGTATTGTTCTGTGCCCATCCCAGTTCGTTACCCAGTCGTGGAAGCATTGAACACACTAGGCTATGTGGGGCTACTGGGGTTCTTTGGTCCAGGCTGGTCCACCTGTGCGTATGGTGTACTCTACTCAGCCCTTCTCGTTGTCGCCGGAACGGATCTGTCGCACAAGATCATTCCCAATGTCATTACGTTTCCCGGCATTTTGGTCGGACTCATCAGTGCCGCCACTGTTTTGCCGCTTGGGCTTATGAATGGGGTGATTGGCCTCCTTGTTGGAGGAGGGATTCTCTGGCTCCTGGCTTGGGCCAGTCCCTATCTCTTTGGAAAGGAAGGGATGGGGGGAGGAGATATTAAACTTCTTGCGATGATCGGAGCTTTTCTAGGATGGAAGCCCGCGGTGATGACTATCATGCTGGGGTCATTCCTTGGGTCCGTGGTCGGGGTGACCTTAATTGCGGCACGGGTGATCAAGCGAGAGGACTATATCCCTTTTGGCCCATTTCTCGTGTGTGGAGCGCTGGTATCCCTCTTCTTCGGACAATCAATTCTGGACTGGTATCAAGGTCTATTGGCTGGATAATGGCTTCCACGGCCGGTTCCCTGCTATCCTGTACTGTATCTCTTCTGTGAAGACTGTATCCTCCTAGGCACGAGTGCTCTCCACGCAGAGCGCTGTCTCAACGAGACAACGCTTTCTGATTTTCTCCGATCGCGAACACATTCACGCGTAAGTTCTAGGACTTATGAGGCCCTGAGCATCCGTTTCTTCCACTAAGGAGGAGGAAGGCC
>CAZOHW010000311.1:0-5651 GCA_964579525.1 uncultured Nitrospira sp. | reverse complement strand
GTGCAGCTCGCCTGCATCACCATGCTCCTTAAACAATTTTGAGATAGGTTCTAATTGATAATTTGAAGGCGATGTCTTTGTTCGAAAACCCCTGTTCCACCAAATGGATAATCTCCCGTTCCCTCTCGGTCAAGGCTTCAGGTCACACCAAGGGCGGCATGGCCGAGTCACCCTTCTTCTTGAAGGGTGATCCGAGGCTCAGCCCGTCCGCGCAATCTCGTTCCACGCGAGCCTGGAGCTTCGTGGAAACATACAACGACTCGATCACTGCGAGCACGACTTCCGCCGGTTGAGCCTTGAGAATAATGCCGTCGACGTCGGAAGCAAACACCTCACGTGATTGATCCTTGTCCTCGAACTCGCACAACAAGACGATCTTACTGGTGGGGGCTTACTCCCGAATCTGTGTGATGGCGCCGAAGGCGTTATGCTCGGTCTCCAGATCCAGGATGAACAGGTCTGATCTGCTCTCGGCGCGAAGGAGGTCAGGTAATTTCTTCTGGTGCGGGAGCACGACCATCGGGACGATCTTGCTGTTCTCGAGAATGTTCTGCAAACCCACCCACACGAGACACTGATTGCTCAGTATCGCGATCTTCAGGGTGGTCATCGCGGCGAAGGTGTCGGTCATGAGGTCTCTCTCATCCAAGATAGATATCTCGCGGGCTTGGGGAGAGGACTGCTTCAGCTTCGATCCTATGTCATCTCACAGAACACGACTCACATATGGCATGAATGGTCATCACGATCACACGGAACCGACGGGCCTTGCGTCGGGTGCCAAGCTCGTTTAAAACAGATTCTAATTTACCGAGTGATCATCCTGCTGCAACAATGTGGGGACAGATTCTAGCCCCTGTGCTTAGGTGTTTATTCGTGCTTGCGCGCCTTTTTTGGCTTCGCCTTTTCTTCTTCCACGTCGATCACCGCACCGCTTTCAGCATCAATGTGGACCTCCATCACCTTGTTCTCGGCCGTGACGACCTCGACTTCCCAGACGAGCTTATTGTGCTTCTTTTCCAGTTCCGCTTCGATGATTTTGCCGGAAACTTTCTCAGACGCGGTATTGACCGCCTGGTCGATCGTCACCTTGGCTGCTGCAGCCATTTCCGCCTTTCCTTTCTTTTCTTTTTCGTCGGCAAAGGCCCCTCCGGCGACAACAACTGCTCCAACTGTCAATAGCAGAGTCAGGGCAAACGCGCTTACTAATTTCTGTTTCACGGGACACCTCTCTTATTGAATTGCATGGGTGCGATGAGTATCTCTGACTTTCTATGCCTTACGTTCGAGACCGAGGATCTCACGTTCCGCCTGCAACCAATCGTCGAGCGCATAGCCCTCTCGATAGCCACGCTCGGCGTAGAGCGCATAAGCACGATCCGTGATGCGAGCTTGTATGCCATCAGGAGGCGAAAGGGGTTGGCTATGGACCGGTTCCTTCAGGAGCGCAGCCGGCTCCGGGCTTTGAACAGACTTATCGCTCTTCTTGCTGCGGAGCTCTTTCGCGACGAATGGTTGCATGATCACATCTCTCCTTTCTTTTCTTTACATGGAGGAATTGCGCCCAGTTGGGCGAGACACCGCATAGATGCCAGGACCTTTCATCGTCAAGTGGACTTGTCCCGCTCGGCTCAGGCGGTCCAGCTCACAAAACACCTGATTCCAGGTCAGGCCGGGACACTCAAGAACCACTTCTTCGAGATGGTTATCGGGGGAACGAATGATAACATTCATTGTGCATTCCTTCGTTGGTTCGTAAGCAACTCTTTTTCCGAACGAAGAGGCGCTGCATCTTGCATCTTGAATACCACTCATGATCGCCGATGAAGGGACAGTGCCAAACTCCTGAAAATGAGGCTGTTCTGAGTGCAGCACCAGGGTCGGCACCCAATCAGTTTGGAGTTCTCCTTGGAATGAATTGAGGTATTTTGCGGCAATGCTGGAGGAAATCCTGTGGCTAAATACCACAGGCACCAACCTGCCTCTCCATGGGATTCACTTCAGACATCTCATTTGGAGAGACGAGTTATCCAAGCGAAGCGATGGCCTGCGCTCACAACTCTCGTCACTTTAAGCCTTGGTAAGGGTCATCGAAGATGGCCATACACTCGAGACATCGAACCTTGCCGGTCCGCTTGCCACCTCTGGTCCGGACCTCATCGATGAGACGTCCATGAGCACAGGACGAATTCTTGGTGTCTTCGTCGGATCTCTGTGCAGTTTCATAAACTATTTGGGTCTCCATAGACACCTCCGCTTCTTCGAGCGACGAGTGTTCGTCTTTCTGACATTGAAGAGGCTTTTCCATTTGCGATACTCCGGCCTGATTTCATAAGACTGTGGAGGACTAGACCTTACCACCAACCCCATGTTGTGGGGATCTAGGGATTTCCTAGGCCAGGTGGAGTATTTACAGAGAATTTACATGGGAACGGGTGCAGCAGGGTCGGCTGCGATGGTGACGGCGTGATGTGCCTGCACTCTGTAGCTCCTGTCGCCATCTAGCAGTTTGTCAACAAACTGCTAGGGAAAGCCTGGATGATGAACTATTTATTAGTGGAATGAGGGCAGCAAACCAGGCGGCACACAAATGACAGAGTTGTTCAGAGATTCACCAAGCCTTCGCCGATGGCATACCTGGTGAGTTCCGCGGTCGAATGGAGATCCAGCTCGTCCATGATCCTAGTCCTATGGAATTCCACGGTCTTGATGGAGATGTGCAAGATAGAAGCGATCGTCCTTGTGCCCTTCCCCTCCGCGATGAGTTGCAGGACTTCCCGCTGGCGTGGTGTGAGGGCGGTCACGGGTTGCCTACAGACAGGCCCCTTGGTTAGATGGACAGAGTTATTCTTAGTCACCGACGGCGTCATGTAATGCTGTCCCCGCCGAACCGCCTGGATGGCTTGCTTAATCTCCTCTGCCGCAGACTGTTTGATCAAATAGCCTGAAGCCCCGACCTTAAAAGCTTCCGTCACATACGTGGGAGTGCCATGCACGGTTAAGAAAATCAGCTTGCTGTCCGGCACCAGATTCTTGAGTTGCCGTGCTGCGTCCAGGCCATTGAGCAGGGGCATGGAAATGTCCAGTAGGATAATGTCCGGCCGTAGCCGTTGCGCCTCCTCGATCAAGGCTCGGCCGTCTTCGACGGTGCCGACCACGTCCCCTTCATCTTCAACCAATCGTCGGAGACCGGCCAGCACGAGCGAATGGTCATCCGCCATAAGGATGCGAGGACGCGTCACGGATCTTCTCCTGGGATGGAATCCAGGCACACACCTTGGTCCCGCCCACCGGCCTGGAATGAATATTAAGAAATCCGTTCAGCAACCGCAATCGCTCCCGCATGCTCGTCAACCCCAATCCCTTCTGCTGACAGTTCTTGTCATGGCGATTAAAACCCGTCCCATTGTCCGTTACCGACAGGCCGATCCCCTTCGGCGACCCGCTCAACTTGACCAGGACCTCCGTCGCGTTAGCATGTTTCGCCACGTTCTGAAGGTTTTCCTGGAACACCCGGAACAAGCACGTCGCGAGATCGAGCGGAAGCGAATCGGGCACGTCTCTGACTGTAAGCGTAATGTCCAGACCGGTTCGTTTCATAGCCTGATCAATATGTTCTTCGAGGGCCGCCCGCAACCCGGCATGTTTCAATAAGGAGGGGTGCAGTCGATGGGCTAAATTGCGCAGGTCATCGGAGAGCTGCGCCAGTTCTTCGCGAATCGGCTTCAAGGCCTTGCCGAGAATCTCTGGCATGAGCGGTGGCTTCCGCTCGAGGTCGTCCAGATCTAGCGCCATGGCAACCAGCCGCTGGCTGAAGTCATCGTGCAAATCGCGCGCGATCCGCTGGCGCTCGCTGTCCTGAGCCATGAACAATTTTTCCGTGAGCAATTGGAGCTCTTCTCGTTTCTCTTTGAGGAGCATGTGGTTCTGCTGCAACGCCAGCTCGGACCGCTTCTGATCCGTTACATCCGTCATCAATGCCAATACCCCTCTGATTGGACCGGCCGCCCCGCGATCAGGTGTATAGTGCACGCTCATCCAGCGGACATCGGCGTTCGGCAAGACCTTGGGATAGAGAAACGAGGTTTCCCGGTCGGCGAGTGCCTCACGGAGCCAGGGTTCGATCATGCGGAAATTGGCCTCGCCCACCACATCCTTAACAGGCTGTCCGATGAGCTTAGCCGTGGGGCGGCCAAAAAGCTCCTCATACCGCTTGTTCATAAAGCGATAGCGCAAGTCCGTATCGATATACGAAAAATAGGCCGGGACGTTGTCTGCCAAAAGGCGGAATTCACGCTCGCGACTCTGCAACGCGGCTTCCGCTCGCTTGCGGTGCGTCACATCGCTTGCTGCACCGAACCATTCGACAATCTCGCCGCGGTTATCGAGAATCGGAATCGCCCGCGAGTACGTCCAGCCAAGCGAACCGTCCACCCGAACCACGCGATGCTCCAACTCAAACACGCTCTTGGACTGGATCGCCCGTCGGATCGTTTCCATCACATGCTGCTGATCGTCCACATGGATGTACTTATCGAGCCAGGTGGAGCTGGGTTCTAGCGTATCGGGGATGAACTCTCGTCCCTGGAGATGCCGCATTTCGGTCCAGTCTTGACTCATGCAGTACACGACATCGTGGGTGGCGCTGGTAAAGGCACGAAAGCGCGCCTCGCTTCCTCTCAACGCCTCTTCCGCTTTCTTGCGTTCGGCGATCTCCGCTTGCAGCCGTTCGTTCGACCTGACGAGCTCGGATGTCCGTTCGGCAACGCGACTTTCCAACTCCTCGTGCGCGCGACGCAGCGCCTCTTCGGCCCGTTTGCGCTCGGCGATGTCCATCACAGCCAGGCGGAACGCCGAACCTGCTCGACCGTGCCGTTCGACCGGGACCCCGAACACCTGCACCTTCGTCGATCCCTCTCCGCCGTTCGGCAGGGATAGCTCGCAGGTCTTACCGCCCGTGCCCTTGAGCACGGCCTTGCAGAAGCCCGCAAAACCAAGGCGGTTCTTTTCTTCAATGAATAAGGCAAATCGTCGGCCAATGAGTGCGGTGGAAGATTCTCCCAGTAACTGTATTCCCGCCGGGTTGGCCTCGAGGACCGTCCCCTGAGCGTCCAGTGTGAAGCAGCCCACGGGGACCGTCTCATAGAGATCCTGATACTCTTTCCGAGCAGCCTCCACCTCCCGCTGCGTTCGGCGCAACTCCTCGTTCTGCGTCTCCAGTTCGATTTGATGCACACGAAGTTCGTGCAGCAGCCGCGTCGTCTCCTGCTGTGCATCGGCCGAGCGATGCTTGCCAGCGAATCCCTTCGACTGAGAAGCCTCTGACCTTTCTTGTTTGCGAGCGACGCACTTGGAAGCTGCCTTCTTCATAGTCGGCCCTTTGATTGGCCTTCGCCCCTCGCCAGTCGACGGTCCGGCCGCGGCGCCGTGGAGCCGTACCGGCGTTTTGCGCAATATGGGACGATTGTCTCTTGTCTCGGGTGGCAATCTCTTTTTGATCGTTTTCGGTGCCATGGTTAATTTCTAATTCTAGGCCTCCGGATAGACACCTAGCAAGAGTCATGAACTGTGCTCTCCTTACAAGCGAGAGGACTGAGGACTAGTGGCCTGTAACAATTGATTGCGTACCGATCCGTCGAGACGGGTCACAG
>CAZOHW010000310.1:0-5654 GCA_964579525.1 uncultured Nitrospira sp. | reverse complement strand
CCCTTACTCCTTACCTTCTTACCCCTCACTAACTGACCATGGCCTATTCGTCCTTCAAACAGGTCCTTCACGCTCAACTCGCCGATATTCGTGCCCGTGGCTTGTATAAGGTCGAGCGTCAACTTCTGAGCCCACAAGGCGCCGACATTCGAGTGGCGCAAGGCCATGTTCTCAATCTCTGTGCCAATAATTACTTAGGCTTGGCTAACCATCTGAAGATCATCGAGGCGGCTCGAGAGGGCTTAGACCGTCATGGATACGGGATGGCGTCGGTGCGGTTCATCTGCGGGACGCAGGATTTGCATCAGCAGCTGGAGCGGGCCGTCAGCGAATTTCTCCGCACCGAAGATACTATCCTCTACAGCTCCTGTTTCGATGCGAATGGCGGACTGTTCGAAGTCCTGTTGGATGAGCGCGATGCCGTCATCAGCGACGCCTTGAACCATGCCAGCATCATCGATGGGATCAGGCTATGCAAAGCCAAACGATTTCGCTACGCCCATTCCAACATGGATGAGCTTGAAAACAGACTACAAGAAGCACAGAGCAGTCGGCTTCGTCTTGTTGCGACCGACGGGGTCTTTTCGATGGATGGCGACTTGGCCCGACTGGACCGAATTGTCGAGTTGGCTGAGCGATACGATGCCGTGATTATGGTGGACGACAGCCATGCTACCGGTGTCCTCGGTCCACAGGGACGGGGAACCCCCGCGCATTTTGGCGTAGCCGACCGTATCGAGATCGTCACCAGCACTTTGGGCAAAACACTTGGCGGCGCGACGGGTGGATTTACTTCAGGTAAGGCCGCTATCGTCGAATTGTTGCGTCAACGCTCCAGGCCCTACCTGTTTTCAAATTCCCTGCCTCCTCCCATGGTGGCAGGCGCGTTGCGCGCGCTCGCCTTAGTGAAGGAAGGTGATCATCCCAGAGAGCAGCTTCGAGCGAATGCCTCGTTTTTTAGGAAGGAGTTGACCGCGCTTGGATTTCGGCTCGTTCCCGGGGACCATCCGATCATCCCGGTGATATTGGGTGAGGCCGAGCGAGCGACCTCGATGGCGCAGGCCTTGTTGACGGAAGGCATCTATGTGATCGGTTTCAGCTATCCCGTCGTCCCGGAAGGGCAGGCCAGGATCCGCATCCAAATGTCGGCGGCTCATACGAGGGCTCAGCTCGAACGAGCTGTTACCGCGTTTGCAAAGGCCGGGCGGGCCCTGGGCATCATCTCGTAAACCCCATCGACCAACCTCCTGCGAATTGACTTTTTCTGATTAGCCCAGTATTCTCATCGTCTTTTTACGAGCAAGGAGTAGGGGTATGAAAGTCATTCTTCAAGAAACCCTGGAAGGGGTAGGGCATCTCGGCGATCTCATCAACGTCGCGGATGGGTTTGCACGAAACTATTTACTGCCGCGCCGGAAGGCCGTCGAGGCCGATGACCGAAGCATCAAGGCATTTGAACATGTCAAGCGAGTCGCGGCGGAGAAGGCCAAGAAAGAAAAGCTCGAAATCGAGGCACACGCGAAAAAGGTGTCTGCCGTGTCACTGACGATCGAGGCTCAAGTCGGCAAGGACGACAAGATGTTCGGCTCGGTAACGGTGAAAGACATCGCAGAAGGATTGGCAGCCCAAGGTGTGACCGTCGATCGGCGGAAGATTCAGTTGGCCCATCCGATCAAGGAATTGGGTACTGTTACTGTTCCAATTAAGATGCCGAGAGACGTGATGGCGACGGTGACGGTCCGTGTTGTGAAGAAACAAGAGTCCGAAGAACCCTCTGTTAGCTCGTAAGGATTGACGAAGCATGATACAGGACGCCATCGGCTCATTGGAGGCATTGAAAGCGGTAGATCCCGACGTCTATGCGGCGATTGAGTCGGAAGAGGTCCGTCAGCGCGAGAAATTGCTCTTGATTGCCTCGGAGAATTTCGCCAGTCCTGCCGTTTTAGCCGCGCAAGGCTCCTTGCTCACGAATAAGTATGCAGAAGGGTATCCAGGCAAGCGCTATTATGGTGGATGCCAACATGCCGATGCCGTGGAGGACTTGGCGATTCAGCGGTGTAAACAGATGTTCGGGGCCGAGCATGTCAACGTCCAACCCCATTCCGGTTCACAGGCCAACATGGCGGCGTATCTGTCGGTGTTAAAACCAGGGGATACAATTCTGGGAATGGATCTGGCCCAAGGCGGGCATCTGACTCATGGGAGCAAAGTCAATTTCTCCGGCAGTCTCTTCCGGGTCTTTTCCTATGGTGTCGATAGACAGACAGAAACCATCGACTACGACGCCGTGCAAAAGGTCGCAGAAGAATGCCGACCGCGTATGCTCGTAGTCGGAGCCAGTGCCTATGCCCGCGTGTTAGATTTCCCCCGTTTTCAGCAGATCGCCAAATCAGTCGGTGCCTATCTCTTGGTTGACATCGCCCATATCGCCGGCCTCATCGCAGCCGGGCTTCACCCCAATCCCGTTTCCTACGCCGACTTCGTCACCACGACGACCCACAAGACCCTACGTGGACCTCGTGGGGGAGTCACGATGTGTAAGGCCGAGCATGCCAAGGCGGTCGATAAGTGGGTGTTCCCCGGGTTACAGGGTGGCCCCTTGATGCATGTGATCGCCGCGAAAGCCGTGGCGTTCAAAGAAGCGTTGTCGCCAGGATTCAAGCGGTACCAACAGCAAGTGTTGACTAATGCTAAGGCATTGGCCCAAGGATTTGTTGATCGAGGCTATAAGATCGTCTCCGGAGGAACGGATACCCATCTCATGCTGCTCAATCTCTCGAATAAAGGCATCACCGGGAAGGAAGCGGATGCAGCGCTGGATGCGGCCGGTATTATCGTCAATAAGAACGCCGTCCCCTACGATGAAAAACCACCGGCGGTGGCCAGTGGCATTCGATTGGGATCACCGATCGTTTCCACCAGGGGCATGCGCGAGCCTGAAATGAAGCAGATTGTCGAATTGGTCGATCGCGTCCTGCAGCATCGGCAGGAGTCGGCCGTGCTGGAAGACGTTCGGGCTCAAGCCAAGGCGTTATGTAGCCGATTTCCCATCATTCATTCCTACTAGCACGATGTTGAAACAGCCCTCCGGCTTCATGGAGGTCACGGTTGAGGCTCAAGTGAAGCGAATCAACAGTCTCCACATTCTGCTCGTGAACCCATAAGAAGGGAACGGGGGCGCCGCCTGTGAAATGTCCGTTCTGTGATGAACTTGAAGACAAGGTGGTTGATTCCCGCATGGCTAAGGAAGGCGAAGTCATTCGCCGCCGCCGCGAATGCCTTGGCTGCAAACGCCGCTATACGACCTACGAACGTGTCGAAGAAATCCTTCCGGTCGTCGTGAAGAAAGACGGCCGCCGCGAGTCATTCGATCGAAATAAAATCCTCCAGGGCTTGAAGAAGGCGTGTGAGAAGCGGCAGATCAGTATGGCGACGATCGAAACGCTCACCGATCAGATTGAAAAACGGATTCAGGAGTTGGGGGAAACGGAGATTGAAAGTCGTGTGGTTGGTGAAGAAGTCATGAAGGAATTGCACCAACTGGACCACGTTGCCTATGTCCGGTTTGCGTCTGTCTACCGCGAGTTCAAGGATATCGATCAGTTTATGGATGAGTTGAAGGCGTTGGCTCAGCAACGCCGTGAACGTTGAGCTCAGCGTCCAGATCCATCGCCAGCCTATTCAGGCACGGCTCACTGTTGAAACATCTAATCGCATCTCATGATACTGTTGATGAATTGTGTCCAACGAGTGGTGAGTTGAGATGAAGCGGTCCCCTCAGCGAGGCCGACACACCATGCAGTCGACGGGAGCGACGAATGTCGCCATCATCGGCGCCGGCCGTGGGGGCACCGCGCTGATGGAAATTTTCGCGAACGATCCCCTCGTGCAAATCGTCGGTGTAGCAGAGGTCAATCCGGATGCGCCGGGACTGAGTCTCGCCAAGCGACTGAAGATCCCCACCACGCGAAATTATCGGCGGCTCTTGGCGATGGATCGCGTTGATTTGATTATTGATGTGTCGGGCGAAGCGGAGGTGTGGGAATTCCTCCAGGATTTTCATCGCATGGGCGTGACGGTGATCGGAGGGGCGAGCGCAAAGTTTATGTGGGAATTGATCGGCGCCCGCATCCGCGCAACGGCGGAGATTGAGAAGACGCTGAATAAGTATCAATCCCTCTATCGGTTGTATGTGAAAGAGACCAGCGCGGCCGTGACGGAAGAGCGGACCAGGATTGCCTGTGAAATTCACGACGGACTCGTCCAAAGTTTGGCGGGAGTCAATTTTAAGCTGGATCTGTGTCAGCAGCTGCTCAGAACGAAGCCGAGAGCCAGTCTGGCCACGATGAAAGAAAGTAAGGCGCAACTCAAGCTGGCGATCCAAGAAGCGCGACAGGTCATCTTCAATCTGCGCCCGCTGCATTACGAAAAGATGGAATTGATTCCCGCCCTGACGAATTATCTCAAGTCCTATGAGACAAAGACCCATATCACCGCAAAGTTCACGGTGAACGGCGATGAACAGATCTTGTTCCCACGCTCAAAAATCTTTCTCTTCCGTATCATCCAAGAAGCCTTGAGCAACGTTGAGAAACACGCCAAGGCCGACCGTGTGTCGGTCAAGCTGGACATCGATATCGAGCGGTTACGAGTTACTATCGCCGACAACGGCGTTGGGTTTGATATGGAAACCGTCTTGCGCGACCCGGAGAAGTGGGATCATTTTGGGATCAAGGGCATCATTGAGCGGGCGCGATTGGTCGGCGGAGAAGGACGGGTTGAGTCCAAGAAGGGGCACGGCACAAAGATCGTAGTGGAAGTGCCGCTGGGCCATAAGGAGGAGAGGAGTTATGGAGAAGATTAAGGTCCTGATCGCCGATGATCATCGTGTGGTGCGCGAAGGGTTGGCCTCTATACTCAAAACGAAAGACGATATCCACGTGCTTGGTGAAGCACAGGACGGGATCGAGGCAGTCGAGAAGGCCAGGACGCTGCTCCCTGACGTAATTTTGATGGATGTGAGCATGCCCCGGATGGGTGGCATCGAAGCGACCAGGCAAATCAAACGAGAGTTTCCACACATCGGTATTGTCGCGTTGACGATGTATGAAGAACAACAATATATCTTTGATCTTGTACGTGCGGGTGCCACGGGCTATCTCCTGAAGGACTCCGAATCATCCCAGATCGTGGCGGCCATTCGGGCGATCTATCGAGGGGAGTCCCTCATTCATCCCTCCGTTGCCAGCAAGATTTTGGCGGAATTTTCTCTGATGGCACAAAAGAAAGGCAAGAAATCAGCGTGGGCTGAACATGACTTGACCGAGCGAGAAATTACGGTGTTGCGTCTGGTTGCCGATGGGAAGACGAATAAGGAAATCGCCAATACACTCGATTTGAGCGAGAAGACTGTGAAGAATCACGTCCGCAACATCTTCCATAAGTTGCAAGTCTACGATCGCACACAAGCGGCCATCCTGGCCATCCGCAAAGGCCTCATCGAACTGGATCCAAAGCGGTGAGGAGTGTGGTTTATAAAAAAGTTATGGAAACCTTCATAAAGGTTGGAGTCCTTCGCTAGAAGTTGCACCGCGGGACCTACTAGTGGCCTGTAACAATTGATTGCGTACCGATCCGTCGAGACGGGTCACAGT
>CAZOHW010000309.1:0-5705 GCA_964579525.1 uncultured Nitrospira sp. | reverse complement strand
CAGGATGAGCGTTAAAGGTTTGGCCATCCTACTGAACGCCCAGACATCTGTCAACCACTCAAACCCAAGCAAGACCGTCGGCACTTCGTCCCATCTCTGATATTGTTATAAGCGAGGCATCTATGATTCGAAAAACAGTCTTTCCTCCATCACAACGTAGACCTATTTCCAGAATGAGAACGCTGTTGGGACCCTGAGGGTCACCTGAAGGTCCGGGGCTTCTCGTGTTACCCCAACTCCAACCACAAAGTTGACAAAACTGCGATCGCTCCATCGGTAGGCGCCGCCAATGAGTAGGACCCCAATTTGAGTGGCGTGCGGCGCGGTGGTGAGGAGCAGGTTTGAGGCAGACGTGGGTCTTGAAAAGACGGTATGGTCATACCCCAGCGTCAACGTCAGTTTTTCGTTCAGCGAAAGGCCGAGACCTACATTGGCATTCCCGCCACTTCCAGGATCGACATGCCCGATTTGGCCTCCGACATCACGGGGCTTATTATAGATGAAGCTCATACTCCCAAAGAGCACGACTGGGTCGCTCGGGTAGAGAAACGTAAGGCCTGGTTGGAAAATGTAGAACCCGGAACCGGTCGGTAATTCTGTTTGTACTCCGGTAACGGGGTCTCGAGGTACTGAAAATGGACCTTTCCCGGTAGTGCTTTTAAATCGTGTGAACGCCACGAAATATGGCTTATCGGGTCCACCCTCGTTGACCTGAAACCGGCCGGTTGTTTCAACATCTCCAAGGCCAGACCCGTTGAAAATCGACAAGGTATCAGCCTGCGACGGCGTCGCAACGGGACGTTGCGTAATCGAATCCTCCCGATAGAGATAGGGTACTCGTACCTCAACCTCCAGACGATTTGTTATTCCATAGCGCCCTACCAACGATGCCGTATAGATATCTCGGCTCACGCTTTGGACGTTAATGAGCCCGATTGTGAGTGCCGGGACAATGGTAAATCCGGTCAGCGTCACTCGACTATTGCTAAGATGAGCATATTGCAGATACGGCTCCACGATAAGTGTACCCTTCGGGGTCAGCACTCCAGCTCCAGGCAGATCAAAGGTTCGAACCATCCAGGAGGGGAGAACTTCTGACTGACTCTGCGGTGCAACCCCCACTGGGCCGGCGGGCTTTTGAGCGTCGGCCGCACTCTGCTTGTCGGCAGGTCTTTCTTCCTCAGAACGCGGAGGGGCAACAGCCTGATCATTTGCAGCGACATCATATTGAGGAGCGGCAGTTGTCCCTCGAGCTCGCAAACTGAGCCCGGCCTTCCCCTGTCCCCTATCTGACTGAACACCATTTCGGTCGACCGGTCCAGGCTGCGCCGCAACGATCCCAGAAGCCAATAGCTCGAATATGAGCCCCAAAACGGCCAGGATCTGGATGCGTGAATACGCGTTCCTGATCATGCCCATTTCTCCACTCAATCGTCCGCTCATGCATCCCTCCCCCTCCAACATTCGTCTTGTCTCCTGTGCCTCTTGTGGGTATAACGTCGCATGCCTAGGGTCTGGGGGGAATGCTACCATGACGATCACACCCCCGCCACTGACTATTCGAGTGGACCTATCGAGGGGTCGCATCTCTGTCAGGAATCCACATGATGGTGAAATGGATATCCACGAAGGGACGTCGCGAGGTTCACTACTGAGAGTTTGAAGACCATACCAACTCTTACCCGCCAGAATGGCCCACGTGTCTTACCCTCCATAGTCGTGTTCAATGCCGGAGCGCATCGAGATTGGCCTGTGAGAGCGCATTGCCAAGATCGAGTGATCGGGCCCACGTGAGTGCATGCACCGTGGCATTGATGACGGTTTGGCTCTGAATGGTTTGGTGGTCTAGAGAGTTTTGGATCACGGTCGTAAGTGGCGGCAATGAAGATACGTCATGAGGCGTCGCACCCGACACGCCATGGGGCATCTCATTCCCGCTCCCACGTTGGACCAGTGTAATGGTGTCTCTCACGTTAGCGGCGATTTTTGTGGCGTCCGGAATCGTGAGAGCCACTGAGCTGACGAGTTGCCCATTGAGAAAAACACTCCGTTCAATTCCAAACGACAGAATAGGACCAGCCACATTACTCTGAAATCCTCCACGCAGACCATCCAACACCGCCTCACTCACAGGCGTCCAGCGTGAAGAAGTCCTGTCGTACATGAACGCGATGGCAGGAGTCGTAAACTGCGCGCCGATTGGAGCGAGGAAACCAAGCACTGCTATAGCGATTCTCATTGTTAAGAAACGTCGCATTAGAAATCCCTCCCACCTGGGCGAAAAAGGATGATGGTATTCAATGTGTCTGGGCTGAGCGGTCGTCCAAGAGAGGATCGCGGCCGAACACTCCAATCCCGGGCCGTATTGAACTCACCTGGTACCGAGGAGTCATGAATGACAAATAGGATGCGGTTCGGCCACGACGCTTCGAATTGCTCTCGAGGAATCACTCGCAGGCCAACGGCCGGATCACCGAGCAGAATTTTATTATCCCGTATGCCTTTAATGACCACGAAATGGTAATACCCCTTGTCCACGATCAGCGCAATGGCTGGAATACCTGCATTGTTTAGGTCATCCATTGAAACATTAAATCCATCGGCGCGATAGCCTCGTGCTTCTAAGAATCGCTTCATATCCAACATCGAAAAGCCTTCTCGTTGGATTTTCTCCTGGTCTCCGTGCTCAAACATCGCACGGAATGCCACTTCCTCAGTGACAGAATCCCCATAATGGTAGGTCAGGAGAGTCGCCACGGCGGCCGAACCGCAGCTGTAATCGTACTTCTGGATGATGACAGACCGGACTTTGAGCTCGCGCATACTCCAGACTTGGAGCAGCATGCGACTCCCCACACCTGGCGTCACCTCAACCATGGCCGCCGTGGCTTCCCAGGTGGGGGCCAACAACCAGACGCTCAATAGTCCAAGAAACAGTTTCGTCCACATCACGGTCTACTGCATCGTTAAGTTCAAGACCATGCCGTTCTGAATAATCACATTGTTACCGGAATTTTGGATAACGATCGGAATTCCACTTGCTCCGGCGAATGCATTACCCATAATGGAATTGTTCCCGGTGACATTGTTTTTGGCGATATTGTCGTACAATTTGGCGTTCAAGAAGTTCGCATTGACCGTGGTTGGGACGGGATCCGCGCCTCCACGTTGCGTGTCCAAGGCTGACGACGAAACGGGGCCACCCCACGTTGTGACCCCTGTTTTCTCCGTGGAACCGGCGTACGCCGTGCTGAGGCAGAACCCCCAGATGCTTAACAAGACTGTCAAGTAGATACGCATAATACCCTCTCGCTGGTCGTGCATAGCGGCATAAGGCTGGAGGAGCACCGCTCCTCCAGCCGAATTCTGCTTAGCGAATCGTGACGTTCGCCATCGTGGTCACGCCAACCTGCTGAAGGCTGGAAATCCCCGTGTTCTGGACCGCCACAGTCACACCGGCAGCGCCAGTCAACCCGGAAATCGTGTTCGAGGCATTGAACGTACCTGCACTCCCACCGATGGAGTCTCCCCCTCGGCCACCACTGCCACCATTGCCCGAGGCCGCCGTGGAAGTCGCCGTACCGCTGGTTGCCGTACCGCCAGCCCCACCATTACCAGCGGTTGCCGCACCACTGTTTCCACCAGTGGCCGTCCCACCATTTCCAGCGGTAGCGGTACCACTCGTGCCACCTGTCGCTGTTCCGGCGTTTCCACCAGTGGCCGTCCCGCTTGCTCCACCTGCAGCCGCGGCACCGCCCGAGCCTCCATTTCCGCTGGTAACATTACCCGCCGGCGAAAAAGTAGCCCCAGCACTGGCATTCCCTGAATTCCCTCCATTACCACCGGTCGTGCTTCCTGCATTTCCACTGGTAGCATCCCCAGCGGCACCGTTTCTGGCCTTGCCCGCGTCACCGCTATAGGCATCCCCACCATTCCCACCCTTGGTGGCGCCAACATGGCCGCTCTTGGCATAACCGCCATCTCCACCGTAGGCGACGGCTTTCCCAGAATGGGCCTTGGCTTCAACATAGCCGCTATCTCCACCACGCGCACCAGCTCCCCCTGCACCGGCTGCACCTCCATAATTGCCGATGCCGGAGACCGTATTACCCGACACGGTTCCATTAAGGGTGGTGTGATTGACCACCTTACTCGAGTTAAATGCGTTACTCAGGCCCACAGTCCAGCTGGCCGTTGAATGGTTGTTGGCCGCCGCGCTCGCCGTGTCAGCTGTTGCTGTACCATCGTTCTTAGAATCTGTATTCGTCTTTGTCGTGGTCCTAGTATGGCTACTACTATCTGTGTTCGTAATCGTCTTGGTATGGTTATCCGTGCTAGTCAAGGTCTTTGTCAGGGTATTCGTGCTGCTATCGGTACCCGATACAGCCTTCGACTTGTCCGATGCAGAGTTGGTGGTGTCTTGGGCTCCCGCGAAAGGCGAGAGACCGAAGACCAATGCCACCGCTGCCGTCATCATCGTCACTTTCTTCATTGCATCCTCCTCACGATTAATGGTGAATTAACGCTTATTACACCTCTGACTGACCTCCGGACATCGATGAAGCGTCACCTCCTTCCAACACAGCCTTCGAGCGCCCTCGCTTCCGGCAAACACACAGCTCTCTCTCTCAAAACTTTTCTTTCGACTCACGTGTACCGCGGTAAGGATCAACTTACATGCCAATGTTAAAATACATTGTTTTTCACATGCTTATAATCCCATTGTCATAAGCAGCCCTACTGTATTAGGGCTGATTGTTTTACGGCAATACAGTCCGATTGGCCTAAGCATTAGATGTCCATCATGCTGGACATTGTTAGGCCATTCGCTCCCTTGCTCCAATCATCATTATTTTCGATATGTTTATTAGTGCTGATCTTATTGTGGGGATCTTGGAATGGACTACTGGCGCTTTTTGCTACGTTCTAAAATGAAACAAGTCTGAACCTTTTTGTGGGATAGAGAGGGCAAACTTGCGCTGGACAAGCATTCATCATTTCCTGCAAAGCTTGGTCGCGAGTGGCTGGAAGCCGACATCCTGCGGGAAGAACAACCTTCCCACAGGATGCGCTTCAAATGACGTGAGGAAGCTCAGCAATTCGATGGAAGGCCACGCACGCAAGTCAGGGGCCGTGGCCCTCCATAACATGATGGCCTGAGAGTTACGATGACACTATTGGATGATCAGGCAAGAATCTGCTTCCAGAAGGTAGGAAGTTTTCCAACTGATAGATCCGGAGTTTGCGATACAAGGTCGAGCGACTGATTTCCAGATCACGAGCCACACGGGTCAAGTTCCCCCGATGTAAACTCAGCGCCTTCACCAGTAGCTCCACTTCAATCCGCCGATGCGCCGCCCGTATGGAATCCAGCGAGTCCTCAGGCAGGAGTCCCTTCTCGGGCAGATCCAAATCTTGTGGCGTCACTTCCGGCCCTTCCGCCAGCACCACCGCCCGCCGTACCTTATTACTGAGCTCCCGCACATTCCCCGGCCAGCCATAGGCCCGAATCGCCCTGAGCGCCGCCGGCGTATAGCCCCGGATCAGCTTCTGATAGCTCGTCGCCGCCCGCTTGAGAAAACACAACGCCATCAGCACCATATCTTCCCCCCGCGCCCGTAACGGCGGCAGATGCAGATGCATAACCCCCAGCCGATAATCAAAATCCTCCCGAAACTGATTCTGCGCAATCGCCGCTTGGCGCT
>CAZOHW010000308.1:0-5713 GCA_964579525.1 uncultured Nitrospira sp. | reverse complement strand
GACGGTATAGGAGTCTGGTTCACCCGCTATTGAACCGAGGCCCGATGGCGTGTCACCCACTGTGAGAAAATGCTGTACGACAATGCGCTCTTGGCCCGCGTGTATGTTGAGGCCTATCAGGTCACTAAGACACCGCTCTATAGACAGATTGCAACCGAAACCCTGGACTATGTTCGGCGAGAAATGACCGGGCCGGACGGCGGACTCTATTCATCGACCGATGCCGATTCCGAAGGAGTCGAAGGGAAGTTTTTTGTCTGGACTCCAAACCAGGTGCAGGATGCGGTCAAAGATGATGTTGCGGCTCGGCACTTTTGCACGCTCTACGACATCACCGAATCCGGAAACTGGGAACATCAGAGCATCCCCAATCGTCTCCGTCCGATTGAAGAGGTCGCTCAACAACTGAATCTGACGTCCGATGAATTGCTAGAGACAGCATCTCGCGTAAAACCCATCCTCTATGCCGCACGCCAGCACCGAGTCCCTCCAGGACTGGATGACAAGGTCATTACCGCGTGGAACGGGCTGATGCTCTCAGCACTGGCAGAAGCCGCTCGCGTCTTTGGAGATGATCGATACCGTGATCATGCCATGCGAACGGCGGACTTTTTGCTCAAGACCCACATGAAACCAGACGGGCGACTCCTACGAACGTCCCGAGCCGGTCGCGCCCATCTCGATGCCTATCTGGAAGACTATGCCTACTTCGCCGAGGGCCTGCTTGATCTGTACGAATCCGGCGCGGCTGAGTCATACCTCCATGCCGCGGCCCGCCTGGCCGATCACATCATGACGGATTTTGTTGATCAGGAGCATGGAGGATTTTTTACGACTGCCGCACAGCATGAGTCGCTCATTCTTCGACATCGCGAAGGCATGGATGGCGCTACTCCCAATGCCAACGCCGTTGCCGCATCCCTTTTAGCCAGGCTGTCCTTCCACTTTGATCGTGACGAGTGGCGCCAAACTGCGGTCTCTGCAATCCGAGCGTATGGACGGCAGATTGCCCGATATCCTCGTGCCTTTGCCAAAAGTCTGTCCGTGGTGGACTTCCTCACGGAAGGACCGGTGGAGCTCGCCCTGGTTGGTGACCCATCGCAACACAACTTCCGCGCACTCCGACAAGCCATCGCGGACCGTTACCTCCCTAATCGGATTGCGGCCACTCTTACCCCGGAAACAGGATCGTCTCTGCCGTTGCTACAGGACAAGCGCCCCGTTTCCGGAATACCCACGTTGTTCATTTGTCGAAATTTTAGCTGTCAGCAACCGATCACGGACCCGTCCCTTGTTCCACAAGCCTTGTCGTCAAACCCCGTCGGCTCTACCACCTCTGGAACCGAACCCAAGCTGCTCCAAGGCATGAGATTAACCGGCCACGCCACAAGTCAAGGCACCGCGGGCTATGCCTCGCGTTCCATCACCCGCTCCGACAGACCAGGGCTGGCCAATGGATTTACCACACTTGGAGCAACCGGTCTCACGACGACGCGACTGGGCTTCGGAACCTATCGTGTCGATATGCAAACCGTCGAGCACCGAGAAGCCTTGAAACAAGCCTTACGTGAATCCTGTAACCTCATCGATACCTCGACCAATTACATGGATGGAGACAGCGAACGGTTGGTGGGTTCTGTACTTTCAGAACTTGTCTCAACCGGTGAACTGACCCGCGACGAGATCATCGTCATATCCAAAATCGGATATGTCCAGGGGCAGAACCTCAAGCTGGCTGAGTCCAAAGAGAAGGCCGGCCGCCCCTATCCTGAGATGGTGAAGTACGGTGATGGCCTCTGGCATTGTCTTCACCCTGAATTTCTCGCCGATCAACTGACGTTATCGCTGGATCGTCTGGGACTCTCAACGCTGGATCTCTGCCTTCTCCATAATCCGGAATACTTTCTCTCCGAAGCCGCCCATCGCAAGGCACCGGACCTCGACGCATGTCGTGCCGAGTTTTATGCTCGGCTTGAACGGGCGTTTGCCTACTTCGAAACCCAAGTGGGAGCGGGCCGGCTGCAGTATTATGGTGTGTCCTCTAACACCGTCACGGCTCGACCCGACGATCAAGAAGCGACGTCGCTCGAACGGATGGTTTGCGCTGCCGAGGCGGCAGCTCGAGCGGTTGGAGCCCCAACCCACCATTTTCGTGTTTTGCAATGTCCGATCAACCTGTTTGAGTCAGGGGCCGTCATGACAGCCAATACCGGCCCATCATCCTCTCAAACCGTGCTTGAATATGCGCAACAGCACGGCATCGCCGTATTGGCGAATCGACCGTTAAACGCGATGCCCACCCCCGGTAGCGGTATCCTACGCCTGGCCGATTTACCGCTGGAGGAGACACCTGTTGATATGGACCACCAGTTGCAGGCTGTGGGTCAACTCGAACAGGAATACAGGAACACCCTTGCACCACACATTCAACAGACCGGACAAGGAGTCTCCCCATCTAATTTTTTCAATTGGGCTCATGAATTACAGCAGGTCCGTTCCAACCTCCAGGGGGTGGAACATTGGGAGCAAATTGAACAGCGGATGATCGCACCCCGAGTGAATCACACCTTCCAACTACTGTCCCGCCATCTCTCTGGAACCATGGTGGAACAGTGGGAGGCCTGGCGCGACCGCTACGTTCCGGAACTGCTCGCACTCATGCGCTGTTTTCGATATACGGCAACCCAACGAAGTCACGCGCGAACGTCTGTCCTGACTCAGGCGATCGATCCCCTTCTTCCAGCACCGCGCCGTGCAGATTCCCTCTCGAGAAAGATGCTTTGGATTCTTGCCAGTACACCAGGAATCACCTGTGTGCTGGTCGGAATGCGCACACCGTCCTACGTCGAAGATGCATTAGCGATCCTCCGCTGGGAGTCACTCACGGACGTCCGATCGGTCTATACACGAGCCCGGACACTCACACCGTCATGATCCTACTCTCGCTTGGGAATAGAGAAAAGACGTATGAAATCCATTCTGTCATCGAGTGAGACATCGCGCTCGCTCTATCCACGTCCCAATGGCATCGGGCTCATAATGGAGAGTTTACACGCTGATTGTTGACAGCTTTTCGCGCTTTCATTACTGTCTCTACGTACTCGATCCACTAGGACGCCTTTGTGTCTAAACTCGCCGTTATTGACATCGGAACCAACTCGATTCACATGGTGCTGGCAGAAATTCTTCCCGATGCCAGCTTCAAAATTCTTGACCGATTCAAGGACATCACGCGAATCGGCAACGGCGTCTTCGCCACTAGACGACTGTCCGACGAAGCCATGGCTCGTGCCATGGGCGTGCTCAAGACGTTGGTCACGCTCGCCCGCAACAAGGGATTTGAGCGGATCGTGGCTGTGGCGACCAGTGCCGTACGCGAAGCCAAGAATGGTGGCGATTTTGTCGCCATGATTCTAGAACACACCGGGCTGAGGGTACGAGTCATCAGTGGGATAGAGGAAGCACGCCTCATTTTTCTCGGCGTGAAGAACAGCATCGCCCTCCCGGATGGACCGACATTGGTCGTCGACATTGGTGGCGGATCGACGGAATTGATCATGGGCAATCGAGACCGATTGATACAGGGTAAGAGCCTCAAGCTGGGAGCGATCCGCCTAGCCGAACAATATCTTCCCCAAGCTCCCCCATCGAAATCGATGATGCGTGAGCTGGAAACCGTCGTGACCACTCAACTCCGCGACACCCTCGAATCATTCGACACACAACAGTTTCATTCACTGGTCGCCACCTCCGGGATGGCCGGTAACATCGGCGAGGTCGTTCATTTCCGTCAAACCGGCCGCCCGCTCCCGCAACACAATCTGGCCTCAGTCCTGCTGAAGGACATCCGAAGTCTCGAAACGGAGTTAGCCCGCTCATCGGTGAAAGCACGGTTGGCCATTCCCGGTCTGGACCCCAAGCGAGTCGATACGCTGCTGCCGACGACTGTCCTACTCCGATGCCTGCTCGAACTGTCTGGCCTTCATGAGATCACGCTTTGCGATAAGGCGATTCGTGAGGGCGTCATCTACGACTTTATCGCACGACATCGAGAGGGCTTGAAGGCGGAACAGGAGATCCCCGACGTTCGTCGTCGGAATGTGATTGGCCTGGCCAGGCGCTGCCATACCCCTGAGTCACATTCGATGCACGTGGCACATCTCGCGTTGCGCCTATTCGACCAGACTAAACGAATACATCATCTAGGAGATCAGGAGCGTACGTGGCTGGAATATGCCGCCATTTTGCACGATGTGGGATACCTCATCAATCCAAGACAACATCACAAGCATACGTACTACCTTATCAAGCACAGTGATCTCAGTGGATTGACGGCTGAAGACATCGAGGTAATTGCCAACGTAGCCCGCTACCACCGAAAGGCCTTACCGACCCTGAAGCACGAAGAATTCGACGCCTTGCCACCTCGGCTGCAACGTATCGTCAAGATCCTCGCCTCGCTGTTGCGGATCGCCGACGGGCTCGATCGAACCCATTTTTCGCTTGTGCATGCCGTGAACGTCAGATTTGGGAAACAGATCACGATCGAAGTCCATCTGACAGGAGACGCAGAGATGGAATTGTGGGCCGCAAAAAGTAGGGCCGACCTGTTTGAGCAGATCTTCCGTCGCCAGGTCCGATTTTCCGGAGTGCTACTAGAAACGGAGTCATCATGACTGAATCCCACGTCATCAAAGCAGCACCCCATCCATATCCGGGGAAACTGATTATCGTAGAAGGAATCGACGGGTCCGGGAAAAGCACTCAGCTGCAACTGCTCCATAAATGGCTCGAGTCCAAAGGCCACAAGATATTCTTCACGGAATGGAACTCCTCAGAACTAGTGAAAGAAACCACCAAACGAGGGAAAAAATCGAAAAGCCTGACACCAACAACGTTCAGTCTCTTGCATGCCACCGACTTTGCCAGCCGGCTCTATCACCACATCCTTCCTCCACTGAAAGCCGGCATGATCGTCTTAGCCGATCGCTATATGTACACAGCCTTTGCCCGTGACATCGTTCGCGGCGTGGACCATGAGTGGGTACGGAAGTTATATGCATTTGCCATCAAGCCTGATATGGCGTTTTATTTCAGCGTCCCCATCGAGGTTGCGATCTCTCGACTCTTAGGAGGCACGCGGGGTCAATTCAAGTATTATGAAGCCGGCATGGATATGAATCTGAGCCCCGACCTGACGGAAAGCTTTCGCCTCTTTCAATCGCGCATCCTCTCAGAATACGACAAGATTGTTGCGGAATTCGGTCTCTTAACTATGGATGCGACGCTGGACATCGAAACACAGCAAACACAAATGCGGGCGCTGGTTGAAGACGCGCTTCGCGGTTATAAACCACGACGAGGAACCTATGGCCGACGCACGCTTTTTTGGCGACGGTTTGAAATACCTAAATCCGAGTGACCTCAGGGGCAAGCTGATCGCTATCGAAGGGACCGACGGTGTCGGACGGTCAACGCACATCGAGATGTTGCAGGAATGGTTGGAAGTGCAAGGGTATGGGGTGATAACGACCGGCTGGACCCGGTCGAATCTCATGTCCAAGACCATCGAGATGGCAAAAGCCGGCAATATTCTCGACCGATGGTCGCTCAGTCTGCTCTATGCGACGGATTTCGCCGATCGCCTCGAGCATCAGATTATTCCAGCGCTCCGATCCGGATTCGTCGTCTTGGCGGATCGATATATTTATAC
>CAZOHW010000307.1:0-5762 GCA_964579525.1 uncultured Nitrospira sp. | reverse complement strand
GCGCGCCGCCAGCGTTCGTTCTGAGCCAGGATCAAACTCTCAAATAGGTGTTCTTTAAATTTGGACCAAGGGCCACCACTTCAATACACCTTACACCTTGCTCAACGTCCTCTATTCAGTTTTCAAAGAACAACCGCGTTCCTCACGCGAGCCGCGCACTATACAACGTGCATCAACTCGTGTCAAGGGACCCGCTCGAAATAAATTCGGGTAGTTTCCCTTTGATACCGCGCCGTGACTCGCGCCAGGCACAGTCAACTGGCAGGAACACAGTGCCAACGAACAGGTGGGAAGATAGCAAGGTATTTGCCAAGAGTCAAGAGTGACATCCGTGTATAATGCAAAGAAATGTCGAACATGCACAAAATATTTTCTATTCGTCGTCGTGCGCTCCTGAAAGCGGTAGGACTCAGCGCGTTGGCCGGTGGTCTACACGGATGCGATGCCGCCGGCGGTGTATTCGGCCGGATGTTCGCCGTCCCACCGCGTGACACGACATATTTCACACCGAACGCTAAGTTCTATGTAGTCAATTATGCCGATGGAGCCGTGTCCGCATCGCGTGAACTGAATATCGAGCAGTGGAAAGTCCACATCAAAGGCGCCGTGCAAACCCCGATGTCGCTCGGCTGGCGCGACATTTTGAACCGTGATTCCTACGATCAGATTTCGACCTTGATGTGTATCGATACACTGCCTGGCGGCGATAGCCTGGGCACGGCGACGTGGCGAGGCATTTCACTCAAGCAACTGCTTCTCGACTGTGGTGCGGACACTGAAACCGCACGCGATGTCGTCTTTCGCGGCATCGACGGCTACGACGATAGTATTCCATTCACGCGCGCGATGCAGGATGATGTGATGCTCGCTTTTCTGATGAACGGCGAAAAGCTACCGAGGGAACACGGATTCCCTCTCCGGCTCCTGGTCCCAGGCCTCTACGGAATTAAGAACGTAAAGTGGATCGTCGAGATCGAGGTGTACCCCGGCGATTACAAAGGTTACTGGCAACGTAAGGGGTGGACTGATGACGGCACGATCAAAGTGTTCTCACGTATCGATTCCCCCGGGCATTATCAAACGCTGCGCGGACCTGAACACACCTTCCGTGGTATCGCCTTTGGCGGACCGAACAGTATCAGCAAAGTTGAATTGAGCTTTGATGCCGGCCGTACCTGGAACGACTGTAAGATTGAGCCACCCATGTCGCCATACTCATGGGTGATCTGGACCTACACCTGGCGGCCATCAAAACCAGGAAAGTTCCAAACCGTCGTGCGTGCCACCGACACGAAAGGGCAACTTCAAATCGCCGAGATCGTCCGTCCCCAACCAGCCGGCGCGAGCGGATACCACACCATCATTTCTGAAGTGGAATCAGTCGGCTGATCAGCTGGGCTCTGATTATGATGGACTGCTTGTATCGTAGACAGTCCTGTATATCTGATCTTGATAGTAACCGCCTCACATTGATTTCCGTATGTATCCACTGAAGCATGCACATTAACATCCAGTTAAAATGTGCGACTGCGGAGATAGCACTGGTCCTCGAATCGCTCCCCACCATGGTATTTCGTGATGACCATCCACTCCCGTCGAGCATCGGTTAAACCAATGTAGGTCACACCATCGAGACGAAATGGTTGGATCGAAAACACGCCGGCCAGTGGGGACGGCAGGGGCGTCTGTTCCACTGGAAGTGCGGTCAACGGATACGTTCCACCCGTCCGCTCAAACTTGTCCTGACTCAAGACCAGAAGGCTCATATCCTGCCAACTCACCTCATTAAGGACCTGACTGTCGGCGGGAAACACATAGAAACTGTCACTCGGTGCACCCTTCATGCAGAAGGTCGTCTTCACCACCAAGTCGTCTAATCCATCGTTATTCAAGTCCATGATCATTTTATCGAGACTCGAACAGCGTCTGGTCTTTGGCCCCTCTCCTTTTAGCTCCACCGGTATCCACTCCACCGTTTTAGACAACTCGGCATCGGGCACAAACCGTTCGCCAAACAGTTTCGCCGCTTTTTCGCACATCGGCTTGTCGGCAAATGCCATGAGTTCTACAGAACCCGCCAGAGCCACTGTGGGCATCAACATTGCCAACCACCCTCCGATCTTCACTATCTTCATACTCCCGCCTCCTCTCATGTTCCATCCTTCCTGCCTGATCATCCTGATTGACAACCTCGTTCACGGTTTCTAAGATACATTTCACTGTCTTTCAGGTGAGCTGATGTCACTAATACCACTTCAAGAACTTGCCAAGTCACTCGTGAACTGTGAACGCTGTAAGTTGTCCACGCTGGGACGCAGCCAAGTTGTTTTTGGTGTCGGAAATCCTCATGCAAGTATCATGTTTGTTGGTGAGGCGCCAGGGTTCAACGAAGACCAGAAGGGAGAACCGTTCGTTGGTGCCGCAGGGAAACTGCTGAATGATCTGCTGGCCTCCGCAGGCCTCTCACGTGACCACATTTACATTGCCAACGTGATTAAATGCCGGCCACCAAACAACCGCGATCCGGAGCAGGATGAAGTAGACACCTGCAAGCCGTTCCTACTGCAGCAGATTCAATTGATCCGTCCGAAGTTGGTCTGTACGCTCGGGAACTGGGCGACGCAAACATTATTGGAGCGCAAGGTCGGCATCACCAAAGTGAAGGCGCAAGCCTTCTATATGAAGGATTTTGTGATCTTTCCGCTGCTGCATCCTGCTGCAGCCTTGCACCAAGGCAATCTGCTCCCCGCATTGAAGGAAGATTTTAAGAAACTGAAGGAGTTTCTCGACCGCCATTCCACACCGGCTGAACCAACCGCCTCGGCGCCAATCTCAGCCGCACCGGTCTTGAAGATCGAATCGCCCCAGCCGGCACAGATGGATTTATTTAGTTAGCGGCTGACCATCACATGCTGCCGTTGCAGTTTCATGTCAGCCGTAGCATGCTCAGCGTACTCGACGCGCTCCTCCTTGATCTTCAATCCAGATGCCTTGACTCACTCCCCGCTCTTCCGGCATAGATTAGGAATCGGCCGATCTCTCAAGCTGTCCAATCAGGTGTGAATGACATTCTCTCAGCCTGGTGAGGGGCATGATGAACCTCCCATTCCTTGTCAGTGGCTCTGTCAATATCTTCCTCATTGTTGCCTTGGGACTGCTGTGGCATACCTACGACCTTGCAACCACTAATCTTGAGCTTGCACACGACACATTGAACACCGAGATCAATTCTTCTCATACTCTTGGGAACAGCACGATCAAGAAAAAGGACAAAGTCATCGCAGCTCAAGAAGAAGTGGTCACGAAGCAATCAGAAATGCTCACCAAGCAAATCAACTTGACGACAAGCCTGGAAGAATTGATCGTGAAACACACGGACTGTCTTGCTGGTCCGCAAAGGACGTCCGCGCAACAACTGCTCGATAGCCTCAAGGCCATTCAAGCCAAATTGGCAATCCCATGATTGAGAGAAGCTCGCTCCGTGCAGAGGCACTGTCTACGCTTTTAAGAAGGAAGAGTATCCCTACGATGTAATAAAGGAGCGAGATAGGCTGCGATTGAGATTCACTACGTTATCGACTTGAACGTCGATGAGGAGTCCAATTGATCAGGTCTGTTTGCTTTCTGCTCAGCAGATTTCCCTTCTTCCGGCACATCGAACCACTGGACAAGCATCTCCTCCCACCAGACCTCGGTGACATCTTCACCTGGATCGGTACCCAGGAAGGCGACATCCTCTGCCTTAAGACCCCCGCCCACGAGCTGCGGCTGAAACTTGGCGCGCATGATGACTTCTTTGGTGGCATAGCCGCCGATGATCCAGGAGTCAGGATCGGCCCGTCGAGACTTGTACGCCTTCAACCCATGCTTCAGATACATGAAGATCTGTTGCTGGATTAAATCCGTGACGCCGGACTGAGGCAGGCTCAACGTCTTCTCGATACGTTTGCGCCAATGCCGATCGTCGTAACGCGACGTGATCAGCTGCAGCATTTTCTTTCCCAACTCGGCATCAAGCGGCATATTGGTCCGTTCCGACTCGTCGTTACTTGCGACTGTACAGGCCTATGAGCGAGGCCTTGGCCAAGGCATTCTGATTGAGATAATACCCGACCATCGCACCGGAAGCCTCAGGCTTCAGAGGCAATTGGTCGACCTTCAATGCAAACACCGTAAAGATATAGCGATGCGGCTTGTGGCCCGACGGAGGACAGGGTCCTCCGTACCCAGGCTGGCCAAAATCCGTGATGCTTTGCAGGCTAAGTTGCGGAGCGTTCGGGCCATCAGGCTTTCCTGCATCGGCAGCGAGTGCCGTAATATCGGGAGGAATATTGAAGATGACCCAGTGCCACCAGCCGCTACCCGTCGGCGCATCGGGGTCATAGACCGTCACCGCAAAGCTCTTGGTCCCCTTTGGGGCATTGGTCCAGCGCAATTCAGGAGACACATTGTCGCCACTGCATCCAAATCCGTTGAAGACATGTGCCTTGCCGATGGTTCCTTTATTTTTGACGGTTGGACTGGTGAGCTGAAAATCAGCCGCGGCGCTGATGCCGGGGAAAAGCGCGATCGCCCAAAGAACATAGCTCCAAGTCGGGTTCATACCTCGGCTCCTCTCACGAGCGGGATGGTGGACAACTTCTTTCGATTCCGCTCTCACATCGCGTGCTGCATGCTCAACCACGATCTAGCCGAGGTGTTGCTTGAAGAAGGCCTTGGTCCTGGCCCACGCATCCTTAGCGGCTTCCGCTCGATAGACCGATGGATCAGTGTCTCGGAAAAACGCATGGGGCGCGCCGGGATAGGTCTTAATCTCGCCAGCCTTGTTGTATTTTTTTAACGCTGTCGCTAGTCGCTGTACATCGGCCTTCGTAATCCAGCCGTCGTCCTCCCCATAGAGATACAGCATCGGACAGACGAGCTTCTGAATCGGGGTATCGGGATTCGGCACCTGGCCGTAAAACGGCACGGCCGCTTTAATGTCAGGATTCACGCAGGGCAACATCAAGGCATAGGAACCGCCCATACAAAATCCGGTGACGCCGATCTTCGTGGCATCGACCTCAGGAACCGACTTGAGATAGGTGACCGTCGCATTCAGATCGGTTAGACCATCCTCTTGCTTCAGAGTGTTCATAAGTTTACCCGCCTGACCGGCATCGGTCGTGAGGGTATGGCCCAGGCGCGAATAGAGATCCGGCGCAATGGCGACGTAGCCTTCTCCTGCATACCGTCGTGCGATATCTTTTATATGGTCCGTGAGTCCCCACCACTCCTGAACGATGATGATGGCCGGCCGCTGCTCCTTGGTCTGAGGAGCCGCGACGAATGCATGCATCAAGACTTTCCCACTCTGATACTGAACGGTCGTCTCTCGCATTGATTCAGCCATGCGCCACCTCTACTCTTCATGAGTTGTAAATTTTTAGTGTTGAGTTCTTCGTTCTCTTCGGACCACACTCACCACTCAAAACTTACGACTCAACACTGCGCCTACTCGCGCAACTAGTTGCCTGCCACCATCATCTCGGCAACCTTCAGCGTCGGACTCGCAATACGCCCACGAAACACGAGGTCATTGCCGACCAATTCGATATCCTTGAGCATCTGCTTCAGATTCCCGGCGATGGTGATTTCTTCGACTGGGTAGGCCAATTCACCATTTTCGATCCAAAACCCACTTGCTCCACGCGAATAGTCTCCGGTCACCATATTGATGCCAAACCCAATCAACTCCGTTACAAACAGGCCTTCCTTAATGG
>CAZOHW010000306.1:0-5763 GCA_964579525.1 uncultured Nitrospira sp. | reverse complement strand
ATGCTGCGGGAGGAAGGAGCTATCCTGAAAACTCTATGCAGGTTCCGTAAGAGGCGGTATCGGGACGACGTTCCCCGTGTTGAGTAGCAGCCACGTTTAGAGTCCCGGGACTATAGCTGATTTACTGGCCAATTGCTGTGCATAGGCGGCGGGTGTTAGCCCCCCAATGCTCTCTTCGGTCGTTCCTCGTTGTACTCGCGTCGCCACGCTTCAATGATGGCTTGGGCATGGGCGAGATTCAGAAACCACTGCTCGCTCAGGCATTCATCACGGAAGCGTCCATTTAAATAACTCAATGTAGGCATTCTGGTTGGGCTTACCTGGTTCAATCAGTCGCAGCGTCACCGTGTGTGCATGCGCCCAGGTCAACATGGCCCGACCACGCTCGGTCAGGCCTCGAGCACACATCCAGCGCACCACCTCCCCGCGAGCCAGTGCGCTTACCACTTTTTTCGGAGTACCTCTTGGGTCACAGCCTGCTCCAGCAGCGCCTCCGCCAGTAACTTTTTTGGGCGGGCATTCTCCTGCTCCAGGGCCTTCAGCCGCTTGGCGTCTGGTACGGTCATGCCTCCGAATTTGCTCCACCAGAGGTAGGAGTTGGCTTCGGAGAGTCCATGTCCTCAACATAGATCTTTGACCCGCGCCCCCGCCTCCGGCAAAAACCCAATGATCTGGACCTCGGAAAACCGCTTCTTCATGGCCAATCTCCTTTCATAAAGGGATTGGACTCTACATCATTGTGCTACTCAGGACGGGAGGACGTCGGGGACATCACCATTGACAAGATACCTCACTGCCGTGCGGTGCCCCATCGGCGATGAAGAAATCGTTCGACAGGAGCGAAGAGCGTCTTATCCACTGCCAAGCCGATCATGACAATCACCAGCATGACCCCGATGACCTGATCCATCGCATTCAGCTCTCGTCCATAATGTAACAAATGGCCAAGACCGAACCCCGTCAGAATTGTCACATAGATCTCCGCTGCCATCAACGAACGCCACGCAAACGCCCAGCCTTGCTTCATACCGCTTAACAGAAAGGGAAGCGCTGCCGGGAGAATCACATGCGTCCAGGTGTGGAAACCAGACGACCCCATGCTGCGAGCCGCGCGGCTATAGATCGGTGGGATCGTCCGCACGCCGGTATCTGTGGCGATGATAAGAGACCACAGCGTTCCCATCACAACTACGAAGAGCATGGCCGATTCCGTTTGCCCGAACCAGAGCAATGCCAATGGAACCCAACACACACTCGGAAGCGTTTGAAGCCCCAAGGCAAGCACGCCAATCGTATCTTGAGACCATCTGAAGGATGCGGTAAGCAGGCCTAATGGCAGACCGACAAGAATACCCAGTCCGTACCCGATAAGAAGGCGTCGCACCGTCACAAGGGTCGCTTCCCACAGAGTACCGTCTTCAACAGCGGACCAGAGATAGATGACCACGTTCGACGGGGACGGTAAAAGTAATGGTGACCACATCTGGGCGTTGACCGCAAGCTGCCACAATCCGATCAGACAGGCAAAAAAGATGGAGGCCACCGCCCAACGAGCGATCATCCTGCAACCTCGTTTTGAACGTAGCCCTTCAACACACGGGTGATTTCGGTTGAGTACCGAGCAAGATCCACACTGTTGATATCACGCGGGCGAGGGAGTGGAATGGAGAATTCTTCTCTGATCCTTCCCGGATGCGGAGAAAACAGGATTACCCGATCACCGAGACAGACGGCTTCACGCACGTTATGGGTGACGAAGACGATGGTCTTGCGATGTTGGCTCCAGATCCGCTGGATATCACCATAGAGCTGTTCGCGAGTCAGCGCGTCCAGCGCACCAAACGGTTCATCCATCAGAAGCACACTGGGATTGGGAGCCAGCGATCGAGCCAGCGCCACTCGTTGCCTCATGCCGCCTGAGAGCTCATGAACATTGGAGTGCATGAATCGCTTCAGCCCCACGAGTTCCAAAAAGTACTCAGCCTTCTCGCGACGCTCCGATGCACTCAGTCCGTTCACAAGCTTGAGGCCGAACAGGACGTTTCCGAGCACCGTGAGCCATGGAAAGAGGGCAGCCTCCTGGAACATCATTAATCGATGCGGTCCTGGTCCGCTGATGATCTGTCCATCGGCTTGTAGAGTTCCGCCATCTGGTCGGTCAAGACCCGCGATCAAATTCAATAAGGTAGATTTCCCGCACCCGCTTGGGCCGACCAAACACACGAACTCCCCTTCAGCGATGCGAAGCGTCACATCGTCAAGCGCTTGCACATGGAGTGAACTGGTCCGAAACCACTTCGAGACATGTTCCAGTACGAGTTTTGTTGGAACCGCATCCGTAGAAGAGACCAGACTCTCCATCCTCACTGCAGCCTTTCAATGAGTCGAGCCAAATTCGGCGTCGTACGCATGAACCCCGCACGTTGCGCGTTGCTCACGAACTGTTGAAACTCCTCGATCGATACATCCGGGCGCAGCATGATACGTTTCCACGCCTGAGCAATCAAGTCGGCGGAGACCTTCGCCTGTGTTTCCACCGACAGTTCTTCGAGAACCATCTTTCTTGCCTCCTCGGGGTGCGCGAGGATCCACTCCGTAAGTTCGCGGTGGGCCTGAACAAACTTCCGCGCCACTTCTGATTTGGCTTTCACGAACTTCACCCCTGACACGAGAACCGTGACACTGTCCTTCGATTGCTCAAGCAGCACCTTGCCTCCGGCTTCCCGTTCAAGACGAGACACCCAGGGTTCAACCGTCCAAACCGCATCAAGTTTTCGTTGTTGAAACAGTGAGATTTGATCAGGATTCGGCGTCGGAACGATGAAGGCCTCCCCGCCGGTCTGGGTGATCTTCAATCCACCGTTGGCCAGCCAGGCGCGGCAAGCGATATCTTGGGTATTGCCGAGTTGTGGCGTCGCGATGGTTTTTCCACGGAAATCTGCCGGCTGTTTGAGTCCAGACTCTGGCTGCACCACCAATGCCGCGCCTCCCGCCGCAGCACCGGCAAGGATCCGAATCTCCTCTCCATTCGATTTGGTATAGGCATTCAAGGGTGGATTCGGTCCCACATAGGTCAAGTCGATCGAACCGGCTAAGATCGCCTCGATGGCACTCGGACCGGCATTGTAGACATACCATTCAATCTTTACGTCTTTCCCCAGCCGCTCCTCGAACCATCCATGTCCTATCCGCGAGAGATGATGCGCGACCAAACCTTGCACATGGGTTACGTTGGGGAAATGGCCGATACGGATAGTTTCGGCGGCATGACTTGTGTGAGATCGAACCATCAGAAGCAAGAGTGAGAAAAAGATGAATGTGCGACGTGCCATGATTCTCCTTTACTGAATCGGTGAGAGCATCCATTTCGATTTGCGTTTTGCACAACGCTGCCATATAGGAGAGCGCCTCGTGCAGGATGAGATCAACACCGGAACGAGCGCATACCCACTATTGCCTCTGTTCAAGGCCTGGTTGGGCCGGCAGTGCCTTGAGTGCCTCCAGATAGCGAATTTGCAGTTCTTCCCTTTGATCAGGTGCGAATAACCGTCCCGCCGATTTAACTTTCACCAGGTACTCCTCCGGCTCAAACGTCGCGTCGAATTCTGCCGTCAGCTCGGGAATGTTCGGCATCTGGCGGTCATACTTGCCGATGTCCGGTTCCGGCCCATGCTTGTCATGCGCCTCACTGAGGGAGAGATACAAAATGGAACCTCTCACTGACATCCAGCCGGTGGTCGTTTCCTCATCTCCCTGATCGGTAGGATGACTGAGGTGAAAATAGACTCGTTCCGAGGCAGTGGCTTGAGCGAGTGCTTTCGATAGAGGAGGAGCCAGGACGGCAATCTCTTCGTCCCGAAACGTTCTGCGCCGATCTGATTGGCCGGCATACAAACGATGCAACACATTACGGCGTTCCCAGGACCGAACGCCCCGTAATAACGTTCCGACTTCCGTCGAACTCAAGTTGACTGGATGCGTATTGACCGCTGAATCCGGGTCCTGTTCGACCCAGACCGTGTTGCGCCCCGTTTGCATGACTACTTTGTGTGGAATGGAAGGATAGCTCGCGCAACCTGCAACAAGTATTAAGCCTACGAGCAGGACACCAGCTCGGAGCGATCTTCTGCGATCCAGTTGTGGGTTGTTCCATGTCAGAATCATGGCTGTCCTCCCTGCTGTCGAGCGGCTCCGCCGTCGAGTGTGATGCGATCAAATCCGTATTCTTGTAAGAGCACCTGTACCTGGGGTGTCTGCAGAAACGTCGCAAAGCTGTCGGCTCCAGAAATGTTCTTCGCCGTCCACGGAAGAGCCACGCCGTATTGAACCGGAGCATGCGATTCGACCGGGGCCGTATCAATAATCTTGACCTTCTTGCTCGTCACCGCATCAGCCTGGTACACGACGCCAACCTCGGCTTCTCCATTCGCTACCAAGTCTAGTATGGCTCGGGAATGCTCTCCGAATACGTACTGGGATTTCAGCTTGCTCTCGAGCTTGCTGTATTTCAGGAACTGAAGAGTGACCTTTCCCACAGAAGAAGTTTTAGGGTCACCGATGGCGATTCGCCTAATTGGGACCGTTTGGAGATCCTCCAAGGACCCGATCGGAGCCGGCAAGCTCGTGCTGGTAATCAAAACCAATGAGGTACCGGCATAAACACGCTTGGTTCCCTGAATGAGTAAACCACTCGTATCAAGTTGGTCGAGTTCTTCCACCAGGGAAGGAAGGAAAACATCGACCGGTGATCCTTCTACAATCTGTTTTCGAAGGGTTGGTGAAGGACCATACACAACCCGCACGACGAGTTCAGGATGCTGCGCTTCAAAGAGGGGAAGCACTTTGCGAAACACATCTCGAAGACTGTTCGCAGCAGCAATCGTGAGCGGTTCAGGTTGCGCCTGAGCAGGCGACGCGATCCAGACAACGGAGACCAATCCCGCGAATATCAATGCAACACTTCCAACCAATTGCCTATCGAGTCTCATAGGTTTCCTCGTTGTAATGTGGACAACACGCTTCATCATGTCCTAGAAGTAGAACTGGTACTGGACGTTGATTCGATTCTCGACGAGATTCAAGCCGAATCCAGGCAAATTCTCGAACGGGAAGCGATCTGGCGCGCGCCCGCCGCTTCCCATCGTAATATTCGAGTAATCGAGAATGAGGCGATTATTGTAGGTCCCGTCGAAGCTATAGCTGATGGCGACACCAAATTCCTTGGTCAAATCGTGTTTCTGCCTGATTGAAGGATCCAGGACGCCGTATCGAACTCCGACTTCCAGCTTGCGAGGGATCACGTATTTGCCGACCTGCACATACCAGCCCCACGCGTCACCCAGCGACACCGGAGGACCAACCGCGAGCGGGCTCTTCGGGATTGTCCCCAGATCGAACGCTCTGGTTCCGGCATCGCTATTCCGTACATTTTGTTGTCGATAGAATCCTTCGGCTTGAATCGACCAGCCTTGGTATTTCGCGATGAAATCCAGTTCGTAGGTGTGAAAGTCGTAAATACCGCCGCCAAGCAGGCGACCATTGTAGGCAGCCGCAACCCGCTGACGAAACGCCCGATCAACGATGTCTGATCGGATGGAACTGAGATAGTTTTGCGCTGGATTATAGGCATAGCCGAAAGCGATGGCGGTTTGAGGGGTTCGAGAATTAAGGATGTCTCCCTGCCCATATCCCGGGTTACCCGCGATTTTATAGAGTAACCTGATCGTGTACATCATCTCGCCTGTCAGAAAACGAGTATCGTAG
>CAZOHW010000305.1:0-5767 GCA_964579525.1 uncultured Nitrospira sp. | reverse complement strand
GTTTAAGGCATTGCTTAGTGAGGTCAGATAATTGATAGCCATTTGTCAGTGGTGCTATATCGAAGGAGGGGTTCTGTAGCAGGCCATTGATGTCATCGAGTAGTACTCTTTGAACTTCGTTGATTTGCCCCTGTGACCCGCAGAACCTTTCTAACTTGTCCTTGGCATTCGTCTGCAGTGAGTTCCAGAGAAAGAATGCTGCCGGATCGTTGTCCTTGTCCTTATTGGCTTTCCTTAATCTCTCAACCAAGAACCTGAGACGCTCAATACTTTGATATTCCAATACCTTGCTTTCCGGATCCGGGATGCGGAGTTGAGCGCTGTTAAGAAAAAGATGTTCGTACTCTTCTAAAAGAACCTGACTGAGTCTAAGCGGTCCGCTCATTTCACACCTGTGCTGTAATCGGCGAAATGGAAATACAAGTGGTGGTCATCGCCAGAGTCTTGCAGAGAAAGGGACCTAAGTGTGCTGTTTGGATTGTTCTTAATTGCCAGTTCACTGGGGACAAGCAAGTTATCGCGATATCGTATCTCAAGGAATCGGTCTGGTGTGGTCAGGATCATCTGGCCTAAGTCTGGTTCGACGACGTGACATTCGGAAGAGTCTGCCTGAGTGCAAGTACCTTCGACAGTATATTGCCTGACCGTATAAGTGCGGGCTTCTTTCACGGGTATGCCCCAAACGTGTGAGCCATCCGTCAATGGTTTGCCAAGCACCGCACGGCCTATGTAAACGGTGCCTTGGTGAGTTAGTGGGCCAGCGCAGCAAGCTGAGCGATAAGCGCCGTGCCGAATGCAATGCCAAGAAGTCCGGGAAACCGCGGTTGAAACACAGGCACTCCTTCAATGTGATGGTTTCAGAACCGGCTCTGGTCTCAAAAATACAAATCGTTCATGCGCGGCACCACCGTGGGCTGACGAGGGGGACGTTGATGTTTACCCCTTGTCGAAAAACGCCTCCATCGCCGTGCGACCAGCCTCAATCAAGGCGGTCATCCGCTGCTCACTCATGTCGAACTCTGTTGTGCCGTAGCCGCCGGCAGGGAGTCGACAAACCTCGCGGCCGTGTGTGTCGATAACGCGCTGATCAAATGAATCCGTCATCGTATCTACCAAACGTTTGATTCGTTGAATGGTTCGAAGGCGTTTGGTGTGCTGAAGCAGGTCGGCTTTTACGCTATCATTGGCTTTCAGTGTGGCCGGTTGGCCTGCGTTCAGCACGGGGAGTGTTTCGTCGATCAAGAGGCCGAGGTTGGGGGCCCCGTCCGGATCGGTATTCCCCATAATCGCGACGACGTCGGAGTCGCGCGACGTCAGCAGGTGCAACGGAAAGTTCGACAGCACTCCACCATCCACAATAGCATGCTCAGCCAACGCCTTGTCCAGGTAGGTGCACCAGGCGGAGTTCCAGTGTACTTCCTGCCAGATGAACGGGATACTCATCGACATGCGGACGCCCCAGGCGACCGGGCATTTCGGAGCCGTACGATGATTGAGCACGAGCATCTGATGACCGGTTGTATCGGAAGCCACGAGCGAGAGGTCGGCCCCCGTTTCCCGGTTGAACTCTTCGAACGTCGCGTTGGCAAGATTACGATTTCCCGCATCGAGTTTTTCCTGAATCCAAGCCAGAAAGGCATTGCCGGCGTAGAGACCTCCCCGTTCGACAAAGGAAAACAATTCGCGGTAGACCGACATCTTCATCAATTGAGAGAGGAGTGCCCTGTCGACTCGTTGTTGGATCCAGTCGGGGAAGAGGGGTAAGTCGACGCGATTGAAGATTTCTTGCGTCAGGCTCTTATCAATGTCATCCTGTTGGAACGCCTCTGCGATATCCATGAAGGTCGAGAACCGAGGTTTTCCCGCGGCTGTCCGTTCCTTGGTCACAGCCAGCATGTCTGTGGCGGTGTACCCGGCCGCCATGAGTGTGGCGGTGATGGCTCCAGCCGAGGTGCCGATAAAGCGCCGCCCCGTATGCTTGCGGCGTTCGAATTCCTGGATCGCCCCGACGAAAACCGCGCCCTTTGCCCCTCCGCCTTCGAACACGAGATCATATTGCATAGCACCCTCTCCTCTTGTCTGTGGTGGCTTATAGCGTATCTTCCCAGCACAATCCGGGCCTGTCTCTGCGGTGGTATTGAGTGTGGAGCAAGCGAACTAGTGAGTACATGCCTCATCTTCCATTCAACGTATTTGGCTTACGAGAGAACGCAATGAAGCAAGTTGTACTCGCCCCTCCCAACAAGCCTTCTTGACGATTATGACATCCCTATCATCCGCCACATGAAGAGCCAGATTTCTGGATAGTAGATGTCAGTGTGAGCGCCCGAGCCCAAGCGCTGCCAGAGTTTCTTGATCGAGTTAGCCTTGGGGTCGGCCAGGTCCAAGCGTTCTTTCGGCGCCTCCTCCTTGAGTTCAGTGTAGGTCCAGTAGGTCCCTTCGTAGTGCGCCCAACGAGACAAATCGAGTTTGATGATCCGCGGTTCGTTCATGAGGAATTCGTCGAAGGGCCACTGAAATTGAGAAATCTGCCCTGTGCGATTCACAACGAGAAGTCCGATGGGTATTGGCTTGGGCGTGGCGCTGTCTGAGAGCGCCGCCACAGGCAGGTCCTTAATCTGTTCCCATACCGGCTGCGCGAGGAGGGACTTGCTACCATAGACCTTCCCTGGTAGATCTGCTTTTAGACGTGCGAGTTCCTCGTCGGTGGGATAGATGTCGGCCCCGTAGTAGCCGAGGTAATCCGATCTAAGTGCATGGCGATTGGCATAGTCGAAGGCGCTAAAGGTGAGTACGAAGCGATTGATTCGCCACGGTACGTCGCAAAAGCCTCGATCGGCGCCCTTCTCAAGGCAGCGTTTGGGATGGACGATGTCGCTGTCCATTGCCGGTTGAAATCCCACATATAGATCGATCGGTGCCCACTCTGGATTCCAGCTTGTATGATGATGGGGGACGTTTCTGGCGACGCGATCCATCCGGCCCTCGACGGCGGCGAACATGACGCGGTTGCCGAAGCTATGGCCAGCGAGCACGATTTTGAACGGTTTGTTGGATTCGTGTCGGTATTTCACGAGTTCCCACAGAATGTGGCTCAGGTCCGTTTGGCCGACGGCCATGGCCTTGTCCCGCCCTTCAAAGAATTTCGTTTCGGACGGCCAATGGACACCGACCATCAGGGGTTTAAAAGGTGCGGGGCCACTGGCCGGTATGAACTGTTTATGAAGAGGCGAAAGCATCAGGGTACGCCACATGCCGCTGAGAAACTCCTGATAGCGAAGGTAGGCCCTCGTTTCGTCCTGTTGCCAGCCATGAGAGAACAGAATGAGGTGCGTCGCACCCGTCGTTTCGATCTCGCTTATCAATTTGTCAATTGCATGACGCAATCGTTCCCTAGGAGCTCCCTCTTCCGGATTGAGGTTCAGAGGTGTTTGATGGCTAGTCCAGTCGATTGTCTCAAGTCGCAAGAAGTTCGTGCCAGACTCATAACCGGCTTCCGGTTGTGTCGGATCCGGGCTGAACGTCAATACGTGCAGGGTTTTCCAGGCCGGATCCGAGATCGTCCTTGGGTTTAAGCCGTTCCATCGATCGAGAAAGGCCTTGTCGGCTAGGAGCTGAGATTGGAGTGGGGGAAGATGGAGGGCTGAGGTTTGAGTAAATGGTGAGTAAAGCACCATTCCTGGATCTTTCAGCCTCATCATCTCGCATCCGGTAAGAACGCCTACGAGTATGATGAGCAGCAGGTTACCGCATAGTTGTTTCATAGACTTGTCCCCCTGGTGTCAGCAGATGATTCATCAAGTTAACACTAACCTTTATTGAGGTATGGGTGTCTTGCCAGCCTCATTAGTCGCTGGAGCCGTTAGTGGTTTCATATGGCAATACATGGTCCTGTTCATGATTTCATTTACATCATGCCTCTTTACAAGTCGCAAAGAATCGAATGCACCCTAGATAACCTAGAAAAAGCGGTATCAGGCGTAGGTATTGATGACAGGAGTGAATGCTTCATGGGCGCTGCTCATCTTCAATGGGAATAGGGGAGTATTTCCATTATGTGGTCGTCGTCAATTTGCATGCAGTATTCACCGTGCTGCTTTCGGCGAGTTTTGTCCGCTGTTTGCGGAACCCTTTCATGAGTATGTCAGTGTGCGGAAGGCCAGGGAAGTTGGTATTCATCCAGGCCTTGACAGTTTCCCAGCAAGCCATTTCTTCGGCTGTGGCATTATCCTTGTGCGCGGTCTTATAGGCGTCGGCAAGTTTATCCGCAAGCTCATCCGTTCCTCTTTCATACCCTATAAGCGCAAGAGCATATTGCTCGCCTTTGAGAATATCCCTGGCGGCAAAACCTGTTGCGATGTATTGCTCTATGCGCGCCGGACCAAACCAATTGTGGGCCAGATTGAACGTGGCTAAGGCCGACACCGCATCTTTGGTCGATCGAGGGTTGGCATCCGTATTTTGTTGACCAACCTTGTCACTGTCTTTACTAATTGGAACGAGTGCAACCTCAGCTCTTCGATAGCCGAACGTGACAGCAGGTGTTTGTCCTTCGTTCGGATCTCCTGGGGTTGCTTCCAATCCCACGATCGTTCCTGTGGCGACAAATACTCGAGGATGATCACATGCGGTCGTTGCTATTGCCGTCATGACCATTGCTATGATGGCAAACATTCTGTTGTTCATTGAGGCTCCTTACGCGTAAGGATCTTAGGTTAGAAGCAGTGTTTTTCTGTGGCACCCGTAGTTGTGCGCTGCAGAGTCGCACGGGCAAAAAAGGCTTGCATTTCCGCCGTCTCGGCTGCTTGCCGTGCCGCCATGCCAGTAGCAAAAACCGATCGTATTTGTAAGCTGTCTTTGATGTCCTGGGAATTCTCTTTCTTGATCATTGAGCCTATCCAGTCATACAGGGAGGGGTTGGCCATGACGCAGAAATTGCCGAGTACCGCATAGGTGTCTTCTGTTGCGGTAGCCGCCCTATGCTCAGCCGGAATAACGGCGACTTCGGCCCGCTTATACCCCAGAACCACTTTGGGTGGCTGGTTACCGTCCTGGGAGACATCAATGGCAAACTTAGTAGCAGTTGTGAATACGAGATAGTTGTTACATCCAGGAAGTGTTCCGACACTGATGAGTACTGCTATGGCAAGTACGAATGCTCTGGGAGCCCGCTGGATTGAGGTCATTGACAAGCCTCCTGATTTAGGAAAGAGATGAATTCGGACGTATTCCGAGTAAGTACGAATCGAGTCTGGAGTGGATTGTCTCGTCCATAGCAAAAGATGTAATGGGCATTGTCCTGAGGCCTATGTTGAGTGTTTGCTGAATAGCCGAGTGTCATATACGTGCCATCAGCCCCTACCCCCGCTGCTGCGCCAAGGACAGTTCGGTCGTAGAACTCCGGCGAGACATGGTGGATCACTCGGCTATGCAAGAGACTCCACTGCCATCCATCTGAGGCTGTTGAAGTGGAACACGATGGTACGAACAATCCGTCGCACCACTCGATCGGAGTCGATTTGTTGTTTTCGAGAGGATTTGCTGCGACTCGGCTCAAGAAACCTAGGGTGAGTCCAACATGTTCACCACCCTCTGCACCTAGTGGAATGGTGGATTGGGTTTGCCAGAGGTAGGCCTTCCCCTGCGGTGGCTGATTTATCCGGACTAATGTTGGCCCCCAGATGTGATCGACCTCGGACGTCCGCCAGATACGAACCTATCTCAAAATTGTTTAAGGAGCATGGTGATGCAGGCGAGCTGCACAAAG
>CAZOHW010000304.1:0-5769 GCA_964579525.1 uncultured Nitrospira sp. | reverse complement strand
AATCCGTTCGCCTGGATAGCGTAGGATCAGATTGAATGTCGTATTGATGATAAGAAGGTCGGAGCGGCCGGCTTCATTGCTGCGCCCATTGCAACATTGAGAAGGAAAGTGCCGCGCCGTGCATGTTGGAATCTATCTCGAGGCCCATTATTCGCTGGAACGCGGACGGAAAGAGACCGACCTTCAGTCCGGCACCGAAACCAGGTTGGATGGAGGCGGGAACTATCGTTCCTTGATTATAAATATCGTGATCACGTGGCCAGCTGCCCGGCGCATATCCACCGATTTCAATATCTCCGAATTCAGCGGAGAGCGCTGACGTGGTAATACTGAGACACCAGATCAGCCAACTGAAAAGCGCAACGGATGGTGCAAGAAAATGAGGAGCAGCATTCGAACGGTCACATTTGCCGGACTCTAAATGCGACCCACTAAATTGTCAACCGCATAGGCTGATGGTATGACGGCCAGCGTGGATGCTCAGCTGTGAATAAGTAGATAAATATATGTACGTATATGTCAGCTCAATATTTGGGTGAGAAAAGTTGTTGCGCTTCACGACGATTTGTCTATAATCATCGAACTGGTCCGATTCGATTCGTCGCATTGCTTGGCGAAAAATTGTTGTCAACATCGATGACGGTTTCGGTTATACTTTGTCTCAGTGTTTGTTGCAGTAGTATGGGTACTTAACCAATTCTAACGGAGGAGGACTTATGTCGAAGAAAGTGCTCTTAGTGGCCGTTGCGATCTTGTTTGGGAGCCAGGCGGGGCTGGCAATGGCAGCAAATCCAGACACTGGTCCGGGCTGTGGGTTGGGGAAATTGGCGTGGGGTGACTATAAGGGGCAGAAGGAAATCGCTCCTCAAGTGCTCCAGGCGACTACAAACGGTACATTCGGAAGCCAGACGTTCGGGATCAGCTTCGGGACCTCCGGATGCACGAACGACGGCAAGATTATGAGTGAGCATAAGACGACGATGTTCGCCTCGTTGAATTTTGAGGCTCTCACCGCAGAGATGGCGCAAGGACAGGGTGAACACCTGGCCTCGCTTGCCACCCTCATGGGTGTTCCAGCAGACCGTCATGCAGAGTTCTTTGCCATGACTCAGGAGCGATATACGTCCCTGGTGCAAGCCGGGGAAGCTTCTCCAGTCGCATTGGTGAAGTCCCTCAATGATGCCATTGCAGGCCACCCGGTCCTTGCGAAAGCATCCGCACGCTAAGTCATTCCAAGGGCTCTGGCATTTCAGCCAGGGCCCTTGTTTCCTCTCTTATATACCGTGCTGGTATTCCTCCTCGTCTTTCTAGCCTATATCCTTTCTCCCATTCCTTCTGATGCCCAGCAATCAGATCACGAACTGTATCTGAAACGACTCATCGATCACGCCGAACATTCCAAGCTTGCAGAGCAGCGCGAATGGCATCTCTTGCTCCATTATCAAAAGAATCTCTTCGGCGGATACGAGAGCGAGCAGGATGATCCAGGATTTTTCTTGTCACCTAGAGGGAAGACTGATCCTGCTGCTGAGCTTGCGGCAACCCTCGCGCAGTTCTTTTCCGCTGAACTGGTTGGACGCTCAAAACAGCCTGCCCAATGTGCCTTTATCGCCCGCTATCACTGGCTCAAGGAACAGCTCAGATTTGATCCGATCCGGCTTCCGCCCCTCACCTGCGAACGATTCGACCGGTGGTACGAGGATTTTGAGGTGGATTCCATTTCTTTGATTTTTCCATCGGCGTTTCTCAACAATCCGGCTTCCATGTTTGGCCACACCTTGTTTCGTGTCGATCAGAAGGGGCAGACGGAACAGACCCGCATTCTCGCGTACACCATTAACTACGCAGCGGATGTGCCTCCCAACGCCGGGCTTGCCTACCCGATACGTGGCATCTTCGGAAACTATAAGGGATACTTTTCGACAATTCCCTACTATTTGAAGGTTCAACAGTATCGGGATATCGAAAATCGGGATATTTGGGAATATCGTCTCAATCTGACGGGAAACCAATTACGGCGATTTCTGATGCACGCGTGGGAACTGGGGAATGCCTACTTTGACTATTTCTTCTTCAAGGAGAATTGCTCGTACCATATCCTCGCGCTGTTAGACTATGCCGATCCAGACTTGCACCTGACGGATCAGTTTATCGGGTGGACCGTCCCAGCCGATACGGTTCGATTGGTCGTCTCAAAGCCTGGTCTGGTCTCTAACATTACCTATCGTCCGTCCCGTAGTACGGTCATCAAGCGAAAGCGAGAATCTTTGTCTGGGGAAGAGCGGGATCTCGCTCAGCGGATGACACAAGACACGAACGAGCTGAGCTCACCAGCCTTCACGCGATTGCTGCCTACCAAGCAAGCATTTCTACTGGATCTTGCGTCAGATTATCTGCGCTACCGAATTGAGACGACCGATTCTCCAAAACCGGAATGGAAGGAACGGAACCGAGCGGTGTTGACGGCTCGCAGTCAACTCCGCATCCCTTCTGAAGAGTTTACCGTACGTCCTTTCGCCAAGCAGCCTGAACTTGGCCATAAGATGCACCGAGCGGCATTCGCAGGTGGGTGGCGCAATAATGATACCTTTGAAGAGGCGACCTTTCGAGGTGGCTATCACGATTTGCTCGATCCGGAGGTCGGCTACACCCCCGATGCGCAGATTGAAATGGCCGCGATCACGGTGCGGCATTACAATCGAGCGGATCAGACCAGAGTCGAGCGGGCCACGTTGCTAAATCTTCTCTCCCTCTCGCCGATCGACTCCGTCTTTCACGCCCCCTCCTGGAAACTCAACATCGGGATGAATACGATCCGGCATCACGAGTGCCAGCTTTGCAGCAACGGCTTCTTCAACGGTGGGATCGGAGGGGCGAAGGAATTGCAATTGTTGAATCGCGAGGTCCTCTTTGCCTTTGCGGAAGCTGAGGGGAATATCAGTGCAGCGTATCGTGATCTGCATCGAGTCGGCGGGGGAGCAACGGTCGGAATGTTGGCTGATATGACCGAGCGGTGGAAAGTGATGGCGACAGGGACCTATATGAAATTCCCGCTGGGTGACAGGTCTGACGATTTTCGGTGGTATGTCGGATCGCGCTTTACGGTCGCGCAAAATTGGGCCGTCAGGCTCGAGTATAACCATCGCGATCACGACAACGACGTCATTTTCTCTCTCCACTCGTTTTTCTGAGGATGAGGGCTTGCCCCGAGGCCAGTGTCCTGCTACAAGGGTGGCGTTTTGCCCTCATGGAGATCCTCATGAGCCAGTCTGCTAGGTCGGCACAGGAAAGCGGGGGATGCGTCGATCGTATTCCTATCACTCCTCATCCACTTTTACATCAGTATTATAGTCACAATGAGGCGAGGCAGGGATTTCTCAATGACCTATTTGATCGCACGGCCTACCAGTATCGGAATATCGATAAGGCAACAGGGTTTGGTTCAGGACTATGGTATCGCAAAAAAGCGCTACAGCTAGCAGGACTAAAGCCAGGAATGCAGGTTCTCGATGTTGCTTGTGGGCCAGGGCTGGTGGCCCAATGTGCCCTGGAGGTAGTCGGTCCGTCTGGGTCAGTCATTGGACTTGATCCGAGTAGCGGCATGTTGAGAGAAGCTCAAAAAGGTCCTTGCCGCAATCTTGTACGGGGAGTAGGAGAGAACCTCCCGTTTCCGGATGAACACTTTGACTTCTTGAGCATGGGCTATGCGTTACGACACGTGTCTGACCTGAAGCGCGCCTTTTCCGAGTATCGACGTGTCCTCAAACCCGGCGGGATCGTATTGTTGCTCGAAATTTCCCGTCCACGCTCAGCGCTGTTGCTCATGTTGTCGCGGTTGTACATCAAGACCATTTTGGGGGCGACCTTTTCAGCTGGGACGGGTAATCGGGATATGAAGAAGCTGATGGCTTACTGGTGGGAAACGACCGAACAGTGCGTTCCACCGGAAACAATAGTCGAAACTCTGAATGTCGCAGGCTTTCAAGAATGTCGGCTCAAAGAATGGTTCAACGGCCTGTTGCGAGACTATCAGGCGGTAAAATCGGTGCCTCGATAGGCAAGTGAGAGTGAACAGAGAGCAATCGCGACGAGTAGTTTCTGGATTGATTCGCGGAGACACTGAATGCCGAGGGCCTCGTTGGAACAAGATGTCGCAAAACTGATCGTCCAGACCCTCAGGCTCAAACTCGATCCGGCAACGATAGATCCGGAAGCCGCATTGTTCGGCGAGGGCCTGGGGCTGGATTCAATCGACGCGCTGGAGCTGGCCTTGGCGATTTCACAAATCTACGGGTATCAACTCAAATCGAGCGATCCGGAGATCAGAACAATTTTTTCATCGCTAAAGGCATTGGCCAAGGCCATCGAAATAAACCGCACGAAGTGATCGTGGAAGGGACAATTCGGACCATTCCGTTAATCGGGCCCTACAATCCAGACGATGTCTTGGCCTGGACACAAGACGGGCCTCGGACAGCCGGACAATTTCTTGCCGACGTTTCCGATCTTGCCGAGTCATTACCAGATCGCTCAGTCGTACTGAATCTCCTACACTGCCGTTACCGGTTTTTGGTGGGTTTGGCTGCGGCAATGATTCGGCATCAGGTGACATTACTCCCTCCAAGTCGGACCTCGAAAACCCTTCAGCGTCTCCATGGAGACTATCCAGACAGTTATGCATTGATCGATCAGGGTGGCGTGATTGAGGGGATTAAATCGGTTTCGATACAGCCCTCAAAAGGCCAAGCCTTGGAGTCAATAGTTGTCCCACAGATCCCTGTGGATCAAGTTGTCGCCGTGGCATTTACCTCTGGGAGTACTGGACAACCGAAGCCCCATGCCAAAACGTGGGGGGCACTGACGACAGTGGCGCAGGGGACAGGGGCGAGCCTCAGTATTGGAAGCCGTATGCCTACTGTGGTGGCGACGGTTCCTCATCAGCATATGTTTGGGTTAGAGGCGTCGGTCATATTGCCGATGCTGCATGGATTACCCATGCATGCGGGAAGACCACTGTTCCCGGCCGACATCGGAGGTGCTTTGGCAGAGGTTAAGGGGAGATGGCTGCTTGTCACGACGCCGTTACACCTTCGAGCCTGTGTCATGGAGCGTATCACTGTTCCACCTGGGGGACTCATTCTTTCTGCCACCGCACCGTTGGCCAGAAGTCTGGCGCAGGAGGCTGAAGAGCAGTTTCAAGCCGAGGTGCATGAAATTTTCGGTTTTACCGAGGCGGGAAGCGTTGCAGAACGGCGTACGATCGAAGGAGACGAGTGGCGGCCATTGAAGGGCATGCGCGTGATTCAGAACGATGCATCGTGTTTGGTCGAAGCGTGGTATCTTCCGGCTCCTGTCTCGGTTCCGGACAGAATTACAGTCAATCCGCACGGCACCTTTATCGTTCACGGTCGGGAGGAGGATCAAGTGAATGTCGCTGGCCACCGTGTGTCGCTTGGAGAGCTGAACCAGCAATTGTTGCACATCGATGGTGTCCAGGACGGAGTATTTTTTCTACCGGACGAAGAAGCGGGTTCCGTGACAAGGCTGATGGCCTTTGTGGTCGCACCGGGAAAAACCAGCGAGGACATTCAGCGCGCATTGAGGACATCCATCGATCCGATTTTTTTGCCGCGCCCACTTGTGTGTGTACCAAGCCTGCCCCGAAACGGAACCGGAAAGTTACCACGCGAAGTCCTGCGTGAACTGGCGCGCCGGTGGTGCGAAAAGGAAGAACGTCATGGTGCATGAGCGAGTGGTTTCCATCAAGAG
>CAZOHW010000303.1:0-5798 GCA_964579525.1 uncultured Nitrospira sp. | reverse complement strand
GCATGGGGTTTCAGGAAATGCGAGGCGCGCTCGTCGAGACAGAGTTCTGGGATATGGATGCGTTGTTCATGCCCCAGTTTCATCCGGCCCGCGACATTCACGATGTCTATTTCGTCAAAGAGCCCAACTATGCTTCTTCGATCGCCAAACCGTTTTTAGCTCGAGTCGCCAAAGTCCATGAGAGTGGTGGCGAGACCGGTTCCAGCGGTTGGGGCTACTCATTCGATATGGAGAGGGCCAAACGGTTGGTGTTGCGGAGCCAAGGGACTGCTGTTTCTGCGCGAACATTGGCCGCATCGCCGAGCATTCCAGGCAAGTATTTTTCGATCGCCCGTTGTTTTCGCTATGATCAAGTCGATGCCACTCATGCCACGGATTTTTTCCAGGTAGAAGGGATCGTCCTTGGGGAGGATATCAACTTTAGAACGTTGTTGGGGCTGCTTAATTTGTTCGCCCGTGAAGTGGCACAGGCCAAGGAAGTGAAATTCTTGCCGGCCTATTTCCCTTTCACCGAACCATCGGTGGAAATGCATGTGCGGCACCCACGGTTGGGATGGATGGAGTTGGGCGGCGCTGGGCTTTTCAGGCCGGAAGTTACGTTGCCGCTTGGGGTGACGGTGCCGGTCATCGCGTGGGGCTTGGGCCTTGATCGCATGGCGATGGTCGCGCTTGGTATCCATGACATCCGGGAGCTCTTCACCGACAATCTGGAACTTATCCGCACGACGAGAGGATTGTTCTAACTCATCGTATGCCGACAATCACTGTTTATAAGGATGATCTCGAGTCACTGCTGCAGTCGGCACGGGGGGCAGTTCATTCCGTCTCGATTGCTCAACTAGAAGAATGGCTCATGCTTGTCAAAGGCGAGCTCAAGGGCCACAACCCTGAGACCGGTGAATTGCGGATTGAACTACAAGACAGCAACCGGCCTGACCTCTGGTGTTGTGAAGGCATTGCTCGGCAAATCCGAATCAAGCAACAGGGCTGGCTCAAGCCCTATTCATTTTTCACCAAGAAGCCCAAATCTGGACAGACAGTGATCGTCAAGCCGGGGATGAACCGAGTACGCCCCTATGTGGCCGCCTGTATCGCCAAGGGCTATCGAGTCTCAGACCATGGACTAGCTCAGCTGATTCAAACACAAGAGAAGCTGGCCGACATCTATGGACACAAACGCAAGACGGTTTCAATCGGAATCTATCAGCTGCCGAAGATCACGTTCCCCGTGACCTACGAACTGGTGAAGCCGGATGACGCGCGGTTTACACCCCTGGGCATGGAGACGGTCATGACACTGTCGGAGATTCTGATGGTCCATCCTAAAGGGTTGGAGCATGGGGCTATCTTGGCTGGGAATGATCGCTTTCCGATTTTGCGCGATGCCAAAAATCAAGTCCTGTCATTCCCACCGATCATTAATAGTCGGGAAATCGGAGAAGTGCGGGTGGGTGACGACGAGCTGTTTATCGAAGTCACCGGAACGGATCTATCGATGGTGATGTTATCGCTCAACGTTTTTGCGACGAATCTCGCCGACCGTGGGGCATCGATTGAGCCGATTGAAATTCAATATTCGTCACATACGTCCTGGGGGAAATGGATCAACACACCTCATGATTTCAGCAAGCCGAAGACAGTTCCGATCAACACGATCGAACAAGCACTTGGCCAGGAACTCGGTTCAAACGTGGTAAAGCGATCGCTCGAAGCTTACGGGTACGAAGTGTCTGTCGGGAAGGGGACCGTGAAGGTCACGCTACCACCCTATCGACACGATGTCATGCACACGATGGATGTGGTTGAAGACGTGGCCATGAGCCGAGGGTATGCTGAATTTACACCGGTTATGCCGTCTCAGTTTACGGTGGGTGGGTTATCTGATATCGAACAGATGTCGGATCGTGCGAGAGACTTGATGGTCGGGTTGGGATTTCAGGAAATTATCTCCAACATTCTCGGTTCGCCGGAACACTATTCAGGGTTTATGCGACTGGATGGAACGGAATGGGGGAAAATGGTCGAAGTCGATAACGTCATGTCACAAAGCTTCTCTTGCCTTCGGCATTGGATGTTGCCCGCGCTCTTGCGGGTGGAGGCCGCATCGAGCCGCGCATTCTACCCCCATCGTCTCTTCGAAGCGGGCGATGTGGCGATCCCCGACGCTACTCATGAGGTAGGGTCTAGGACGGAGACAGTCATAGGCGCCCTGATTGTTCATGCCACGGCCCATTTCTCAGAGATCCATTCAAGTCTCGATGTGCTGTTTTATTACTTGGGGAAAGAGTACAGCCTCGAGCCAGTCCAACATCCATCATTCTTAGAAGGCCGTGCAGGCCGCATTCTTGTCTCGGGCAAGCCAGTCGGTGTCGTCGGCGAAGTCCATCCCGAAGTGCTTGAGCGGTGGCAGATCAGCATGCCCGCTGTCTCGTTCGACGTGAACCTGTCGCAACTGATGGAGCTTGGGCGAGGACTATCGCCGGAGCGATAGAGCAGTGAAGGGGAGACGAGACGTTGCCGTCCCCCCGTTGATCACTATTTCTGGGGAAGTGTCGAGTTAGGTAGTGGCAGGCGTCAGGTGCTGCTTGGCGAGGCCGCACAACTTTTCAAAGCCCGCGGCATCCTTGATGGCCATATCCGACAACACTTTTCGATCCAGCAACACATTCGCTTTTTTGAGCGCGTTGATGAACCGCGCGTAGGTCAGCCCCTGGGCTCGAACGGCTGCGCTGATGCGAGCAATCCAGAGTTGGCGGAAGTCCCGTTTCCGATCTTTTCGCCCAACGTACGCGTACTGCAGCCCCTTATCTACGCTTTCTGTCGCTGAACGGAACAACCGACTTTTCCCACCGTACTGGCCCGAGGCTAACTTAATCCGTTTCTTTCGTCGCTGTCTTGTCTTTGGTCCGCCTTTTGCGCGAGGCATGATTCATTACTCCTTTTGGGTCCTAAAGTTCACAATGCTACACACTCGTCGTCTATGCATACGGCAGGAGTCGATTCAATGTAGAAACAACCGTAGAATCCACCACTGCTGTTCCGCTCAGGCGGCGCTTCCGGTCGTGCCGCTTGCTGGTCAGTATGTGCCGCTTGCCCGCCTTACGTCGGACAATCTTGCCGCTTCCCGTTTTGGTAAATCGTTTGCTCGTTCCTGAATGCGTCTTCATTTTCATGGGGAGATTCCTTTTGATTGAGCGATCACGGTGTTGCTCATCAATGTTTCGGAGCGACAATCATGATCAAACTACGTCCTTCCATACGAGGAGCATACTCAATGGTGCCTGCCTGGGCCAGTTGTTCAATTACGGAATTCATCACGGCACGACCCATTTCTTGGTTGGCCATTTCTCGTCCGCGATAGGTGAGGGTCACTTTCGTTTTGTTCCCCTCCTCCAAGAAGGCCTTCATCTGCCTGACCTTGATTTCAAGATCGTGTTTATCCGTCCGCGGGCGCAACTTGATTTCTTTCACCTGCGTGGACTTTTGGTGGCGCCGGCTTTGATGGTCCTTCTTGCTCAGCTCATACTTATACTTTCCATAATCCATAATCCGACAGACCGGAGGGGCTGAATTGGGCGCGACTTCAACCAAGTCATAGCCGCTTTCCTGCGCTTGGCGAAAGGCATCAGGAGTCTGTAATATACCGAGCTGTTCTCCCTCTGGACCGATCACACGAACTTCTCTGACTCGGATCTCACGATTCACGCGTAGTTTGGGAACGATAGGCCACCTCTTTCTTGTTTAATGTGTCGGTTGAAATTCCCGCTGTGTGCCGACTTCCCTTCGTAAAAGATCCAGCACTTCAGCGACCTTCATCGTGCCTAAATTCGAACCACTTCGGCCACGAACCGAAAGGGTCCCACTTTGTACTTCTCGATCCCCTGCGACCAACATGAAGGGGACTTTCGCTTTTTCTGCCTCGCGAATCTTGAACCCAATCTTCTCATTCCGAAGATCTGCGTCGGCGCGGAACCCGGCTGCTTTCAATTGTGCCGCGATGGCGCCGACGTACTCCCGCTGGTTGTCCGTAATGTTCATGATCACGGCCTGAACCGGTGCCAACCACGTCGGGAATGCTCCACCATAATGCTCGATCAGAATCCCGAAGAAACGTTCGATCGATCCCATCAGTGCACGATGGATCATGATGGGTCGATGAGCTTTCCCATCTTCTCCGATATAACTCAGTTCGAATCGCTCTGGGTTGTTGAAGTCGACTTGAACGGTCGAACATTGCCATGACCGGCCCAGGGCATCCTTGATCTTGATATCGATCTTGGGACCATAAAACGCTCCACCTCCTGGGTCGAGTTGAAAGGCGATGCGGCGGCTTTTTAATGCCCCTTCCAAGGCGCTTGTGGCCAGCGTCCAGTGTTCATCGCCTCCAACGGATTCTTTCGGTCTTGTCGAAAGGAATACTTCAAATTCAGTGAATCCAAACGTCCTGAGGACAAAAAACGTGAAATCGAGGACTCGACTGACTTCGGCCTCCATCTGGTCTGGTCGGCAGAAGAGATGGGCATCATCCTGTGTAAAGCCGCGTACCCGTAAGAGTCCATGCAGAACACCCGTTCTCTCGTACCGATAGACCGTTCCGAGTTCTCCATAGCGAATGGGCAGGTCTCGGTAACTGCGGAGGCGAGACTGGTAGATCATGATGTGGTATGGGCAATTCATCGGTTTCAGCTGGTATTCGCTGCCCTCCAGCTTCATCGATGGAAACATATTTTCTCGGTAGTAATCGAGGTGGCCGCTGGTCTTCCAGAGGTCGAGACGTGCCACATGTGGAGAATAGACCAAGTCATAGCCGTCTTTAATGTGTTGTTCGCGCCAGAAATTTTCTATGAGGAGGCGAATGGCCGCACCTTTGGGATGCCACAGGACAAGCCCAGGGCCGATTTCATCTTGCACGCTGATGAGATCCAATTCCTTCCCAACCTTCCGATGGTCTCGGCGCTTGATCTCTTCGAGTCGAGCGAGATAGGCCTCCAATTCCGCTTTGGTCGGGAAAGATGTCCCATAAATCCGCTGTAACATGGGATTCCGCTCATCCCCGCGCCAGTAGGCGCCGGCGGTATTGAGCAATTTCAAGGTGCCGACATGGCCTGTCGTTGGGAGATGCGGACCACGGCAGAGGTCGACGAAGTCGCCTTGCGAATAGGCCGTAATCGGTTCCCGGTCAGGGAAGCCCTGAATGAGCTCGACCTTGTACCGTTCTCCACGGGAGGTGAAGAAATCGATGGCTTCCTGTTTCGTCAGCTCCCGCCGTGTAATCGTGAGGTTCCGCTGGATAATCTCTGCCGCACGGGCTTCTATCTTTTCCAGATCCTCTGGGGTAAAGGGGCGTTCAAAGGCAAAGTCATAGTAGAAGCTATCTTCCAACGCCGGACCGATCGTCAATTGAGCGGATGGGAAGAGCTCTTTCACGGCTTGGGCCATGATGTGGGTGCTGCTGTGGCGATACACCTCGCGGCCTTCGATGCTGTTGAAGCGAAGCGGTTCGATGGTGGTGCCTCCCGACAGAGGCCGAGAAAGGTCAACAACGGTCCCATCCACTTTGGCGGCCAAAATATCTGAGCCCGTTACACCGAGTATAGAGAGGGCGGCTCCCGCTGTGTCGCCAGATCGGATGTCTCCGCAAGGGCCGTCTTTGACTGTGATCTTCATCGTGCGAAGCGCTGACCTATGGTCAAGAAACAGCAAAGGCACCGAGCCTGTGAACGGCTACGCGTGCCTCAGCGCAATGGTAGGCGCGGACGGTCTTGAACCGTCGACCTCTACCGTGTCAAGGTAGCGCT
>CAZOHW010000302.1:0-5828 GCA_964579525.1 uncultured Nitrospira sp. | reverse complement strand
CCTTCAACTTTCAGCACCAAATCCGAGGACACCTGCAAATCCCTTGCGTGTTTTCTGGAACCACACAAACCCACACCACGCGATCACCATGCCTCCTGCCAATCTCACTCCCCATTCCCCGATATCCGGCACCCTGCCAAAGATCAACGTGTTGCGCCCCTCTTCGATGATGAAGGTCAGCGGATTCATATGCAACCATGCTTGATACCGTTCCGGAAGGGCGTGGACGGGATAGAACACGGGCGAAAGAAACATCAAGACTGTGGTGACCATACCTGTGATCTGCCCGATATCGCGCACATACACCCCAAGGCCTGCCAGGAACCAGGCAAAGCCCATGCTTACAAACACTAATGGCACGAGCACACAGGGAAATAGCAGCACCGTCCACACGAGTTGCTGGGTCAAAATGAGCTGCGCCACCAGCAACACCACGAGACTGATGGCGGCATGAAACAGTGCCGAGCCCATGGCAACCCACGGTAAAATTTCCAGCGGGAAAATGACCTTCTTTACATAGTTGACGTTCGATACAATCAGACTGGGAGCGCGGTTCAGACATTCGGCAAATAACCCATGGACAACCATGCCGACGAACATCATGATGGCGAAGGCGGTTTGACTGTCATCGCCACCGGCACCCCACCGCGCTTTGAAGACCACGGAAAACACGAAGGTATAGACGAGCAGCATAAGGGTCGGGTTAAAGAACGACCACGCCAATCCCATCACCGAGCCGCGATAGCGGCCCACCACCTCGCGTTTAGTCAACGCAAGGATTAGCTGGCGGTTCCGCCAGAGACTTGTCGCCATTTCATGAGGAGTCATGGGAAACTGTTGCATCAGGGAAATGGCTTGATCTCTGCAACCAAGTCGCCCCCTCCGTCTTTCCTGGAGAGCACGGGCTCGCCACGGATAGGCCAATTGATCGCCAGGATTTTATCATTCCAGGCGATACAACGCTCGTGTTCGGGAATCCAGTAATCAGTCGTTTTATAGAGTACTTCGGCGGCATCGGTCAACACGACAACCCCATGAGCAAACCCCTCGGGGATCCATATCTGTGTTTTGTTTTCTGCACTGAGGATTTCGCCTACCCATTGGCCAAATGTCGGCGAGCTTTTGCGGAGGTCCACGGCGACATCAAACACCTCCCCTGCGACAACGCGCACCAGTTTTCCTTGGGCTGTTGGATTTGATAGTGCAAGCCCCGTAATACGTTTTTGACTGAACGGGAGTGGTTATCTTGTACGAACTGTACGGTCCTCCCGATGGCCTCTACAAATTGAGCATGGTTGAAGCTCTCAAAGAAGAACTCTCGGTCGTCGCCAAAGGGCCTTGGGTTCGAACAAAATGACATCCAGAATCGCACGTGGCAAGGCTTTCATCAAAAAACTTTTCCCGTGACTATCTTCAGCAAATATTGGCCGTAGTCATTCTTCGCTAATGACTGAGCAAGCTTTTCCAACTGCACCGCATCGATCCATTCTTGTCGATACGCGATCTCTTCCGGACAGGCCACCTTCAGCCCTTGACGGTTTTCCAGCGTGGCAATGAATTGGCTCGCATCGAGCAATGACTCATGAGTGCCGGTATCCAGCCACGCATAGCCACGCCCCATCACCTCTACGCTGAGCATGCCTTCGTTCAGGTACATACGATTGAGATCCGTGATCTCCAGCTCACCTCGGTGAGAAGGCGTGAGATTCTTGGCGAACTCGACGACGTGTTGGTCATAAAAGTACAGACCGGTTACGGCACTAAGGCGACTTGGGTTGCTTAGGTTTTTCTTCCAACGACAACAACCGGCCCATACCGTCAAACTCCATGACACCATACCGTTCTGGATCTTGAACATGGTAGGCAAAGATGGTCGCCCCTTTGGTACGCGACGTCGCGTTGCCGAGCAGATGGTAAAAATCGTGGCCGTAGAAAATGTTATCGCCTAATACCAAGGCGGAAAGATTGTTTTCAATGAACGAATCGTCGATCAGAAACGCCTGTGCAAGTCCGGCGGGCGAGGGCTGTACGGCATACTGAATACTCAGTCCCCATTGCCGACCCTTACCCAGTAATTGCTCAAAACGGGGGGTATCCTGAGGCGTTTAAATGATCAGAATGTCGCGGATCCCGGCCAGCATGAGCACACTGAGCGGGTAGTATAGATCATGGGCTTGTCGAACACCGGAAGCAACTGCTTGCTGATGGTCAGTGTGGCTGGAAATAGTCGTGTGCTGGAACCTCCGGCAAGGATAATGCCTTTGCGTGTGTTCATGGTGCCCTCAGAATCTGTTGGAGAATGTGGCTCACACCGCTTTTCCAATCGGGCAACTCGAAACCAAAAGTTCTACGCAATTTACTGGTATCCATTCGTGAATTAGCCGGGCGTTTAGCAGCAGTGGGATACTCTGAGGAAGGGATCGCACGAATGGCTTCAGGCAAGAGCCTCAACGATCTTCCGGCAGCAAGAGCTTCCGTCACGACAAACCGCGCGTAATCACACCAATTCGTCTCGCCGTCTGCTACGAGGTGATACAGTCCAAACGGGAATGTATCGCCACCTTCACGTTGCATCTGCCGAACGATCTGGGCAGTGACATCGGCCAGTAGCGCAGCCGATGTCGGAGCACCGTATTGATCCGTCACCACGTTCAAACTTTCTCGGTCAACACTCAACCGCAGAATAGTTTTGGCAAAATTCCCGCCGTGCGCTCCAACCACCCAGCTCGTGCGAAAGATCAGGTGCCGCGCCCCACTTGCTTGTAGCGCGATCTCGCCGTCTCTTTTGGTACGCCCATAGACACTGAGGGGGTTCGTGAGATCCTCTTCTACATAGGCACCGAGCTTGGTGCCATCGAACACATAATCGGTCGAATAATGCACGACCCATGCACCCAGTTTTACCGCTTCTTCTCCAAGAACTCCTGGTGCGACAGCATTCACCGCATGCGCTGGTGCCGGTTCTGATTCCGCCTTGTCTACTGCCGTGTAGGCTGCCGCATTCACGATGAGATCAGGATGGCATGATTGCACGAGGGCACGAATGGCAGATGCATCGGCCAAATCACATTCCGCATGGCCCACCGCACGTATCTCGCCCAGGGGAGCCAATGCACGTACGAGCTCAAAACCGACCTGCCCACGCTTGCCGGTCAAGAGTATCTTCATCGTATTCATGCACTCCGCACCGGCACCAGACTTCCTAGATTACCCGCGATAAGTGAGTTTATCGAGATTGACGACAGACTCATCATACTGCGCCAGCCAATCGACTAGGAAATCGGCTCCGATAAACCCAGTCCCATCGGTGACCAGGGTGACCATGTGATGTCCTTGTGGATTAGTACGGCTGCGGTAAGTTCGAACGACGCTGGCTGAACGGCATCAATCGCCGGTCATGACACACGCTGAGGAACGGTCTGTTGAAAACTCGGCACAAGCCGCTTCAGATCGTGCAGCAACTCTTCTTCGTCACTGCTAGGAAGTTTCGCTGGTAATGATTCCAACCACTCATTCAGCTCATCAACTGGAACTGGTGCACCGACCGCTCGATGGATTTTCACATGAACCGTGGGCTCAACCTGTTCATGCTCCTCAAAGAGTTCCTCATAGAGTTTTTCTCCTGGTCGAAGCCCGGTGTAGACAATCTCGATATTTTTCCCCGGCACCAATCCAGCCAGAACGATCATATTTCTCGCCAGATCGGCGACTCGAATCTGCTCACCCATATCAAGGACAAACACCTCCCCGCCCTGTCCCATCACGCTTGCCTGCAGAACCAGTTGTACCGCCTCCGGAATCGTCATGAAAAATCGCTTAATGTCGGGATGAGTTACGGTGACCGGACCACCCTTTCGAATTTGCTCATAGAACAACGGCACCACACTGCCGTTACTGCCGAGCACATTGCCAAACCGTACAACCGTGAACTTCGTGAGGCCCTTGTGACTCAACCCCTGCATCAGGTGCTCAGCAATACGCTTTGTAACGCCCATCACGCTGGACGGATTGACGGCTTTGTCCGTCGAAATAAGAACAAACCGGTCGACTCCTGTTTGCAAGGCCGCCTCCGCCACCACCCTCGTCCCAAGGATATTGTTACGGATCGCCTCTTTGGGGTTCAGCTCCATGAGGGGAACATGTTTGTGCGCTGCAGCATGGAACACGATGTCTGGGCTGGTCTGACGAAAGACCTCCGCGACACGATCCGGCACGGTCACGTCTCCGATGACCGGAAGCACGCCGACCTCCGGATGAGTCGCTCGCAGTTCCAGCAACAGCGTATGGAGGGTATTTTCATATCGTTCGAAGAGGATCACCGACTCTGGTCTGTATCCAGCGATTTGTCGGCACAACTCCGATCCGATGGACCCACCGGCTCCCGTCACCAATACCGTCTTCCCGGCAATCAGGGGGTAGAGTTCCTCACGATCCGTCTGGATCGGCTCGCGCTGCAGCAAATCCTCCAAACTCATGGGACGAACTTGTTGAAGCGACACGGGATCGCCCAGCAATCGTTTGACACTCGGCAAAATCTTAATCGGCGCCGTACAGCCCTCTGAAGCCGCAAGAATTTTCTGTTTCATGGCCGTCGAGGCAGATGGAATCGCGACGATAATTTCATGGGCGCCCAGGCGATCCGCTGCTTTTTTGATGTCGGCGATCGTGCCCACGACAGGTATGCCATGGATCTTCATCCGCCGCTTGATGGGATCATCATCGATAAACCCGACTGGCTTGCTATTATAGTCCGCATCGGCCAACATATCGCGCACCAGCAATTCACCGGTATTCCCCGCCCCGACGATCAGCACCCGTCTGGCTGTCGGCCCGATGATCTGGAGCCACTCGCGCAATCCCCGTACCGCCAACCTGATTCCCGCAAGATACAACCCACTCAGCACACCGGTCAGGATAATCACCGATCGAGGATAGGCCGTGTGTCCGAGGAGAAGATGGACAAGACCATAGAACACTGCGGCGCTGGTAAGAGAAGCCGTGAAGATTCTCCCGAGATCATGAAGGCCTACGTATCTCCAAAGCCCTCGCTGAATTCCAAAGACCCATAAGCCGGAACCGTGCACCACCAGCACAGCAGGCGTATATATCCACATCACCCGCTGGTACTCAGGCGGAATATCCGCATCGAAACGTAATTCAAAGGCGGAAAAATTCGCCGCAAGAATTAAGCTCAACTGTGTCCCGATGACAACGAGTGATCGATGATCAAGCAGGGCCTGCCCATATCGTCCAGCAATGGAATGGAAGAGTTTCGCGGCGATCTGTTTCATACGCAATTGAGTGTCGCCATCGTCGATGGGCGCGTAGTCAGCATAGTCTCCGCAGCCTGAATCACCCGTGTTACCGAGAGCTGTTGAAGACACTCGCTTAAACTGTTGATGTGACGTTCACATCCCTCCGCGAGACAAGGTACGCACGCTCCGTCTCCTTGAAGAAGGAACACGTTTCCCTGTCGTTGCGATCCTTGTGTGGACCATGGGCCGTGTGTTGTTGCCGGAAAGTCCTTCGGCCATGGTCCCCACTTCACAGGATTTGAGGGACCAAACAACACGACGGACGGCACACCGACGGCAGCCGCCATATGACTCACCGCCGTGTCCGTCCCGACATACAGCGCTGCCCGGCTCAGCAGATAGCCCAGTTGGGACAATGTCGCCCGACCGACGAGGTTCACCGCATCAGGCAATCCATGAATCACCTGCTCACAGTAAGCTTGTTGATCTGAAGCTCCTCCCGTCACTATCACGGTCTGTCCATGGTCAATCAACCAGCGCCCAAGCCCAATCCAGCCCTCCGCGGTCCATGAT